>JBOGGE010000001.1:0-2083 GCA_050743865.1 Acidimicrobiales bacterium
GCGGTGCCCTGGGGGCCGGGCGCGCCAGCCGGCCCGGCGGTTCCCTGAGCCCCCTGCGTTCCCTGCGGCCCCACCACCCGTGTCGGCGCCTGGATGAGCGCAGCGGCACCGATGCCGACGCCGGCCAAGCCGACGATGCCGGCGGCGATCACCGCCGCCGGCCACAACCGGCCACGGCGCGGGCCCGGCGGCGGTACCGGAGGAATGCCCGACTCACCGTGGAGCGTCGGCGCGTCATGGACGAATCCAGTGGTCTGCATGGGTGTCTCCTCCCCTCGGCCTTCCCCTCCGCACGACACGTCGAACGACTCGCCTTCGACAGAGGAATGGCTCGCCTTCGACGGAGATCGAAGGACCTCAAGCGAAGGGCTCTCCAAGGTGTCGTCTCTCAGTGACCTACCCGGATCCGCTCCCCTCCAAGCACCGGGAGCACCGGGAGCGCCGGGAGCGTCGGGTCGAGCGGGTGGGACACGACGATCTCCGTCGGGTGATCTCCGTCGGGTGATCTCCGTCGGCCGGCCCGTCGGGCGCGCCGCATCCGGGGGTCTAGTCGCCCGGGTCGGCGGCCATACCCACGATGTGGGCGACGTGGACGCCGATCCCGGGCAGCGATCCCAGGCTCGACGAGGTGCCGTAGGCGAGGACCTGGCCGTTGCCGGCGACGTCCCAATACCCGGCCCCGGTCGGGTCGAGCGCCATCCCGGTGATCACCTGGCCATCGAGCGGCTGGCCGCCCTCCGATCCGTGGAAGCCGGCATCCCCGAAGGCGAAGATGCCGCCGTCGGCGGCCACCTCCCAGTAGCCCTGGCCGTCGGGGGTGGCCGCCATGCCGACCACCGGGGCGTCGAGCGGCTGGCCGCCCTCCGAGCCGTGGAAGCCGGCGTCCCCGAAGGCGAAGATGCCGCCGTCGGAGCCGGTGAGCCAGTAGCCCTTGCCGGCTGACGATCCCGTGACCGGCGCCGTCACCGGCCCTGTCACCGGTGCGGTCGCCGGTGGGGTCACCGGCACTGTCACCGGTGGGGTCACCGGCGTTGTGGCCGGCGCCAGGTACGTGTAGCGACCCGCCGCCGAGGGCGAGCTCTTACCTGTTGTGGGCGTTGTCACGGTGACGTCAACTGCCCCCGCCGTCCCCGCCGGGACGGTGGCGATGAGCGACGTCCAGGTTGTGCCTGTTGTCGCCACCTTTGTCGGGCACTTGGCCCCCGGGGGCACTGTCGACTGGCAGCGCGTCACGCCGGTGGCCGGCACCGAGCCGAAGTCGACCACCGAGCTCGGGGAGAAGTTCGTCCCGGTGACCACGACCTCGCCCCCGCCGGCCGCCGGGCCGGACGAGGGCGTGACCCCGGTCACGGTCGGGGGCGTCGCCACGTACCCGTAGTGGTCAGCCGGCGTAGCCGGGCTGACGCCGGTCCTGCCGCGAAGGGTCACGTCGACGGTGGTGCCTGCCGATCCCGGCGGCGCGGCGACGACGATGGTGCCCGACCCCACTGTCATCGAGATGATGCTGGCGTTGGTCGTGCCGAACCTGACTGTGTCTGTCGTGACGACGTGGGTGCCCTTGAGGGTCACGAAGTTCTGGCCCCGGGCCCGGCCGGAAGGTGGCGTCACCGAGGTCACGGTCGGGAGCGCCACGTAGGTGTACCCGTCGGCGGCGGTGACGCGGCTCGTCCCCGCCGTGCCGGCGACGGTCACGTTCACGGGGCCCGCCGAGCCCGGCGGCGCAGTGACCACCAGTGTGGAGCTCGTGGGTGCCCACTGGATGACGGCCGGCGTCTTGCCGAATTCGACCGTGTCCGTGCGGGCCAATGTGGTCCCGCTGACCGTCACGGTGATCCCGCCAGTGACCGAGCCTGTGGCCGGCGTGACCTTGGTCACCGCCGGCTGGGGCGTCAGCGCCGGAGACGCGCTGAAGACGGCGCCGATCGAGGTGTAGCCGGCAGCTGTCAACTGTGCGGCCGTCGCCGAGTAGCGCGTCGACGGCGCCAGCGACACGTCGGAGACCTCGACGTTGAGCCGGGCGGTCTCGTAGTACTTGAACCCTGGTGTCGAGCCGCTGAGGAAGCTCGAAGCGAACCAGGTGTAG
>JBOGGE010000002.1:0-74905 GCA_050743865.1 Acidimicrobiales bacterium
TGCCGCCTCGGCGCGCCCCTCCTCACGCCACCGAACGGTCGCTCTCTGTGGCCGCGCCGCGCCGGCGAGGTCGAGCAGGAGGCGGGCGCCTGCGCCACCACGGCCAGGGGAAGCGGGTACCACGAGGCGCGGGCGGCCCGTCCCGAAGGGGTCCGGGGCGGCGGGGCGGCGACGGGAAGGGCTCCGTGAGGGAAAGGATCCGCCCAGAGCAACCTCTGCGACCCGCCCCGCCGATGGGTGGGTGACCGGGGCGGCATCCTCCTGTGAGCCGTATGCCGGTACGACCGCCGGATTCAGCTGGTGACGTAGAAGAAGTGGTGGACGGTGCCGCCCCGGTCCCCTTCCGGCTCGCCCATGTGGGCGATCCGGCCCCCGGCGGCCTCGAGCACGGCCCGGGCCCGGGCCTCGGTGATGGGCCGCATCGTCATCGGCGGCGTCCAGTCCAGGGCCCGGTAGAGGACCCCGGGAGGGACGCCGGCCCGGCGCAGGCCCGCCGCCGCCCGTGCCCGCAGCCCGGCCCGGGTGGCCAAGGGGAGCGGAGGCGTGGGCGGGGCGACCGCCGAGCACAGGTTGACCACGAGGGCGCCGCCGGGGGCCAGCACCCGCACCAGCTCGGCCAGGAGCGTCTCGATCGCCCGGTCCGAGTCGAGGTGCTGGAGGACGAACAACCTGACCACCAGGTCGAACGATGTGTCGGCGTACCGGGAGAGGTCGTCGGTGTCATTGCGGACGAAGCGGCAGTTGGGCACCGACGCGTGGAGCCGGCGGGCCGTCACCAGCATGCTCTCGGCGACGTCGACCCCGACCGCCTGGTCGAACCGCCGGGCCAGGGGTGCGGTCAGACGCCCCACCCCGCAGCCGAAATCGAGGGCGGCTCGCCGCTCCCGGCCCAGACCGAGCCGGTCGACCTCGGCCATGAGCTGGGCGACCGTCCCCTCACCGGTGGCGAGGAACTCGTCGACGTCACCGCCGTGGCGCCAGCGCGGGTCGGTCAGGATCGAGAAGAGCGGGTTGACCGCCCCCCAGTCCTGCCAGGCCTGCCGGTGGGCTCTCGATGGCAGCGTCGCCTCCCTGGTCGATCCGGGCGCCGCCGGTGGCTGCCCGGGCAAGGCCACGATGGTAGGCGACCGCCGGTACCGTCGGGCTGGTCGGACGGCGCCTCCAGGGCGCTCGTCTGGCCCGTGGGCCCCAATCGCCAGCTCCCGCACCGTTGGTGCGCGGCACTCCTCGCCCGCTCAGGTCAGAGTCGGCCGTCGGGTGCCCCCCTGCGGTCGGAGAAGTCTCGACCACTACTCGAGCTCGAGAGAAGGCTGATGACTCTCCTGGTGCATCCGTGGGTGCCGTGAGCAGGGTGAACGCTCGGAACCCCGTTCGGCGTCCGGTCGTCACCCTCTCCAGACGTGATACGAAGGGACCGTCAAGGGGCGCCGCCGAGTGGGCGGATCAAGCCAGCGGAGATGAACGCTCGCTTCGTGGCGTATCTCGCCACGCTCGACAGGAGCAGGCCGTACGTCGGTCCGGTTCCCTTGACCGCCCGTTCGGGGTCAGTCGTTGTCGGTGACGGCGGCCAGCACGTCGGCAAATTTCCGCCTCGCCTCCAGGCGGCGGGTCGGGATGTGCTCGGTCGGCACCTCGGCCGCCCGGTACCGGCGCAGGGCGTGGCGGGAGACGGTCTGGCGGTGGACCTCGTCGGGGCCGTCGTAGATGCGGGCGGCCCGGGCGTGGCGGTACATCGCCTCGAGCGGGAGGTCGGAGGAGATGCCGAGCGCCCCGTGGACCTGGATGGCCCGGTCGATGACGTCGAAGAGCACGCCGGCCCCGTAGTACTTGATCATGGCGATCTCGAGCCGGGCCGCTGCCGCCCCCTCCCGGTCCATCTTCCACGCCGCCTGGAGGGTCATGAGACGGGCCGCCGACATCTGGGCCATCGAGTCGGCCACCCAGTTCTGCACCGTCTGCTTCTCGGCCAGCAGTGACCCGTGGGCGTACCGGGACACCGCCCGCTCGCACAGCATGTCGAACGCCCGCTGCGACTGTCCCAGCCAGCGCATGCAGTGGTGGATCCGCCCGGGCCCCAGCCGGGCCTGGGCCAGGCGGAAGCCCTCGCCCTCCCTCCCCACCAGGTTCTCCACCGGCACCCGCACGTCGCGGTACTCGATCTCGGCGTGGTTGCCGAACGAGCCGAAGGCGGCGCCGACGTTGTCCAGGGTGGGCACGTCGCGCACCACCGTCATCCCCGGGGTGCCCGCCGGCACCAGGATCATCGACGACCCCTGGTAGGGATGGACGTCGGGGTTGGTGACGGCCATGACGATGACGAAGTCGGCCACCGAGCCGTTCGTGGTGAACCACTTGCGCCCGTTGACCACGTACTCCTCGCCGTCACGCACGGCCCGGGTGGCGAGCAGGGTCGGGTCGGAGCCGGCGGTGCCCGGCTCGGTCATGGAGAACCCGCTGCGCAGCCGGCCGGCAAGCAGCGGCTCGAGCCAGCGCCGGCGCTGGTCCTCGTGCCCGCTCTCGGCGATGCCGACGGCCAGCAGCTCGGCGTTGCCCGAGTCCGGGGCGTTGTTGCCGAAGACGACCGGGCCGTAGGGCGACTGGCCCAGGATCTCGTGCATGAGGCCGAGGCGCACCTGGCCGAAGCCCATGCCGCCCAGCTCGGCGGGGAGGTGGGCAGCCCACAGCCCCTGGCGCTTCACCTCCTCCTGCATGGGCCGGATGAGGTCGAGCACCTGCTCGTAGGTGAGGTCGAGCGTCTCGACCGGGAAGATCTCCTCGCGCACGAACCGGCGCATCCATTCGAGCTTCGCCTCGAACTCGGGCTCGGTCGAAAAATCCCACCCCATCGTCGCCTTGACCTCCTGCTCGTCCGGCCGGGCGACGGCCCGGGCGACGCCCGGCACCCCCGGGGCGCCGGCGGTTCGGCTCCACCGCCCGCCCCCCGCTACCGTTGGCGCCGTGCCCGGAACGCCGACTCCTGCCCGCATGCGTAGCACCGTCGCCCGGCCGGCGGCCATCCCCCGACCGGCGGGCACCCTCCCGGCCGATCGGGCGCTCCTGGCCGGGGCCGAGCGGGCGCTGCTCGACGAGCACCGGATGCTCGACGACGGAGAGCTGGCCGCCCTGGCCGCCCTGCCCGACGGGGCCGTCGTCGCCCTGGCCGCCCTGGCCCACCAGGTCCGGCTGACCTGGTGCGGCCCGTCGGTGGAGGTGGAGGGGATCCTGTCGGCCAAGACCGGCGGGTGCCCCGAGGACTGCCACTTCTGCTCGCAGTCGTCCCGCTTCGACTCGACCGTCAAGGCCACGCCGTTCCTCGACACCGGCGAGGTCCTCCGGGCCGCCCGGGAGACGGCCGCCCTCGGCGCCTCTGAATTCTGCCTGGTGCTGGCGGTGCGCGGCCCCGACGAGCGCACCATGGCACGGGTGCTCGAGCTGGTGCCGCTGGTGCGGGAGGAGACCGGCCTCAACGTGGCCCTGAGCGCCGGCATCCTCACCGACGACCAGGCCCGGCGGCTGGCCGAGGGCGGCGTCCACCGCTACAACCACAACCTGGAGACCGCCCGCTCGTACTTCACCGCCGTGGTGACCACCCACCGGTGGGAGGAGCGGGTCGAGACGTGCCGCCTGGTGCGCCGCCACGGCATGGAGCTGTGCTGCGGGGCGCTGATCGGCATGGGCGAGTCCGACGCCCAGCGGGTCGAACTGCTGGGCCAGCTCCGCCAGGTCGGCCCGCACGAGGTCCCGGTCAACTTCTTGAACCCCCGCCCGGGAACCCCGCTCGGGGACCGGCCGGCCGTCGGGGCCTGGGAGGCGGTGCGCTGGATCGCCCTGTTCCGCCTGGCCCTCCCCGGTGTGACCCTGCGCTATGCCGGCGGCCGGGAGGTGACCCTCCGGGACCTGCAGGCGATGGGGATGACCGCCGGGATCAATGCGTTGATCGTCGGCAACTACCTCACCACCCTCGGGCGCTCCCCGGCCGAGGACCTCCGCATGCTGGACGACCTCCGGATGCCGGTGGCCGCCCTGAGCGCCGCCTTCTGACCGGCGGGCCCGGCATGCCGTCGCCCGCCGGCCGGCCGGCCTTCTGCCCGGGATGCGGGCGACCGGCGGCGTCCTGCGCCGGGTGCGCTCCGGAGCTCGATCCCCCGCGCTACTGCGCCGAGTGTGGCCGGTGGATGGCGGTGGTGGTGACCCCGACCGGCTGGACGGCGCGCTGCCCCGACCACGGCGAGCGCCGGTCCCGGCCCGACCGGTAGGGGAGCCTCCGGCCGCCGGGCGGGCCGGTGCCGGGCGCCGGCGAGCCCACCCATCGCAGGCAAGCCAGGGCGACGGCGCCGAGGACGGCCACCAGCACCAGGTCGTCGCCGAGCGGGGCGGCGAGCACCGTGCTGACCATACGGTGGACCGACGCCGCCCCGACGGCCACCTCGACGGCGGTCACCGCGCCGACGACCCGGCGGAGGCGTACGCCCGCCACCGGCGCCAGCACCACCAGCCCCCAGGTGAGGTACCAGCACCACAGCACCGGCGCCAGGAGGGCCAGCACGAGCAGGGTGGCTCCGAGTGCCCGGACCATCCCGAGCCGCGGCGAGCGCCAGAGCAAGAAGGCGCCGGCGCCGGCCGCCACCACCAGCCCGGCGACCGCCATCACCGCCCGGACGGCCCCGAGGGAAGCCGGGAAGCCGACGCCGGCGGCCACCCAGGCCACCAGGTGGGCGGCGGCGTCGACCGGCGTCACCCCGGTCGAGATCTTGTCGGCGGCGGTGAACGTCCCCAGCCATCCCCAGCCCATGCCGGTCGCCCCGGACGCGGCGGCCATCACGGCGGCCACCACGGCCAGCGACTCCACCGTCCGGCGAGCCCGCCGCCAGGCCGACGCCCCGGCCGGGGCCCAGTTCCACCCGATGAAGACCGCCCCGAGCAACGCCGGGGCCTTGACCCCGGCAGCCAGGGCGCAGAGCACCAGGCCGGGGACGGGACCAACCCGGCTGGCGACGGCCAGGCCGGCCACCAGCAGCCCGACCATCAGGGCGTCGTTGTGGTCGCCGCCGACCAGGGCCACCAGCACCAGCGGGCTCCCGGCCCCCAGCACCACCACCGACGCCGGGTCACGTCCGAGCCGGCGGGCGAGCGTCGGCAGGCCGGCCACCATGAGGGCCACGCCGGCCACCGCCAGCAACCGCAGGAGGACCAGGTCGGCCAGCTCGTGATGGCCGGTGACGACGGTGACCAGCCCGTCGAGGAAGAGGAAGACGGGGCCGTAGGGCGACGGGGTGGTGGCCCACAGGGGGCCGGCGAAGGCGTCGAACGGGGTGGCTCCGAGCACCCCGGTCCCGTAGCGGTACGGGTCGATGTGGTGGCTCACCATCTCCCCCTGGCCGGCGTAGCTGAAGGCGTCCCGGCTGAACAGCGGCGGGGCCAGGAGGAGCGGGATCGCCCACACCACCAGCACCACCACCACCCGGCTGACGGCCACCCCCCGGGAGGTGTCGAGGGCCCGGACCAGGCGCCACCACGTGGCCGCCAGCAGGATCAGGCCGCCGTAGACGCAGAGCATGGCGACGACCGGCGGGTGAGCGCCGGAGGCGGCCAGGGAGCCGAAGTGGGCGCCAGGGGTGCCGAACAACCACGAGCCGGGAGCCTCGGACACGAAGGCGCTCCCGCCCACCACCGCCCCGGCCACGACGGCCGTCGTGGCCGCCAGCCCGATGGCGGCGTACCGGCGCAGGCAGGAGGGGGCGGCCGGCGCCAGCCGTCCCGACCCGTCCTCGCCACCCGCCCTCATCCGCATCGTCTGCCCACCCACCGGCGTCGCCCTCCGCTCCACCGGCACCGCCCATTGTCCACCACCGGGGCCGGCGTGGGCCGCCGCGCCGATCCGGCCCCGCCGGCGCGGCCACCGTCACCCGGCGACCCACGCGAGAATGGCCGGATGGACCGGATCGGCGTGGTCGACACGATGTTCGCCCGCTACGACATGGGGGCCGAGGTCCTCGACGAGCTGGCCGCCTGCCCGGGTCACGGCAGCACGTTCAGGGTGGTGCGGCGGACCGTGCCCGGGTTCAAGGACCTGGCGGTGGCGGCCAAGCGCCTGGTCGAGCAGGACGGCTGCCGGATCGTCGTGGCCCTGGGCATGCCCGGGCGAGCGCCGATCGACAAGACCTGCGCCCATGAGGCGTCGACCGGGATCATGCTGGCCCAGCTCATGACCAGCACCCCGGTTCTCGAGGTCTTCGTCCACGAGGACGAGGCGGATGACCCGGCCCGACTGGCCGAGATCTGCCGGGACCGGTCACGCAAGCACGCCCGCAACGCTTACTGGATGCTGTACGACCCCGACCAACTCTCGCAGCGGGCCGGCCACGGCGTCCGCCAGGGCTCCGCCGACGCCGGCCCGCTGACCGTGACCGACCGCTGACGGTGGCCGGCACGCCGGCCGGGGACGACGACGGCTCGGGCGACGGCTCGGGCGACGGCTCGGGCGACGGCCGCAGGATCGCAGGCCCCGTCCCGCCGGCCGACCTCGCCTGGGGATCGTTTGTTGAGCGGGCGCCGTGGACGGTGGACCCGGCGGACCTCCCCTGGCGAGAAGGGTGCCCCGAGCGGCGAGCCCGGGCCCGCCGGGCGGCACGATCGCTCACCCGCCGGCGACGGCTCCCCCCAGGTCCGAGGACGGCGCGGGTCGGGACCACCCTCGGCCTGGCCGTCGCCGGCTGGTACCTGGTGGAGCGCCGTGGGGCGCCCCCGTCCTCGCGCGCCGGCCTGTCGCGCCGGCTGCGCCGGGCGTTCGAGCGGTTGGGCCCGACCTACATCAAGCTGGGGCAGATCCTGTCGGCCGGCGAGGGGGTGTTCCCCGACGAGCTGGTCGGCGAGTTCCGCCTGTGCCGCGACCGGGTGCCGGCCGAGAGCTTCGCCGCCGTGCGGCAGGTGGTCGAGGAGGACCTGGGCCGACCGCTCGCCGCCCTCTTCGCCACGTTCGACCCGGTGCCGCTGGCTGCCGCCTCGATCGCCCAGGTACATGCGGCCCGGCTGCAGACCGGCGAGGACGTGGTGGTCAAGGTCCAACGCCCCGGCATCGAGCGCACGGTTCGCCAGGACCTGGCCGTCATGGGATGGCTCGGCCCGCTCCTGGTCGGGCGAGTGCCGGTCGCCGCCCTGGCCAACCCACCGGCCCTGGTGGACGTCTTCGCCGAGACGATCGCCGAGGAGCTCGACTTCCGGCTCGAGGCCGACAACATGTTGGACGTGGCCGCCGTGCTGGCCCGCTCCGGCCAGGAAGCGCTGGTCGTCCCCCGGCCGCACCCCCGCCTGGTCACCCGACGGGTCCTCGTCATGGAGCGGATCTGCGGGTACGCGTGGGGCGACGCCGCCACCATGCGGGCGGCCGGGATCGACACCACCGCCGTTCTCTCGGGAACCCTGGTCGCCTTCCTCGAGGGGCTGGTCCTCCACGGCGTGTTCCACGGCGATCTGCACGCCGGGAACCTGCTCGTCCGCCCTGACGGGCGCGTCGCCCTGCTCGACTTCGGGATCACCGGCCGGCTCGACGAGAGCCAGCGCCTGGCCTTCCTGCGCCTGGTCATGTCCACCGCCACCAACGACGTGCGGGCCCAGGTGGAAGCCCTCCGGGACCTCGGTGCGCTGCCGGCCGGAGTCGACGTGGCGGCGGTGATCGGCGACCTCGGGCTCGACCGCCCGGTCGTGGACCCCACCACCCTGAGCGCCGACGACCTGACCAGGGAGCTGCGGGAGATCACCAAGGCCCTGCTGCGCGTCGGGGCGCGCATCCCCAAGGAGCTCATGCTGTTCGTGAAGGACATGCTGTTCCTGGACAACGCCATGTCCACCATGGCCCCCGACGTCGACGTCCTGTCGGAGATGGCCGCCGTCCTCCTCCATCTCCAGTCCCGGCACGGCGAGCGCATCGCCGGCGACCTGGGCCTTGACTCGACGGACTCGTTGCGCGTCGACCTCGACGGCATCCGCAGCTCGTTCGGCCTGGCCGACGACGTCGAGCACATCACCCACCGCGAGCTCCAGGCCCGCCGCCGGCTCCTCCGCCAGCGCCTGGCCGACGGGCGCCCCCGGCGACGCCGCTGACGGTGGCGAGGGTAATGAGGGTGGCAACGGTGGTGACGCCAGTGACGGGGGCGACGCCAGTGACGGTGGTGAGCCCGGCCTAGGCTCGGCCCGGGACGGGAGTGATCCGGTCCCACCGGGGGAGCTGCGGGTCGACGGGGGCCGAGCCTGGCCTCGGGGAGTGGCACGCGTACCCGGGAGCGACCAGATGGCGACGCAACAACCGACGGGACAGACCGACTGGAACTACGCCGACGTCTGGGAGGCGGTGGCCGACGCCCAGCCCGACGCGCCAGCCCTCACCCAGGGTGATCGCCGGCTCAGTTGGTCGGAGATGGACAGCCGGGCGGACGGGCTCGCCCGCTGGCTGCTCGCCCTGGACACCGAGCATCAGGACAAGGTGGCGCTCTACCTCTACAACTGCCCGGAGTACATGGAAGCCCTCTTCGGCACGTTGAAGGTCGGCCTGGTGCCGGTCAACACGAACTACCGCTACGCCGACGACGAGCTCGTCTACCTGTGGGACAACGCCGACGCGGTGGCCGTGGTGTTCCACGGCACGTTCGCCGGCCGGGTCGAACGGGTGCGGTCCCGGGTACCGCGCGTGCGTGGCTGGCTGTGGGTGGACGACGGCTCGGGGCCGTGCCCGGAGTGGGCGATCCGCTACGAGGAGGCGGCCAAGTCGGCGCCCGGCCGCGTGCGGGCCCCGTGGGGTCGGTCGGGCGACGACCTGGTCATGCTCTACACGGGCGGCACGACCGGGATGCCCAAGGGCGTCATGTGGCGCCAGGACGACTTGTTCGCCCGGATGAACGCCGCCGGCTTCCGCCGCTACGACCCGGCCGGCGGGCTCGACGGGGTACGGCGCGTGCTGGCCGAGCAGGGCCCGGGGTCGTCGCTCCTCCCGGTCTGCCCCCTGATGCACGGGACGGGCGGGTTCGTCGCCGAGGAGTGCCTGAGCGAGGGCGGCCGGTTGGTGCTGCTGGAGAGCCGTCACCTCGATCCGATCGAGCTGCTCGACACGATCGAGCGCGAGAAGGTGAACGGGATCGTCATCGTGGGCGACCCGTTCGCCCGGCCCATGCTGGCTGCACTCGACGCCGAGCCCGACCGGTGGGATCTCTCCTCGCTGGTCGGCATCATCTCGTCGGGGGCGATGTGGAGCGAAGAGGTGAAGGAGGGGCTTCTCTCGCACCACGACATGGTCCTTATGGACGCCTTCTCCTCGTCCGAGGCGCTCGGCATGGGTGTGTCGCTCTCCTCGGGAAGCTCGGCCAGCAGGACGGCCCAGTTCATCCTGGGCCCCGAGGTCCGGGTCCTCGGTGCCGACGGGCGCCCGGTGCCGGCCGGATCGGACGAGGTCGGCGTGCTCGCCATCGCCGGGCGCAATCCGCTCGGCTACTACAAGGACGAGATGAAGTCGGCGGCCACCTTCCGGGAGATCGACGGGGTGCGGTACTCGGTCCCCGGCGACTACGCCCAGGTCCGGGCGGACGGCTCCATCCACGTGCTCGGGCGCGGCTCGGGCACCATCAACACCGCCGGCGAGAAGGTGTTCCCCGAGGAGGTGGAGGAAGCCCTCAAGACTCACCCGGGCGTGCGCGACGCAGCGGTCGTCGGGGTGCCCGACACCCGGTACGGGGAGCTCGTGGTGGCGGTGGTGGAGCCGGCCCCCGGTGCCGAGCCCGGCGAAGCGGAGCTCATCGACCACGTGAAGGGCCGCCTGGCCCGGTTCAAGGCCCCGCGCCGGGTGCGGATCGTGCCCTCCGTCGGGCGGGCCCCCAACGGGAAGCTCGACTACCGCCGGCACAAGGAGGAAGCGGCCGAGTGGGCGGCCTTGCAGGAGGCCGAGGGCTCGCGCTAGCCGCTCGCCGCTCGCGCCGGCCGGGTGGGTCCCCGGCGCCAAGGGTCTGCCGCAAGACAAGTCGCGCAAATTTAGCGACTGCTGCGTGAGGAGCCGATCCGGCCCCGCACTGCTGGTTCCTTCGGATCTCGCCTGATGAAGCACCCGCTGGCACAAGGTCCCGAGCCCGCTTGTGCCGTTGCACCCGAGGCACCGGTCGGGTGAGACGAGGGCTGCCTGTTGCTCGCCACCGGGCATCGGCTGCTTGTCCTCGGGCCGTCAGCACCTGGGCGGCGTTGACATCGGCGTGGGCTTGGTGCGGGCACCGCGGCGGTGCTCTGTCCGACCACCGCCGCCCAGGAGCGCTCGTACTCGCCCGGTCCCGGTCTCGCCCAGGCGAGGGTCGAGGGCGCCAAGGTTGTGGACAACGTTGCCGCTGGCCAACAACGCGGCGCCGGCGGAGCGGCGCCAGCCGGGACCCGAGGGTGGAATGGCCGGCCGAGCGGCAAGCGAGCGAAAGCTGCCGGCGCTTCGTGCCGACAACTTAAAGAGGGGATGAGAATGCATCAGAAGGTCGCGTCCGAAGCCCGCACCGAGGTAGCTGGCCAGAAGCGGGACGGAGCCTGCCTGCCGGCCGCGGCAGAGGCCTACGGGCACCACGGCGACCCCGGTGGCGGGCAAGGTGGCGAGGACGGAGCCGTAGCCGGAATCGGCGCCGGAGCGGGCGCCGGAATCGGCGCCGGAGCGGGCGCCGGAAGCGGCGCCGTAGCCGGAGCGGGAGCCAGTCCGGCTCGGGAACGGTTGGCCCTCATAGCTGGCCTGGTCTCGCAGCTCGAGAACAGCGCGCCGAGCGTGGTGTTCGCCGCAGCCTGCGCCGGGTTCGTCCGCCTCCTCGACATCCGCCGGTGCAGCTCGTGGTCCGAGGACCGGGACCGGACGATGATCTCCCGGCGCAGCGAGGTCGATCCGTTGCTCACCGAGCCCGAGCGGGCACGACTGCCGTCAAGGACGGCGCTGGACACCTGGATGGACACCAGCTGGGTCGAGCACGGACCGGTCACCCGGTCGTGGCGGGGTTGTCTGGCCGCCGAAGAGCCGGGGCGCGACTGCAACGTTTCGCTCCTGGTCGTGCCGATGGGCGAGCGATCGACCTTCCTCTTGGAGGGCGACAGCGCGTGGTGCTGCTCGGCCGGGGACCTCGAAGTGGTCCAGATCGTGGCCGCCCTCGTCCGCCAGACGTCGCGCGAGGCCCGTAGCGCCCGGGAAGAGCGCCAGCACGCGGCGACGACCGATGCCCTACACCGGCTCCTGCAACTGGGTGTCCGGGCACGTTCACCGATCGAGGCGGCCAAGGCCCTGGCCAGCACGGCCGCCCAAGTGCTGGATTTCCCGGTGGCGTGTGCCTACCTCGTCGACGACGGCGGCACCATCACCGACGTGGTCAGTACGGGGATCAACCAGCAAGACGCCGCCCGCCTCCGCTTGCACCTCGTGGGCCAGGCCGCCCGGGGCTCGCCGGTCTGGCGGCGCGCCGTGGAGGGACCGAGTGCGGGTCCCGATCTGATCGGCGACACTGGGCGTTCCGGGAGCGTGCGCCATGGCGGCGTAGCCCAATCGCTGGGCTTGCGGTCGATGGCGGCCATACCACTTCTGTCGAGCCAGGGCCCGCTCGGCCTGGTGCTCTGCGGCGATCACGCACCGCGCCCGCGGTGGCGGTTCGGCGACCGTGAGCTGCTGGCACAGCTCAGCCTCGAGGGTGCGGTGGTGGTCGACAACGCGCGCCTGCGAGCGGCGGAGCGGTTCGAGGCCACGCACGACGCGCTCACCGGACTGCTCAACCGTCGCGCCTTCTCCGAGCTCCTACGCGAGGCGGTGGTCGCCGCGTCCAGGAGCGGCGAGCCGGTGGCCACGCTCCTGCTCGACCTCGACCGGTTCAAGGAGGTGAATGACCAGCTCGGCCACCATCGGGGCGACGACCTGCTGATCGCGGTGGGGCAGCGGCTACGACGATGCCTGCGCGCCACAGACGTCCTCGCCCGCCTCGGGGGCGACGAGTTCGCCGTCCTGACGCGCCGGGGCGCCCTTGGCAACGCCGAAGAGATGGCAGAGCGGATCAGTGCGTCGCTCTCCGAGCCGTTTGAGATGGAGGGCTTCCTGCTCCAGATGGACGCCAGCATCGGGATCGCCTGCTCGCCGGATCACGCCAGCGACGTCGACGGGCTCCTGCAGCGAGCCGACGCCGCGATGTACAAGGCCAAGCGTTCCGGCCAGGACTACGCGGTCGCCGGCCGGTCGATGACCGCCCGGGCCGGCCCGGAGCTGGGCCTGTTGGGCGAGCTTCGGCGTGCCCTCGACCGTGGGGAGCAGCTGGCGCTGCACTACCAGCCCAAGATCGACCTTCGCACCGGGTCCGTCACCGGCGTCGAGGCGCTGGTCCGGTGGCAGCATCCCCGTCATGGCCTGCTCAGTCCGGACCGGTTCGTCCCGATGGCAGAGGAGACCGGGCTCATCAGGGCACTGACCAACTGGGTCGTTCCCGAAGCCCTCAGGCAGGTCCACCGGTGGGAGGCCGAAGATCTCGATCTGCGGGTGTCGGTGAACGTCTCGGCCCGTGACATCGCCGACGCGGGGTTCGTGTCCCGGGTCGAACACTGGCTGGCCACGGCCGGAGTGCCGGGAGACCGACTGGTGGTCGAGGTCACCGAGGGGAGCGTCATGCGCGACCGTCCCGAGTCCAGTGCAGCCCTCGAGCACCTCCGCCGCCTCGGCGTCGCCACCAGCCTGGACGACTTCGGCACCGGGTACTCCTCCCTGGCCTACTTGGAGACCCTCCCCATCGACGAGGTGAAGATCGACCGGCAGTTCCTCCTGCTCGCCCGCTCACGGTGGTCCGTGGTGCGCTCCATCGTGCTGCTCGGCCACGAGCTCGGTATGAGCGTGGTGGCGGAGGGGGTGGAGCGACCCGACCAGGTGACCTGGCTCGCCGACGCCGGGTGTGACGAGGTCCAGGGCTACTACTTCAGCCGCCCCTTGCCGGCGGGCGACCTCTCCCGTTGGGTCCGCCAGCACGTTGGCGTGACGGCCGAGTCCCCGGCTTGCTGATATCGGCCAAGCGCCAACTGCCCGGGTACGCTCACCGGTCGGCGGGCCAGCCCGGCAGCGAGGAGCCATCTCCGATCCGGTGCGGCCCGGTCGGCCGGTGCCCGCCCAAGAGGTCCAGTGCATGGGGGAGCAAGCGGAGCACCGCTTCCAGTGACTGGACGGCACCGGCCGGAGAGCCGGGAAGGTTGACCACGATGGCCCGCCCGCTGGTCCCGGCACGACCTCGGGAGAGCGCCCCCTTCGGGCTCGCCGACCGCATGGCCTCGGCCAGGCCAGGAGCCTCACGGTCGAGCACCGCCGCCGTCCCTTCGGGCGTCAGGTCCGAGGGCGCGAAACCGGTTCCCCCGGTCGTCGCCACCAGCCCGTTGAAGCCATCGGCCATACCCCGGATGGCCCCGGCCACCGAGTCGGCACCGTCGGGGACCACCGCCGTCTCGACCACGACGAAGCCGGCCTCGGACAACAGGGCGGCGACCGCCGGCCCCGATTTGTCGATACGTTGACCGCCGGCACAGCCGTCCGAGACCGTCAGGACCTTCGCCCGGTAGCTCACCGTCGAAGCGTAATGGCCGGCCTGCCATTCCGGGCAGCCTGGGATGACTGCGCTCCGTCGTTCCGGCCCGACCACTGCCTTCCGGCGCCGCCACTGCCTTCCGGCCCCACCGCTGCCTTCCGGCGCCGCCACTGCCTTCCGGCGCCGCCCCGCCGTTCTCCGGGTGCCGTTGGCAGGTTCGCCGCCGGGCTGCGCTAGCTTCGTCCCATGCGCGCTCTCGCACGTCGAGCAGCGACGTCCATGCCATGACCATCACCGGGCAGGAGTGGACTACCCGGCTGGCGGCAGCCCTGGGCGTGGAGCCGCCGACGTCTGGGGAGGTCAACGCGCTCTTGGGCATGGCCGGCGTGGCCGCCCATTCCTCCGAGCGCACGGCGGCCCCTCTCAGCGCCTGGCTGGCCGGGAGGTCTGGTATCGAGCCGGCGGCGGCCCAAGGCATCGCCAAGCGTTTGGCGGCGGAGCTGGCGACCCCACGTGGTGCGGGCGGAGAGGCTGGTGCGGGCGGAGAGGCTGATGTGGGCGGAGAGGCTGATGTGGGCAGAGAGCCTGGTGCGGGCAAGGAGGAGCCACGGGTCGGCCGGGCTGGCTGAAGGCGCCGGACGGCATTGCGGGTAGTGACCCGGAGATGACCCTTCACGACCAACGCCCCGGGCGGGTGGCTACGACGGGACGTGCCGGCCCGGTCGAGGCGGTGCAGGTGCACGCTCTTTCGGGCGACTCCTTCTCGGAGCGCCCCGACCAGGTGGTCGGTGAGGAGCCCCTGGAGATTCGGATGACCGCCCGGGGACAGGCGCCCACCCCGGTCGCCGTGACCATGCGTACCCCGGGCAACGACTTCGAGCTTGCGGTCGGGTTCCTGCTGTCGGAAGGACTGCTCGAGAGCGCGGCCGACGTCGTGACCGTGCGGTACTGCGACCTTCCCTCGGGCGACCCGCAGCGGTTCAACGTGGTCACGGTGACCGGCATCACCGTGCCCGAGGCGGCCGCCCGGCGTCGGACCGGAACCGTGACCGCCAGTTGCGGCGTGTGCGGAACGGCGACGCTCGACGACCTGCGGGACCGATGCCCGGCGGTGCCTCGCGGCCACCAGGTCGACGCGCGGACCCTGACCGGCCTCCCCTCGCGGCTCCGGGAGCACCAGCGGGTGTTCGAGCGGACCGGCGGGCTGCACGCCGCCGGTCTGTACACCCACCAAGGAAAGCTGCTGGCTGTCAGGGAGGACGTGGGGCGCCACAACGCGGTCGACAAGCTGATCGGCTGGGCCGGCCTGCAGCACCGCCTGCCGCTTACCTCGGCGGTGCTGGTGGTGTCTGGGCGGGTGAGCTTCGAGATCGTCCAGAAAGCGGCAGTTGCCGGGGTGCCGACGCTGGCAGCGGTCTCGGCGCCGTCCAGCCTGGCCGTCCGGACGGCCGAGGCTCTGGGCATGACGCTGGCCGGGTTCGTACGCGACGGCCGGGCCAACGTGTACTCGGCGCCGTGGCGGATCGTCGCCGGGGCGGAGGTGGCCCAGTGACCCCACCCGGACTGACTCCCCGGCAGCTCGGCGGGCAGCTCACCCACATCGACCAGCACGGCCGGGCCCGCATGGTCGACATCACCGCCAAGCCGATCACCGCCCGCCTGGCCGTGGCCCGTTGCCTCGTGCGGGCCGAGAGGGACGCCGTTCGCCGCCTGCCACCGGCCGGCGACGTCGATCCGTTGGCTGCCGCCAAGGTCGCCGGTATTCAGGCGGCAAAGCTCACCTACCAGCTGATCCCGCTCTGCCATCCCCTGCTGCTCGGCGACATCACCGTGGAGGTCGACCGGCGTGACGACGGTTTCGACGTCGAGGCGACGGCGGCCGTCGACGACCGGACCGGGGTGGAGATGGAGGCGCTGACCGCCTGTGGCGCCGCCGGGTTGTCGTTGGTGATGGCCCTGATGCCATTCGATCCACTCGCCCACATGGACCAGCTCACCCTGTGGCACAAGTCAGGCGGCCGCTCGGGCACCTGGGAGCGCCGCTCGGGCACACCGGGGGACCTCCGATGACGGCTGCTGCGCCGTCCGTTGCCGGGATCCTCCTGACCGGTGGTGCCAGCACCCGGATGGGTGCCGACAAGGCAACCCTGCCGGTGGACGGGATCCCCATGGCCATCCGGCTGGGAACGATCCTTTCCTCGGCGCTGGGTGGACCGGTCATAGAGATCGGTCCGGGCCGGTCGGGGTTGGCGGCCGTCGGCGACGACACTCCGGGCGAGGGGCCTCTCCGGGCCCTGGCCACGGCGTCTCGGGTTCTGGGCAGCCGCGGCTGGAAGGGCCCGGCGATCGTGCTCGCCTGCGATCTTCCCCGCTTCTCCGCCGCCGCCCTCGACCTGCTCGCCCGTTGGCCGGGCGACGGCGCCGTGGTCCCCGAGGTCGGTGGTCGTCGCCAGCCCCTGTGCGCCCGGTGGGCGGCGGCCGATCTCGCCGCGGCCGCCGTGCTCGCCGGAGGGGGTCAGCGTTCACTGCGAGGCCTGCCCGGGGCCGGCGTCTGCACCGTGCTCGACGAGGAGGCCTGGGGACCCCACGTTCCGGCCTCGGTGTTCGCCGACGTCGACTCCCCCGCCGACCTGGCGATGCTGACCACCTCGGCCGGGACCATGGCCGCCGGTGGCATACGGCCCGTCCCGCCGGCCGGCGACACCTGGGTGGCGCTCAGCGACGAGCCCTTGCCCGTCGCCGAGATCGGCCGGTGGGCCAAAGAACGATGGACCGGCGCCGTGGTCACGTTCTGCGGCTGCGTCCGCGACCACAGCCTCGGCCGGGTCGGGGTGGAGACGCTCGAGTACGAGGCCTACGAGGGACCGGCACTCCTGCGCATGCAGGAGGTGGCGGCGGCGGCCCGGCGGCGCTGGCCGGACGTCGGGCGTATCGCCATCCTCCACCGGACCGGCCGCCTCGAGGTCTCCGAGGACGCGGTGGCGGTGGCCGTCGCCGCCCCCCACCGGGCCGAGGCGTTCGAGGCCGCCCGCTACTGCATCGACACCGTGAAGGTGGCGGTCCCCCTGTGGAAGCGTGAACGCTGGACCGGCGATCCCGGCCCCACCGACCCCACCGACCCCTCCGGCCCCACCGACCCCTCCGGCACCCCCGGCACCCCCGGGGGCGAGGACTGGGGAACGTTCGCCCACGATCTGGAGACCGTCGACCCGTGAGCCCGCCGACGCCCGCCGCCGTCACCCTGCCCGTCCCCCGACGGCGCGCCCCGGCTCCAGCCATGCCGGAGGCCGGGCCGCTGATCGACCGCTTCGGGCGGATCCACGACGACCTCCGACTCTCGGTCACCGACCGCTGCAACTTGCGATGCACCTACTGCATGCCCGAGACCGGGATGAGCTTCCTGCCGCGGGCCGAGGTCCTCTCGGTCGACGAACTGGCCAGGATCGCCACCGTGGCCAAGAAGCTGGGGGTGGAGACGGTCCGGCTCACCGGGGGCGAGCCGCTGCTCCGGCGTGAGCTCCCCGAACTGGTCGGCGCCCTCCGCCAGATCGGCTACCGGGACGTGGCGCTCACCACCAACGGCATGCTGCTGGCACGGGCCGCCCGGCGGCTGGCCGCCGCCGGTCTCACCAGGGTCAACGTGAGCTGCGACTCGCTACGCCCGGAACGGTTCGCCGCCATCCGCCGCCGCGGGTCGCTGGCCACGGTGCTGGCAGCGATGGACGCGGCGGAGGAAGCCGGTCTCCCCCCGGTGAAGGTCAACGTGGTGCTGGTGGCCGGCAAGAACGACGACGAGGTGCTCGACTTCGCCGCATTCGCCCGCCGCACCGGCCGGCCGGTCCGCTTCATCGAGTTCATGCCGCTCGACGCCGACCACTCGTGGCGGCCGGACCGGGTCGTCGACGGTGGCACCGTCCTCGAGACCATCGACCGGGTGCACCCCCTCGTCCCCGTTCCCACCCACGGCGGCACCCCCGGCGACAGCACCCCCGGCGATAGCGCCAGCGGCAGCGGCGCCCCCGGCAGCGGCGCCTCCGGCGACAGCGACGAGCACGCCCCGGCCGAGCGGTTCCGTTTCGCCGACGGGCAGGGTGAGATCGGGATCATCCGGAGCGTGACCCGGCCGTTCTGCGGCGACTGCAACCGGCTCCGGATCACCGCCGACGGCAACGTTCGCAACTGCCTCTTCTCGGACGACGAGCTGTCCCTCCGGTCGGTGCTGCGGGGCGGGGGGGGCGACGCCGAGATCGAGCAGCTGCTCCGGCGTTCGGTGTGGGCAAAGCGGGCGGGCCACGGCATGGACGACCCCGGCTTCGCGCCCACCCGGCGGTCGATGTCGATGATCGGCGGCTGAGGTGGCACTGCCAACGTCGCCCGGGCCGGCGAGCGGCGGCTGAGGTGGCCAGGGTGCTCCTGTTCGGGCCGGCCCGGGATCTGGCCGGCGCCGCCCACGCCGAGCTGGCCGGCGGCACGGTCCAAGAGGTGGTGGCCAGTGGCGGCGAGCGCTTCGGGCCCGCCTTCGCCGAGCTGTGCCGCCGGGCCCAGGTATGGGTGAACGGCGAGCCGGCGGCGCCGGGCACGCCGATCGGGCCGGCCGACGAGGTGGCCGTGCTCCCTCCGGTCTCCGGCGGCTGAGCCGCCGGGCGGACGGCTCGGCGCGCCGGGTGGCGCCACGGGGCTGGCGCCCGTACGTGGTGGCGTTCGTCCTCTACCAGGCGCTGTCGCTGGCCGCATGGTGGCACCTGGTGGCCGGCGGGCTCTCCCGGACCCTCCCGCCCGGGTCGGGGGACCCGGGCCAGGAGGTGTGGTTCCTCGCCTGGCTCCCCCACGCCCTCACGGCGGGCACCAACCCGTTCTTCAGCCACGCCATCTTCGCTCCGGCCGGCGTCAACCTCCTGGCCAACACCTCGGTCGACCTGCTCGGCCTGGTGCTGTGGCCGGTGACGGCGGCAGCGGGGCCGGTGGCGGCGTTCGGCCTGGCGTGCCTGCTGGCCCCAGCGGTGAGCGCCGTCGCCGCCTACGCCTTCTGCGCCCGCTACGTCGCCTGGCGGCCGGCGGCGTTCGTCGGGGGCCTGTGCTACGGCTTCGGGCCGTTCGTGGGGACCGACCTGCGCTTCGGCCATCTCGATCTGACCTGGCTGCCCATCCCGCCGCTGATCTTCCTGGCCCTCGACGAGCTCCTCGTGCGCCGGCGGCGCCGGCCGGTGACCGTCGGGGTGGCGCTGGGCCTGGCCGTGTGCGCCCAGTTCTTCCTCTCGACCGAGATGCTGGCCGTCACTGCCGTCATGGTGGCGGCAGGCCTGGTGCTGGCGGCGGCGGCGCACCCGCGCCTGGTGCTCCCCCGCCTGTCGTGGGCGTGGCCGGGCCTGGCCACGGCGGGCGGGCTGGCCGTGGCGCTGCTCGGCTACCCGGCGTGGATGGCCGTGGCCGGCCCCCGCCACATCTCGGGGCCGGTGTGGCCGTACATCGACCGGCTGTCGGCGACCGTCGGCGCCTCGGTGCTGCCCCACGGCGAGCTCGGCGGCGTCGCCTTCATCTCCGGCGGCAACGGCAGCTACCTGGGGGTGGCCCTGCTCCTCGTCCTGGGCGGCGGCGGGCTCGCCTACCGGCGGTCCGGGCCGCTGCGTTTCGCCCTGGCCATGGTGGTCGTCGCCTACGTCGCCTCCCTCGGCTACCGGCTCCACCTCGGTTCGGGGACCACGCCCCTCCCCCTGCCCGCCGCCGTGCTCAGCCACCTTCCTGTGCTCGACTCCGTCGTCCCCGAGCGCTTCGCCGCCCTGGTGGACCTCTTCGCCGGGCTCGCCCTGGCCCTCGTCGTCGACCATGTCCGGCGGGGGGCACCCGCTGCCATCGGTGGCCGGGGCCAGGGAGGTCGGGCCCGCCTCGCCATTGCCTCGTGCCTCGCCGTCGCCGCCCTGGCCACGATGGCCCTGGTGCCGCCGTGGCCCTACCCGGTGCGCCACCTGGCCGGGCGGCCCGCCTTCCGCTCCCCGCTGCTCTCGGCCCCGGGGGCGCCGGCGTCCGAGCCCGGGAGGGCGCGCCGGGCGGCGCCGACGGCCACCGCCGGCCGGAACGTGGTGGCGGTGTACCCGTTCGCCCCCGGCGCCGTCTCGGACCAGATGGTGTGGCAGGCGCGGGCAGGCTTCCCCTTCGACCTGGCCGACGGGTACGCGTTGGTCCCGGGGCACCACGGCGCCATCCAGTCGCCCCCGCCGGACGCCCTCTGGCTCCTCCTCGCCGCCGCCACAATCGGCACCCTGGCCCTCCCGGTGCCGCCGCCCAAGCGCCGGGCCGTGCGGGCCGCCCTCGGCGCCGACGGCATCGCCACGGTGGTGGTGCTCGGCAGGCGCCACGGGTCGGCGGACGTCCTGCGGGCGCTGACCGAGGTGCTCGGACCGCCCACGGCCGGCGTCGGCAGCGCCGTCGTGTGGGACATCGGCGACCGTCGACGGCCAGGCTCGTGACCGGGGCACCGGGTCGGTGCGCGCCCCCTCGGCGCGGCGATTCCTGCGTCCGGTGGTGCACTGCCACCGGCCGGGCCAGGCCGTCGAGCTGACGGAACGGGCTCGATCCTCGTCGGCCGCTCCACTACCATCCACCGTCGAGCCGTCAGCAGAGCTATGACGGGTGGAGATCGCGTATGGGCACAGCCGACAGGGCACAGCGGTTGGCGACGACAGGCGACATCACGGCGAATGCCCTTTTCAGAGCGGTGGCCGAGACCTCCGACGACGCTGTCTTCGTCTGCGACGCAGTCGGCTCGATCACCACGTGGTGCAAGGCGGCCGAGCGGTTGTTCGGCTGTGCCGCCAGCGTCGCCCTCGGCGAGCCCCTCGACCACCTCTTCGCCGAGCACCTGCGCAAGGAGGTGCGGGCCGTTCTCGCGATGGCAATCGCCGGTGATCAGATCAAGCGCTTCGAGAGCGAGGTTCTCCTGCCCGACGGGATGCCGATGCCGGTCTCTCTCTCCCTGGGTCCGGTGGTCGACGACTCGCGGGGACATGTCGCGTCGGTCGTGATCGTCCGCGACGTCACCGAGCAGCAGCTGGCCCAAGCGAGCCTGGCGGAGGTGGAGGCTCGGCTGGAGCAGGGCGAAGCGCTGGCCCACGTCGGAAGCTGGCTATGGGATCTCAGGACGGGCACCGTGCAGTGGAGCGCCGAACTTTACCGGATGCACGGGGTCGACCCCCGTGGTTTCGACGGAACCCTGGAATCCCACCTGCAGCTCATCCATTCGGAAGACCGCGAACGCGTCCGGGCGGCGATGAGCGCCTCGGTCTCATCGGGGGATCCCTTCGAGGCAGAGTACCGGGTGATCCGCCCCGACCACCAGGTCCAGGTCGTTCGCCTACAAGCCGAGCCCACCATCGGATCGGCAGGCACGCCGGTCGGATTGCGCGGGATCGGTCAGGCGGTGGAGGGTTGAGGCGGTCCGGAGGGGGACGGACGGGGGGTGTGACCGGCGAGGACGGGAGGCGGGAGCCAGACGTGACGGTCCGAACGGACGGGAGCGGGACCGGCCCGGGCGGCCCGACCTCACGGTCGGTCGTGGCCAAGCAGGCTCGTGACCCGGGCCACGAGATCCCCGCCGGCGTCCGACGGCCTGTCCTCGCCGTCGACGACAGCCGCCCACGCCCGCAGGGTGCTTCCTGCTTGCGCACGGGCGGACGAGATCACGTCTGCGAGCTCATCGGTGTCGTACAGGGCCTTCAACGAGCGACGGAGCCGTTCGAGGTCCTTTCCGCCAGATTTGGCCCCGATCACGTACCCGATCACCAATGCCAGAGTGATGCTCACCCGGGTACCTCCAATTCGGCCTCGGCTTGGAGCCGCACTCGTACGTCGGGATAGATGCGGAACATGAGCACGGTCGGCGAAGTCACGGCAAAGTCGCGGACATCGAAGACCTGCTCGCCGGTGATGACGAGGTGGGAGTCGGACACGGCCTTCACGCGCACCGTCCCGGTGACCGGCCTGGTGACGCCATGGAAGGTGAGCTCCCCCACGAGCCGGTAGCGGGCCCCCGGCCCGCTCACCGTGCACTCCTGCAGATCGACCGCGGCCGTCGGATAGCGGCGGGCGTCGATCCTGCGTAGGAGCTCGGCGTCGTACAACGCCCGGCCAGAGCTGAGACGGGACACGTCGATCTCGAGGCGCGCCGACGGGGCGATGTCGGTACGCACCACCCCTGTCACGACCGCGGCGCGGATCGATCCTCCGATCCCGATGACGCCGAAGCTCAACGGTCCCACCGTCGACCGGACCTCTACCAGCACTGCCGACCGATCGGGGACCAGGCGGAAGGAGCGCACCACCGCCGGCTCCGTGGCAACCCAGCCGGCGCAGGCGTCCGCTGCCGGCCCGTCCAAGAGCTCGTCCACCGAGACGAGCCGTCTCCGTCCGCCGCTGCTGGACGACACTGGCGAAGGGTACACGCCCAAGGTCAGGGCCCAGCCTCCTTCGACTTCGGCCAGCACCGAGTCGGTGGTAGCGATGGCCTGATAGCGGCGCAGGACCTGGCCGAGGTGGTCGTGCTCCTGCTTGATGACGCCCATCCACTGCCGAAGCGCCCGCCCTCCGGCATCGGTGAGCAGGTAGATCCGGCGGGCACGCCCTGCCATGGCGCTCGGCGGCGACACCTCGACGAGCCCGTCACCCTCCAGCTGCGCAAGAGCCCGGTACACAGCCGGCCGGTCGACATGGCCGAAGCCGAGCGCCTGGAGCTCCGGCACCAACCCGTACCCGTGGCCAGGCCGCTCGGAGAGCAAGAGCAATAGGGCCGGGAACATGAACCGACGGGGGGGTGCCAGCTCGAAACGCGACATCTTGTGCGCCGTTGTCGCCATGGCACCCTCCCGGGCTGCTTGCGACCCCGTCCGGCCCCGCAGCCGATCGACCAACGCTACCCCTACCCCACTTCCCTGCCTCCCCATTCCAATTCACCCACTTCGTTGAGCCCGGACCTCTTGACGGTGTGAAAGACACTCATTTACAAGGGCAGCCGCGGGGCGTAGGACGCAGGGAGCCGCACATTTCGGCGCGGCACGCGATCGGGAGGTGGTTGTCGTGACGGTAACCGAGGCGCCGCCGGACGAAGCCGTCGTCCACGTGCTGTGGATCAACGCCGGGCTCAGCTGCGACGGGGATTCCGTCGCCCTCACCGCGGCGACCCAGCCGAGCATCGAGGAGATCGCCATGGGCGCGCTCCCTGGGCTTCCCAAGATCGCCGTGCACTGGCCGTTGATCGACTTCGAGTGCGGCCCGGTCGGGGGAACCGACGACTTCATCGAATGGTTCTTCCGGGCCGACCGGGGCGAGCTCGACCCGTTCGTCTTGGTGGTGGAGGGCTCGATCCCCAACGAGGCCATCAAGCGTGAGGGGTACTGGTGCGGGTTCGGCAACAATCCGGACACCGACCAGCCCATGACGACGAGCGAGTGGCTCGATCGCCTGGCGCCGAAGGCGCTGGTGGTCCTGGCCGCCGGGACTTGCGCCTGCTATGGCGGCATTCACGCCATGGCGGGTAACCCGACGGGCGCCATGGGCGTCCCCGACTATCTGGGGTGGGGCTGGAGGTCAAAGGCGGGCATCCCGATCGTGTGCGTCCCGGGCTGCCCCACCCACCCGGACAACCTCTCCGAGACGATCCTGTACCTGCTCTACCAGGCCACGGGGCAAGCACCGATGATCCCCCTCGACGACTCCCTGCGACCGCAGTGGTTGTTCGGCAGCACCGTGCACGAGGGCTGCGACCGAGCCGGCTACTACGAGCAGGGCGACTTCGCCAGCGAGTACGGCTCGCCCAAGTGCATTGTGAAGCTGGGGTGCTGGGGCCCGGTGGTCAAGTGCAATGTCCCCAAGAGGGGCTGGATCAACGGGGTGGGCGGCTGCCCGAACGTCGGTGGCATCTGCATCGGCTGCACCATGCCGGGTTTCCCCGACAAGTTCATGCCGTTCATGGACGAACCGCCGGGCGCCCGGGTCTCGACGGTGGCCAGCGGCCTGTACGGCGGGGCCATCCGGGGACTGCGCCGGATCACCGCCCACACGCTCGAAGACGAGCCGAAGTGGCGCCTGCCGGGCAAAGAGCTGGTGACCGGGTACAAGGGAACGTGGAGGTAGGACGGTGGCCAAAGCACTTACCGACAACGACACCGGCCTGGTGGAGATGGCCTGGGACCCCATCACCCGGATCGTGGGCAGCTTGGGGATCTACACCAAGATCGACTTCGGGAGAGGCAAGGTCGTCGAGTGCCACAGCACTTCGTCGATCTTTCGCGGCTACAGCGTCTTCATGAAGGGGAAGGACCCCCGGGACGCCCACTTCATCACCAGCCGGATCTGCGGCATCTGCGGCGACAACCACGCCACCTGCTCGTGCTACGCCCAGAACATGGCGTATGGCGTGCACCCGCCGGCGCTCGGCGAACAGATCGTCAACCTCGGCGAAGCGGCCGAGTACATGTTCGACCACAACATCTTCCAGGAGAACCTGGTCGGAGTGGACTTCTGCGAGAAGATGGTCGCCGAGACCAACCCCGGCGTGCTGGAGCAGGCCAACCGCACCGAGGCCCCGCACGCTGCCGACCACGGGTACAGAACGGTCGGCGACATCATGCGCTCGCTCAACCCGTTCTCCGGCGAGTTCTACCGCGAGGCCCTGCAGGTGAGCCGCTCCACCCGGGAGATGTTCTGCCTCATGGAGGGCCGCCACGTGCACCCCTCCACGCTGTATCCCGGCGGCGTCGGCACGACGGCCACCATCCAGCTGTTCACCGACTACTACACCCGGCTCATGCGCTACGTGGAGTTCATGAAGCGGGTCGTACCGATGCACGACGACCTGTTCGACTTCTTCTACCAGGCGATGCCCGGGTACGAGGAGGTCGGCCGGCGCCGGGTGCTCCTCGGTTGTTGGGGCGCCTTCCAGGACCCGTCGGTGTGCAACTTCAACTACCGGGACATGACCACCTGGGGACGGGCCATGGGTGTGACGCCCGGGGTGGTTGTCGACGGGAACCTCGTCACCAACGATCTGGTCGAGATCAACCTGGGCATCCGCATCCTGCTCGGCCACTCGTTCTACGGCGACTGGGGAGACCAGGAGATGTTCGTCACCCGCGACCCGCTCGGCAATCCTGTCGACCGCCGCCATCCGTGGAACCAGCACACCAACCCCGCGCCCCAGAAGCGAGACTTCGACGGCAACTACAGCTGGGTGATGGCTCCCCGCTGGTCTGACGGGAGCGATGATCTCGCCCTCGACACCGGCGGTGGTCCCCTGGCCCGCCTCTGGTCGACCGCGCTGTCCGGCCTGGTGAGCACCGACCACGTCAAGGCCACCGGCGACAGCGTGGTCATCAACCTGCCCAAGACGGCACTCAAGCCCGAAGTCAGCCTCGAATGGAAGATCCCGCGGTGGTCCAACACCATCGAGCGTGACCGGGCCCGTACCTACTTCCAGGCCTACGCGGCGGCGTCGGCTCTGGACTTCATCGAGAAGGCGTTGGCCGACGTGCGGGCCGGCAGGACGAAGACCTGGGAGCCCTTCGAAGTTCCCGACGAGGCGATCGGCTGCGGGTTCACCGAGGCGGTCCGCGGCGTCCTGTCACACCACATGGTGATAAAGGGCGGCAAGATCGCCAACTATCACCCCTACCCGCCGACGCCGTGGAACGCCAGCCCCCGCGACAGCAACGGCACGCCCGGCCCGTATGAGGATGCGGTCATCGACTCGCCCATCTTCGAGGAGAACGACCAGGAGCACTTCAAGGGCATCGACATCATGCGGTCGGTGCGGAGCTTCGATCCTTGCCTGCCGTGCGGCGTGCACATGTACCTCGGCAAGGGAAAGGTCCTGAAGAAGCTCCACTCGCCCACGCAGGTGGCGACTCCCGATCTCGCCTCCTGAGCACCGGAGCCGGCAATGCCCGCACCGCAGAACCTCCGAGCCACCGGTGACCGGATCGAGCAGTTGCTGGACGAGCTGCAGAGGGCGGCCAACCCGTCTTCGTTCCGCCTGGTCGAGGAGCTCTTGAAGCTGGTCACCGAGCTCTACGGTGCCGGGCTGGCGCGGATGATGTCGATGGTCACCGAGCACGCCCCCGATCTGGCCGAGGTGTGCGCGAAGGACGAGCTGGTGGCCAGCCTGCTCGTCGTGCATGGGCTGCACCCGGACCCAGTGGCCCGAAGGGTGGAGGGCGCCCTGGCCTCGGTTCGCCCGTTGCTCGCCGCACACGCCGGTGACGTGGAGCTCGTGGAGGTCGACGCCGATGCCGGCATCGTCCGTCTCCGGCTCCTCGGGAGCTGCGACGGGTGCCCGTCGTCGGCCATCACCCTCCGGGGGGCTGTCGAGCGGTCGATCGCCGAAGCGGCACCTGAGATCGTCAGCGTCGAGGTTGACCAGCCATCCGGGGTGGCGTCGGTTCCCGTCGCCGTCGGCACCAAGCCGACGTACGCCGAGTGCCCGTCGGGAACGGCGAGCCGGTGAGCGACCCGCTGGCCGTGCTCCAGCGCATCCGGCTGGCTCGCCCGAGCGAGGTGGTGCGAGCAGGGGAGCGTTGCCAGCTGTGCGCCGAGGAGATCCCCGACGTCCACGGCCATCTGGTCGACCTGCAGGCGCGCTCCCTGCTCTGCGCCTGCCGGGGCTGCTACCTGCTCTTCACCGCCGAGGGTGCCGGTGGCCCCCACTACCGGGCCGTTCCCGATCGGTACCTCGCCTTTCCCGGCTTCCAGCTGTCCCCGGCGCAGTGGGACTCCCTCCAGATCCCGGTCAGCATCGCCTTCTTCTTCGTCAACTCCGCTCTCGGCCGGGTGGCGGCTTTCTACCCCGGTCCCGCCGGGGCCACCGAGTCCGAGCTCTCCCTCGACACCTGGGATGAGGTGGTATCGGCCAATCCCACGCTGGCCACGCTCGAACCCGACGTCGAGGCGTTCCTGGTCCAGGCTGACCCGGACCACGGCGCCCCGGAGTGCTTCCTGGTGCCCATCGACGCCTGCTACGAGCTGGTGGGGCGCCTCCGGAAGTCCTGGCGAGGGTTCGACGGCGGGCGAGAGGCCCACGACCAGTTGGACGCCTTCTTCGCCGGCGTGCGGAGCCGGGTCCGATGACCACGCTCGGTTTCGAGGTCGTGGACGCTCGACCGGAACCGCACGCCGCGGTGCCCACCATCATGTTGCGATTGCGGATCACCGAGACCGGTGGTGGGGTGCACGCGCTGGCCCTCCGCTGCCAGATCCGCATCGAGCCTCAGCGGCGACGTTACGACCCCGAAGAGAGAGGCCGGCTCTACGAGCTCTTCGGGGAGACCCCGCAGTGGGGCGACTCCCTGCACCCCTTCTTGTGGACTCATGTGTCGACGACGCTGCCGGGCTTCTCCGGTTCGACCGACGTGGAGATCCCGGTCGAGTGCACCTACGACTTCGACGTTGCGGGAGCCAAGTACCTTCACGCCCTGTCCGGGGGCGAGATCCCGCTCCTCCTGCTCTTTTCGGGCACCGTGTTCGTCCAGGGCGAATCGGGCTTTGCCGCCGAGCCCGTCCCGTGGGACCAAGAGGCCTCCTACCGGATGCCGGTCTCGGTGTGGCGAGGCGTGATGGATCTGTACTTCCCCAACAGCGGCTGGGTCCGGATCGGCCGCGATACCCTCGACCGGCTCGGACGGTTCAGGGCATCGCGGGCCCTTCCCACCTGGGACCAGGCATTCGAGCAGCTGCTCAAGGAAGCCGGAGACGGGGCATGGTGAGGGTCGAGCTCGCCGATCGTTTCGCCGCCGCCGGCGCCGTGGCCGAGACCGTGCTCTACGAGGGGTACATGCTGTACCCCTACCGGGCGTCCTCGAGTAAGAACCAGTTGCGCTGGCAGTTCGGGGTGCTGGTTCCCCGTGCCTTCAGCGAGGCCGACGGCTCCGAACGCTGGTCGATGCGCACCGAGTGCCTCCTCGATCCCGGACCGGCACCGGTCCTGGCCGTCCGCATCCGTTGCCTTCAGGCCCAGCATCGGGGGATCGAGGCCGCCGCTGCCGCCTCCGACAACGGGTTCGTGCCGGTCGAGGCGATCGAGGTCGACGGGCGCCACCATGTCGCCTGGGACGAAGCGGTCGATCAGGTCGTCGACCTTCCCCTGCTGGCATTGCACAGCCTCGAGATCGCTGACCACAGCCACCCCTTCGGGTTCGCCGGTTCGCGGGAGACCGAGCTGATCCGGACGAGCGTGGGGCAGGTGGCCGGGCGTATCGTCCGCCGGCGGCTGGCGGTGGACGGGCGGGTGCGCGTGACGGTCGCTCGCCCGGACGCCGCAAGCCGCTTCGTGAAGGTGGCCGTCACCGTGGAGAACGCCAGCCCGTTCCTGGACGCCGGTGCCGGGCGCCGGGACGCGCTCGCCCGTTCGCTGATCGCCTCGCACACCATGGTGGCCGTGGAGGGCGGGGTGTTCGTGTCGCTGTTCGACCCCCCCGACGGTGCCCGACCGGCGGCGGCGGCCTGTCACAACGACGGCGCCTTCCCGGTGCTGGTCGGAGAGGACGACGTGGTCCTCTCGTCGCCCATCATCCTCTACGACCACCCTTCGGTCGCCCCTGAGAGCCCGGGCAACCTCTACGACGCCACCGAGATCGACGAGATCCTGGCGTTGCGGGTGCTGGCGCTGACCGACGAAGAGAAAGCCGAGGCGCGCGGCACCGACGCCCGCGCCGCCGCCATCATCGACCGCTGCGACGACATGCCCCCCGAGGTGTGGAGCCGGCTCCACGGCGCAGTGCGCTCCCTGCGGTCGGCGGCGGAGCCGGGAGCCGCCGGCAGCGGGGTGGACGATCGTGAGGACCCCGGACCGGTTCCCTGGTGGGATCCGGTGGCTGACGCCTCCGTCGACCCGTGGGGCGACCGGGTCAGGGTCGGCGACGTCGAGATCGGGAAGGGCACGAGGGTGCTGCTCCGGCCGTCGCGGCGCTCGGACGCCCAGGACCTCTTCTTGGCGGGTCGTGCCGCCACCGTGGCCGGCGTCTTCACCGACGTCGACGGGAGCCAGCAGGTGGCGGTGACGGTCGACGACGACCCGGCGACGGCGGAGCTGATATGGCAGGGGCGCTACCTGTTCTTCCACCCCGACGAGGTGGAGCCGCTCCCCGGGGAGGACGGCCCCCGATGAGGCCCCGAGTTCTCGTCGCCGGCATCGGGAACATCTTCTTGAGCGACGACGGCTTCGGCGTCGAAGTCGTCAACCGCCTGAGCGAAGAGCCCCTTCCGCCAGGGGTCCGGGTTACTGACGTCGGGATCCGCGGCCTCCACCTGGCCTACGAGCTGCTCGACGGCTACGACGCGGTGATCCTGGTCGACGCCGTGCCGATGGGCGAGGCACCGGGAACGGTGGCGGTCATCGAGCCCGACGACCTGATGGCGACGCCCGGGGACGAGGCCCCGGTCGTCGACGCCCACAGCATGAGCCCCGAGGCGGTGCTGGGCACCCTGACCCGATTGGGCGGCTCGGTCGAACGGCTTCGGGTGGTCGGTTGCCAGCCCGCCGACCTCGACGAGGGCATCGGCCTGTCACCGGCGGTCGCCGACGCCGTCGACGGCGCGGTGGCGTTGTGCCGGCAGCTCGTTGCCGAGATCACGGAACCCGCTGGAAAGGAGACAACGAGATGATCATTCGTCTCGCCAAATCGGTGCTCGTCGCCCTGGTCGTCGGAATGGTGCTCAAGTCGCTGCCCGACATCGCCCGGTACCTCAAGATCAGGGAGATGTGACCTGGGTGGCTCATTACCGCATCGACCCCACACGTTCGTACGTATGGATCGACGCCCGGTCCAGCGTGCACCCCATCCATTCCACCACCAAGGGGCTGGAGGGCTACCTCGATCTCGGCCTGGGGCCGGACGGTGCCGTCGATCTGGCGGTCATGCCGACCGGAAAGCTCTCGCTGCAGGTCAGTCGCCTCTCGTCGGGTAACCGGCTGGAGGATCGTGAGCTGCAACGACGCATCGACTCGAAGCGGTTCCCCGCCATCGAAGGGGTGATCATCGGGATGGAGCCGATCGGCGGTGACGGGAGCTACCGGGTGAGCGGTGACATCACCTTTCGGGGAACGTCTCACCGGTACGAGGACCAGATGACCGTCAACCCGGTCGACGACAGCACGATCAAGCTCGCCGGCCAGTCGCGTTTCGACATCCGCGATTTCGGGATGGAGCCGCCCCGCATCTTGATGCTGAAGGTCGACCCGGAGGTGGCCGTGCGAGTGGAGGTGCTCGCGGTGAAGGAAGGATAGGACCCCGTGCACGAGCTCGGTTTGTGCAGTTCGATCGTGGACGCCGTCCAGCGGCGAGCCGGGGAACGCCCGGTGGCGCACGTGCGGGTGCGCGTCGGGCGCCTGCACCACGTCCACCCCGATGCGTTCGACCAGTCCTTCGCCGTGGCCGCCATGGGCACGGTGGCCGAGGACGCGGTGGCAGAGCTGGTCCAGCTCCCGGTGCGGGCAGCGTGCAGCCACTGCTCGACCACGTGGGAGTGCGAGGAGCTGCCCCTGGCCTGCCCCACCTGCGGGTCCGTGGACATTGACCTGCTCGGTGGGGACGAACTGCTGCTCGAGTCCATCAAGTACCGCGGCTGAGAGGAGACGGACCATGTGCCTCGGCATACCGGGCCAGTTGGTGGCGTTCGGCTCGCACGAGCATCTGGCGCGAGTCGACGTCTCGGGGGTGGCTCGGACAATCAACATCGGGTTGCTCGACGACGAGAGGCTCCAGCTCGGCGACTGGGTTCTCATCCATGTCGGCTTCGCCATGTCGAAGATCGACGAGGAGGAGGCGGCGCTGGCCTTGGCCTCGCTCAAGCTCATGGGCCAGGCCTACGGAGCCGAGCTCGACGCGTTCTGGTCGTCCAGGATCACCAGTGACAGCACGGGAGGTTGACATGGGAACCATCGTCGGAGCCATGATCGGGTACGTGTTCGGCACGCAAGCCGGACCTCAGGGGTGGGACGACCTGCGCCGTGCCTGGGGGGTGATCAGCTCCTCCGAGGAGGTGAGGAACCTGATCGACCTCAGCTTCTCGATGGCCCATGGCCTCGTGGGGCGTGGGGGCGAGCTGCTCGCCGGGGCGGCCGGAACCTCGGAGTCCCGTTCCGCACTGCGACCGGTGGCGTAGGCCGGCCATGCGATTCGTGGACGAGTACCGCGACCCGGCGGCGGCGCAGGTGCAGGTGAGCCGGATCACCGACCTGGCCGCCGGGGAAGAGTTCAAGTTCATGGAGGTGTGCGGCGGCCACACCCACACCATCTACCGGCACGGGATCGAGCATCTGGTGCCGGCCAACGTGGAGCTCGTGCACGGGCCGGGATGCCCGGTGTGCGTGATCCCGATGGGCAGGATCGACGACGCCATCTCGGTGGCAAAGGAACCGGGCGTGATCTTCACGTCCTTCGGCGACATGATGCGGGTGCCGGGAAGCCACGGCAACCTGCTCCACGCCAAGGCCGAGGGAGCTGACGTCCGCTTCGTGTACTCGCCGCTCGACGCGCTGCGGATCGCCGTGGAGAACCCCGAGCACCAGGTGGTCTTCTTCGCCGTCGGCTTCGAGACCACCGCCCCTTCCACCGCCATCGTGCTCGCACAGGCGCGAGCGCGCCGGATCACCAACTTCAGCGTCTTCTGCAACCACGTCATGATCGTCCCCCCGATCAAGGCGATCCTCGAGTCACCGGACCTCCGGCTGGACGGGTTCCTCGGACCGGGGCACGTCTCGACGGTGATCGGCCAGCGGCCCTACCGCTTCGTCCCCGACCAGTACGGCAAGCCGCTGGTGACCGCCGGGTTCGAACCGCTCGACATACTCCAAGCCATCTCGATGCTCCTCGCCCAGATCAGGGAGGGACGGTGCGAGGTGGAGAACCAGTACTCGAGGGTGGTTCGTGAAGGGGGGAACCCGCGAGCCCTGGCCCTGCTGGGCGAGGTGTTCGAGCTGCGACCCCACTTCGAATGGCGCGGCCTCGGGTTCATCTCCCAGAGCGCGCTGAAACTTCGACCGGAATTCGAGAGCTTCGACGCCGAGCTCCGCTACCAGCTGCCGGGGGTACGCGTGGCGGACCCGAAGGCGTGCCAGTGCGGCGAGGTCCTCAAGGGCGTCATCAAGCCCTGGGAGTGCAAGGTGTTCGGCACCGCCTGCACGCCGGAGACTCCCATCGGCACGTGCATGGTCTCGTCCGAGGGGGCGTGCGCCGCCTACTACAACTTCGGCCGAATGCACCGCGAGGCGGCAGTCGCCTTCGGCAGGAGGAGCCCGGTCAACGCATGACGGCGTCGATCACCGACGGTGTGCCGGTCCGGCACCGGCTCCGGGTGACCGGAGTGGTCCAGGGAGTCGGCTTTCGTCCCTTCGTCCACTCGCTGGCCGGCCGGCTCGAGCTCGCCGGCCGCGTCGGCAACGACAGCGAAGGGGTGCTCGTCGAGGTCGAGGGTCCCGCCGGGGCCGTCGAACGCTTCGAGTCGCTGCTGGTCGACGAGGCACCACCCCTGGCCCGGATCGAAGCCGTCGAGTGCAGCGCGGTCGACCCGCTCTCCGAGCCCGGCTTCCGGATCGAGACCAGCCGGTCCACCGGAGCGGTCCGCACCTTCGTGTCGCCCGACGTCGCCGTGTGCGGCGAATGTCTGGCCGAGCTCTTTGCACCCGCCGACCGCCGGTACCGCTACCCGTTCATCAACTGCACCAACTGCGGACCGCGCTTTACCATCACCGTCAGGCTCCCCTACGACCGGCCCAACACGACCATGGCCGGCTTCCCGCTGTGCCCGGCGTGCGCCGCCGAGTACCAGGACCCGAGCGACCGCCGGTTCCACGCCCAGCCGGTCGCTTGCCAGATCTGCGGCCCCCACCTGTCCTTCGACGGGCCGACCGGGACGGTCGAAGGCACCGACGCCTCCATCGCCGCCACCCAGCACCTGCTGGGCCGGGGAGGCATCGTGGCGGTGAAGGGGCTCGGCGGCTACCACCTGGCCTGCGACGCCACCTCGGACGCCGGCGTCGACGAGCTCCGCCGCCGCAAGGCACGGACCGACAAGCCGTTCGCCGTGATGGTGGCCGACCTGGCCGCCGCCCGTCGCCTGGCCCACCTCGATCCCGCCGAGGAGATGGTCCTGGCCGGCGTCGAGCGCCCGATCGTGCTGCTGCGCCGGCGCGCCGAGAGCTGCCTGTCGCCCCTGGTGGCGCCGGGTAGTCCCTGGGTCGGGGTCCTCCTGGCCTACACCCCCGTCCACCACCTCCTCTTCCACGAGGTCCCGGGGGCCGGCTCCCCGGTCCCAGAGGTGCTGGTGATGACCAGCGGCAACCTGAGCGAGGAGCCGATCTGCTACGACGACGACGACGCCCGCCGGCGGCTCGGCAGCATCGCCGAGGGCTGGCTGGTCGGCAACCGGCCCATCCACGTGCCCTGCGACGACTCGGTGGTCCGGGTCGAGTCCGGGGTGGAGCTGCCCATCCGCCGCTCGAGGGGGTACGCACCTCTGCCGGTGCGTCTCCCCTTCCCCGCCGCCCCGCTGCTCGCCGTCGGAGGGGAGCTCAAGAACACCTTCTGCCTGGCTTCCGGCCGCGACGCCTGGATGAGCCAGCACCTCGGCGACATGGGCAGCGTGGAGACCCTGACCGCGTTCGAGCGCTCCTGGCGGCAGTTCGCAGAGATCTACTGCATCGACCCGGTAGCCGCCGTCGCCGACACCCACCCTGGCTACCAGACCCGCCGGTGGGCCGAATCGGGCTCGGGCCGGCCGGCGGTGACCGTGCAGCACCACCACGCCCACATCGCCTCGGTGATGGCCGAGCATCAGATCCCCGAGGGAGAGCAGGTGATCGGGTACGCCTTCGACGGCACCGGCTACGGGACCGACGGGGCGATCTGGGGCGGGGAGGTGCTCGTCGCCGGCTACGACCGGTTCGAACGGGCGACCCACCTCCGGTACGTCCCGTTGCCCGGCGGCGACGCCGCCGTCCGCAAGCCCTACCGGGCGGCTCTGTCCCACCTGCGGGCGGCCGGGATTGCCTGGAGCCGGGATCTGGCGCCGGTGGCCGCCGCCCCGCCCGGCGAGCTGGCGGCCCTCGAGCACCAACTCGAGCACAACGTGCGCTGCGTCCCCACCTCCAGCATGGGGCGGCTCTTCGACACCGTCAGTTCGCTCCTCGGTCTTCGCCAGGTCGTCTCCTACGAGGCCCAGGCGGCGATCGATCTCGAGACTGCGGCCGCCGCCCACACCGGTCCCGCCCCCGCCTACCGGTTCGGGATCGAGGGACGCGAGCTGGATCCGGCCGCCATGCTGGTGAGCATCGTCGGCGACCTCCGCGCCGGGTGCCCGACCGGCGCCATTGCCGCCGGCTTCCACCGAGCGGTGGCCGGACTGGTCGGGGAGACGGCTGAACGGGAACGCCGGCGCACGGGGATCAATCGGGTGGCACTCAGCGGCGGGGTGTTCCAAAACACGCTGGTGGTGCGACTGGTACGCGCCGAGCTGGCCCAGCGGGGCCTCGCCGTCCTCACCCACCGGGTCGTTCCCCCCAACGACGGCGGTCTCGCTCTCGGGCAGGCAGCGGTGGCCGCCAGTTCGATACGGGCGGCGGCGGCGCTGCGAACAGAGGCGTCGGCGGTGGCACCGACGTCGACGTCGACGTCGAAGGAGGCATAGTGGCAACGATCGATCTCTCCCCGCCCGCCGGGGATGTCGCCCCGGCCGAGGACCTGGCAGTCACGGCCCTGGCGCTGGCCCGCCGGTTCGCCGCCGGCGCCACCATGTGGTGCGTGGCCCCCCGATGGCCGGCCCACGCCCGTCATCTGGCCGTCGAGTTCGTCCACCCGGTCATCATGGGGAAGCGGGCACTGCCCGCCATCCACCTCGACGGGCCCGACCCGGCCGACGGGCTGCGCCAGCTGGCCCGGGCGGGCGACGTTCTCGCCGCGGTCGGCATCGCCGACGATGCCCGTATCGCCGCTCTCATGCGCCGTTCCGAGGCCTGGGGCCTCACCCGGCTGTGGCTGGGAGCGGGCCCCCGGCCGCCGTCGGGGTTGGCCGAGCACGTCGTGTGGGCAGAGAGCGCGGACCCCACCGTCGCCGTCCGCTCGGGCGACGTCGTCATGCTCTACCACCTCCTCTGGGAGCTGACCCACGTGGTCTTCGAGCACCCCGGCCTCCTGGAGGAAGAGCCGTCCTGCACGGACGACGTGTGCACCACGTGCTCCGACGAGGGCCGGGTGGCAGAAGTGCGATCGGCCGACGGGGCCGGACGGGCCGAAGTGATAGCCGCAGGGAAGCTCGAGACGGTCGACGTCAGCCTCGTCGACCCGGTTCGGCCCGGAGACCTGCTGTTGGTCCACGCCGGCGTGGCCCTGACCTCGCTGGGCGACGGCGAGCCATGACGGCCGAGCCAACCGGCTTCCTCTACCCGTTCATCGAGTCCGAGGAGCGGGACGCACCGGGCCTGGTCGCCGACCTCGCCCGATCGGCTCGGGCCAAGATGGACACCAGCCGAGCCCTCCGTGCGGCGACCATCGAGGCGTGCGCCGGCGTCGTGCACCGGGCGGGATCTGCCATGGCTGACCGGTTCCGGCAGGGAGGCAGGCTCTTCGCCTTCGGCAACGGGGGGAGCGCAACCGACGCCGAGGGGATCGTCGATCTCTTCCTTCGCCCACCGGACGGGAGGCCGTTGCCGGCGATGTCCCTCGCCGAGGACCTTGCCGTGCTCACCGCCCTTGGCAACGACGTCGGCTTCGAGTTGGTCTTCTCGCGCCAGATCATCGCCCATGCCCGACCGGGTGACATCGCTCTCGGCATTTCCACCAGCGGCAACTCGGCCAACCTGCTGCGGGCGTTCGACGAGTCGTCGCGGCGGGGCCTGCTGACGGCGGGGCTTGCCGGCTACGACGGGGGGTCGATGGCCTCGAGCCTCGCCGTCCACCACTGCCTGGTGGTCCGCTCCGACAGTGTGCACCGGATCCAAGAGGCCCAGAACGCCCTGGCGTTGCAGCTCTGGTCAGTCATCCAGCACGACCTCGACGAAGGGGGCACGACATGACCGACACCGCCCGGAGGAACAGCCCGGCCGACGCCGCGGGAAAGGAGGCCGCGGTGTTGGACCGGATCGAGGCATTCCGCCGGCGGCGGCCTCGCTTGACCGACGACGTCGTCACCCTGGCCCACGGAGCGGGCGGCAAGGCGTCGGCGGCCCTGCTCGACGCGATCTTCCTTCCCGCATTCGCCGACGGTGCGCCGTCCGTGCAGACCGACGCAGCAGTGGTCACGCTCCCCGGGGGCGACCGGCTGGCCTTCAGCACCGACTCGTTCGTAGTGAAGCCGCTGCGCTTCCCGGGGGGATCAGCCGGTCACCTCGCCGTCCACGGCACCGTCAACGACCTGGCCATGATGGGCGCCCACCCACTGGCCCTCTCTGCCGCCTTCGTGCTGGAGGAAGGGTTGCCGATGAACGACCTGCGAGGGATCGTGGCCGACATGGCAGAGGCAGCGGCCGGGGCAGCGGTCTCCATCGTCACCGGTGACACCAAAGTGGTCGATCGGGGCGCCGCCGACGGGATGTACATCTCGACCGCCGGGGTGGGGATCGTCCCGGCGGGGCGGGAGCTGTCAGCGGCTCGGGTCGCCGCCGGCGACGTCGTCATCTCCTCGGGGATGATCGGGGACCACGGGATGGCGGTCATGCTGGCCCGGGGTGACCTGGCCCTCGACGCCGACATCACGTCCGATACGGCGCCGCTGCACGAGTTGATGGAGCGCCTCCTGGGGGCCGCCCCGTCCACCCGCTGGCTGCGCGACGCCACCCGGGGTGGGGTCGGGACGGTCTGCAACGAGCTGGCACGGGACAGCAACCTCACGGTCGTGCTGGACGAGGCGGCCCTCCCGGTCCGTCCGGCGGTGGCGGCGGCATGCGAGTTGCTGGGCCTCGACCCGCTCTACGCCGCCAACGAGGGAAAGTTCGTGGCCGTGGTGGCGCCGGCAGAGGAGGGTGCGGCCCTCGCCGCGCTCCGACGCCATCCGTTGGGTGGCGACGCCGCCCGCATCGGCCGGATCGACGCCGAGCCGCCGGGCATCGTCGTGCTCGTCACCCCGATCGGTGGCACCCGGATCGTCGACATGCTGGTCGGCGACCCGTTGCCGCGGATTTGCTGAGCCGAACGTAAGGGCGGCCCCGTGTCGCCGGCCGGGGCCGGTCCCCCACCGTCGCCCACGGCATGCCCGCTGGCGCCAGGAGGCTTGCCCGTCGCCGGCCTGGCCCCGGTGCCGGGTGACTGCTGGCGGCGGCGGCGCTACCAGGGAGGGGACCCGTCGGGCTCCCGGGCCGAGAGCCTCCACGAGAACAGCACGGCCGACAGCGCGGTGGCCAGGTTGAGGCTGGACACGCCCGCCTTCATCGGCAGGGCCACCCTGGCGGTGGCGAGGCGTCGCACCGCCGGTGACACGCCGTACCGCTCGCCACCGATCACCAGCACCGAGCTGACGTCGAGCCGGGCGGCGTCCAGCGGTTCCCCGTCGGGGTCGAGGACCACGACGGGCCGGCCGGCGGGCGGGGGCCCCGACACCGAGGCGACCGGCAGGGCGAACTGCAGGCCCACGGCGCTGCGGACCACCACCGGCGACCAGGGATCCACCTTCCCCGTGACCTGGACGGCGGCGACGTCGGCGGCCGCTGCCACCCGGATGACGGCCCCCACGTTGCCCGGGTTGCGCGGCGATTCCAGATAGATCGCCGGCCGGCCGAGCCGGCCGACCGCCCAGTCGAGATCCTGGTGAGGGCGGTCGGTGATGGCGAGCAGCGGGCTGGTGAGGCTTCGGGGGCAGAGCCGGTCGAACGACGCCCGCCCGACCACCTCGACGGCGCCGTCGATGGCGCCGACCGACTCCGGCGCCAACCGGCGGGCGATGGACAGCAGCCGATCGCGGTCGTACGTGACCGCCGTGGCCAATGCGGCACCGAAGCGCAGGGCGTGGACCGCCGGGTGCAGCCCCTCGAGCACGACGAGGGACGGGTCCCGGTAGGCGGCGTAGAAGCGGCGCGTGAGGTGGTCACCCACCGCGCCGACCGCCGCCGCCGGGCCCACCGCGGCAAGGCCCACCGCCGCCCCTCGCGCTCCCGGGCTCGCCCATTGCCGGCAGGCTATTGCCGGCGATCGGCCTCCCCCGACGGCCGGCGGTGACGAATTGTCCCTACGGGGCTCGCCGCCGTTAGCCTGGTCGTCGGCGACCCGCCCGACCGCCCGACCGCCCGACCGCCCGACCGCCCGACCGCCCGACCAGCGAGGAGCACCGCCAACATGCCCGAAGCCGTCATCGTCGCCGCCGGTCGCACGCCCATCGGGCGAGCCGTGAAGGGATCGCTCGTCGACTGCCGGCCCGACGACCTCGGCGCCCTGGTGGTCAAGGCGGTCCTGGCGCAGGTCCCCCAGGTCGAGCCGCACGACGTCGAGGACCTCATCTGCGGGTGCGCCCAGCCGGCCGGCGAGTCGGGCTACAACCTGGCCCGGGTGGTGGCCGTCCTCTCCGGGCTGGACGACGTCCCGGGCGTGACCGTCAACCGCTACTGCTCCTCCTCGCTGCAGGCCATCCGGATGGCCGCCCACGCCATCCGGGCCGGCGAGGGCGACGTGTTCGTGGCGGCCGGGGTGGAGACGGTGAGCCGCTACAAGAACGGGGCCTCGGACATCGGCCCGCACCACGAGGCCTTCGCCGGTGCCGAGGCCCGCACCAAGGCCCGGGCGGCGGCGGTCACCGAGCCGTGGACTCCGCGAGAGGGGCTGCCCGACATCTACATCGCCATGGGCCAGACGGCCGAGAACGTCGCCGAGCTCAAGGGCGTGAGCCGCCAGGAGCAGGACGAGTTCGCTCTCATGTCCCAGACCCGGGCCGTCCAGTCGGTCGAGAACGGCTTCTTCGAGCGGGAGATCATCCCGGTCACGACCCCCGACGGCACCGTCGTGACCAGGGACGACGGCCCCCGGCCCAACACCACCCTCGAGGGGCTGGCCCAGCTCAAGCCGGTCTTCCGGGAGGGCGGCACGGTGACGGCCGGCAACGCCTGCCCGCTCAACGACGGGGCGGCGGCGGTGGTGGTGATGAGCGACACCCGTGCCCACCAGCTCGGGGTCACCCCGATCGCCCGCGTCGTGGCCAGCGGGGTCACCGCCCTCAATCCCGAGATCATGGGGCTGGGGCCGGTCGAGGCGATCCGCCAGACGTTGAAGCGGGCCGGGATGACGATCGACGACATCGACCTGGTCGAGATCAACGAGGCCTTCGCCGCCCAGATCGTCCCCTCGGCCCGCGAGCTCGGCATCGACTACGGCAAGCTGAACGTCCACGGCGGGGCCATCGCCCTGGGCCACCCGTTCGGGCAGACCGGCGCTCGCATCATGACCACCCTCCTCAACGGGCTGGAGGACGCCGGCAAGACCGTCGGCCTCGAGTCGATGTGCGTCGGCGGCGGCCAGGGGATGGCCATGATCGTCGAGCGCCTCGGCTGACCCGCACCGGGCGGGCGGCCCCGCCGGCCCCCGACCCTTCGGCGCCGGGGCGGACCCCACCGGCGGCCCGACCCTTGACTAGTACGACTTCCGTAGTAGCCTGACGGCGACCGGCGGCATGCCGGGCGAGGTCAGGACGGCGGGGGCGGCATGGCGTCGAAGCGGCTGGGGAGGACGCAGGATCCGACCATCCTGGTGCTGACCAGCCTGTCCGGGGGGCCCAAGCACGGCTACGCCCTCATCAAGGACATCGAGGCCATGGTCGGGGTGACGTTCGGGCCCGGCACCCTCTACGGCGTCCTCGGCCGGCTCGAGCAGGAGGGCCTGATCGAGCCGCTGGCCCCCGAGGGCCACCGCCGGCCGTACCGCCTGACCGCCGCCGGGGCGGCCACCCTGCGCCAGCGCCTCGAGCTCCACGCCGCCGTGGCCCGCATCGGGCTCCGGCGCCTGGGGACCCTCGGCGCATGAGGACCGCCAGGCTGGTCGACGCCGTGCTGGGGTGCTACCCGTCGTGGTGGCGCCGGCGCTACGGCCGGGAGGTGCAAAGGCTGGCTGCCGACCTGCTGGCCGAGGGCCGCTCCGCCATCGGGGTCGCCGCCGACCTGGCTCGCGGTGCCCTCCGGGCGTGGGCCCGGGCCGAGGGCATGCCGCCGGCCGCCCGCCTGTGGTCGGCACGCACCCGCCTGGCCCTGGCCGCCGCCGCCGTGCCGGCGGCCCTGGCCGTCCCGCTCCTGATGGTCGGGGTGTCCGTCGATCCGGTCTACCGGACGGCGGCGGCGGCCGGTGCCCTGTTCGGGACACCACCGTGGCTGCAGGTCCCGGGGCCCCACGGGTTCCTCGCCGCCCCGCCGCTCACGCTCGCCGGGTCGGTGGCCGTGCACACCGACCACGTGCTGTCGTGGCTCGCCATCGCCCTGCTCTTCACCCTGCTCGTCGGATGGTCGTTGCTCCTCGGCGCCGTCCGGCGGGCACCGCGGCACCGGCGCCACGGCGCCACCCGGTGGGCGCTGGTGCCCGGCCTCTCCCTGGCCGCCGACGTGGGGCTCTACCTCGTCCGGGAGACCGTCCAGCCGGCCTGGGCCAAGCACGGCCCAAGGCCGCCGGTCCCCCTCGGCGGCGACCCGGCCGCCGCCCACGCGCTGGGCATGGCGCTGGGCGCCGTCGCCCTGGCCGGCTGGCTGGTGTCCGTCGCCGCCGTGGTGATGGCGGCCCGGTGCTCGTGGGTCGACCCGACCGAGCTTCGCCGGGGTCGGGCGGTGGTGGTCGTGCTGGCCGGCGTGGTCGCCCTACTGGCCGCCGCCTTTCTCGTGCGGGGGGTGGCCTTGGCCGTCCAGGCGAGCGCCGGCCCGGGGTTCACCACCGTCGCCTTCGTCCACCAGGGAGCCTGGGTGCCACTGGCCGCCGCCTTCCTGGCCGCGGCCATGGCCACGGCCGCCTGCGCCCGCTCCGCCGCCCGGTCGTGGCGGGTGCTCGCCGCCCTCTTGACCTGACCGGAGCAGCCCGGAGCGGGCGCCCACGGGCGGGCCGGCCCCGGGGCGCCGTCAGGCGTGAGGCCGGGGCTGGCGCCGTCAGGCGTGAGGCCGGTGCGGGCTGACGTAGCCGCCGACGGCCGGGCGCTGGGCGATCATCAGCCGGTTCCAGGCGTTGATGACGACGACGGCCAGGAGGATCTTGCCGACGACGGCCTCGTCAAAGTGCTGGCGCAACGCCTCGAAGAGGTGGTCGGGGATCTCGCCATGGTCGAGCACGGTCACCGCCTCGGTGAAGGCCAGCGTCGCCCGCTCGGCGTCGGAGTAGAAGGAGGTCTCCCGCCAGGCGTCCAGGGCGTAGATGCGCTGCTCGGTCTCCCCGAGGGCACGGGCGTCCTTGGTGTGCATGTCGAGGCAGTAGGCGCAGCCGTTGAGCTGCGAGGCCCGGATCTTGATCAGCTCGGCGAGCAGGGGAGGCAGGCCACTGCCTGCGCTGCGGGCGCTCAAGGACCGCATCGCATCGAGCCCGTCGGGGAAGGTGTCCTTCAACGAGAAGCGCAGGCCAGCCACCCCAGGACCCTACGACGTCGGCGGCGGCGGCGGAGGACGGCATGCGCCCCTTTGCCGTCGCCGGCACACGGTGTAGCTTCGAGGAGTGCCAGAGTTAGAGCGAGTACAAGCCGGTCCCGACCGACCGGCTGGGTGCGGAACGGAGGACGCGATGGCGTCGACGCAGCAGGGTACGGAGCCGTTCGACTGGGCCGGCGTGGTCGACTACTCGGCGCGCTACACCCACGAGAAGCCGAAGACCCAGTACGAGCTGCCGGGGGTGACCGAGGAGCTCCACCTGTCCCCCGTCGCTGGCGGCGGCGACGGGGAGGTGCCGGTGGCCGTCGTGCCGCTGTGGCACGCCATGGTCACCGCCCGGCTGACGGTCGCCCCCGGCGACCGGGCGGCGCTGCAGACGGCCAGCCGGCGCCTGGAGGCGGCCCTGGCCGAGATCGAGGAGGTCTACCCGGTGTCGCCGGCCGGGATCCTCCCCCAGATGGCGTGGGGGCTCCCGTACTTCCGCCGCTACCTGCCGGACTCCGTGGTGGACGAGCACCTGCCCAAGTCCACGCGTGCCGGCAGCGAGGGCGAGCCGGCGCTGGTCGACGCCATCGCCTTCCCCCGCGACCCGGCGGACGTCGTCATCGAGCAGAACGACATGGTCTTCCACTTCAAGAGCGACTTCCGCCACCATGTCGACGAGGTGGTCCAGGCGCTCTTCTTCCCCGGCCAGTCGACCCTCAACGGGGTGCCGGCCCGGGCCGCCTTCGTCGGCGACCTCTTCACGGTGACCTCGATGCGCCGGGGTTTCGCCGGCCACGGGATGCCTCGGCGCGTGGGCATGGCCCTCGGCATCGCCGGGGCCGAGAAGGTCCCGGCCGGGGCCATGCTGTTCATGGGCTTCACCTCCAGCCACGTGCACGGGCTGGCGGCGGGCAACCTCGCCAGCTACGAGACGGTCCCCGGGTGGACGGACGCCACCCCGGCGTCCTACATGGCCGGCGGCGCCAACATGCACGTGTCCCACATCGCCATCGAGCTCGAGCGCTGGTACTCCCTCGACCACCGGGCCCGGCTGCACCGGATGTTCAACCCACGCCGGGAGGAGACCGAGGAGGTGCTCTCCCCCGACCAGAGCCCGGCCACCGCCACCTTCAGGGCCGAGCGCGACCGGGACGTCGAGCAATTCGGGCTGGTCGGGCACAACGAGCAGATGCAGTTCCTCTCACGGGTGGAGGAGGACACCACCACCGCCTACGGCCAGGTCATCCCGAGGGGCACCGTCTTCTTCCTGCGCCAGGACTTCGACACCGTCGAGAACCCCTTCGGCTTCTCCATCGAGGGGCCGATGAGCACCGTCCCCCGGGCCGGGGTCCACTTCATCGGCATGGGCCCGTCGGCCCAGCACTTCGCGCTCATGCGCACCGAGATGGACAGCCCCGACCTCGCCAAGGCCCACCACCTGGCCGACGAGGACGTCGGCTTCAGCGACTTCCTGGTCAACACCCATCGCCAGAACTACTGCCTGCCCCCCCGGGCCCACCGGGCGTTCCCCATGGCGGAGCTGCTCTGACCGGAGACGTCCGGCCCCCGGCCGTCAGGCGAAGCGCAGCACCCGCACCGGAGCCAGGCGCTCGGTGACGCGCTCGAACGTCGATCCCCCGTCCGACGACCGGTAGACGAGCCCGTCGGGCGTTCCCAGCGCCACCTGGCCCGCCCGGGCGGCGAGGCAGCCGGTGTCGAGGTTGAACGGGAACGACGGTGGGAGGCCCCCGCCGCACGGCTCGAGGGGCTCGCCCAGCCGGCCGCGGTAGAGGCGCCCGTCGGTGGAACGGGGACCGCTCGAGGCCGTCACGTAGACCATGTCGCCGTCGAGGGCGACGGCCCGGGCGTAGCCGGCGTGCAGGCCCTCGACCGACCATTCCCAGGTAAGGCCGTCGTCGGCGCTCCACCCGAGACCGCGGGCAGCCGCCGCCGCTACCCGGCCCCCGTCCCCGACCACCACCTCGTGGACGTCGATCTCGGGGGCGACGACGTTCGTCCACGACCCGCCCCCGTCGGTCGAGCGCCAGATCCCGCCGACGTGGACGTTGACCAGCCACGAGCCGGCGGGCGAGACGGCCACCGAGCGGAGGTCGGGCGAGGGCCCCGCCGGGTTCTCCCACGAACGGCGCCCCTCGACGGCGTCGAACGGCGCCACCGGCTCGGTGCCGCCCCGGCCCGGGTCCACCACCAGGAGGTGCGCTCCCCCGAGCCCGACGAGCAGCCGGCCACCGGCGGCGGCCATGCTCTGCCCATCCGGTCCCGGAAGGGCGGCCACCGGCGCCAGCTCGTACTCCTCGACCCGGGCCACCCGGGACCCGTCGAGAAGGGCGTGGACGGCCAGCCCGGCCCCCGGCGGCGGCGACCCGCTCCCTCCCACCGCCAGGGCGGTGACCGACACATCCTCGGCCAGGGTGTACTGGCGGTCCAGGTCCTCCAGGTGCTCGGCAGTGCCGACGATCAGCATGCGCCCAGTCTGTACCCGGCGGACGGCCCTCGCCTGCTCGGCCAACCGCCGGCCGGCCAGCCGACCAGCCGGCCCGGCTACACCGACCGCAGGCGCTCCTTCAGCTCGCCGAGCACCGGCACCGGCCCCGGGTCCACGCCCTCGGCCCCGGCCAGGTGCAGCGACACGAAGTCCCCGACCAACGCCAGGTCGAAGAGCCGGGCGATGTCGCACGTCCCCTCGCTCCACACCTCGACGACGCCGGCGACCACCTCTTCCAGGAGCTCGGCCACCATTGCAAAACGGGAGGCCACCCGGGGATGCTCGCCGGGGTGGCGGAGCAGGACGACGGTGAGGAGCTGGCGGGTCACGTCGCCGCCCTGGCCCCACCCGACCACCTCGTTGTGGCACAGCTCGGGCTGGACCGACCAGAAGGCCGGCGACTTGGCGTTCTCGTTGACCTGGGTCTTCCATCGCTGGGCGGCCACCGCCGCCGGGCCCGGCGAGCCGTGGACGAGCGGGATGGTGCGCCCGATCCGGCGGGCCACGACCTCGGCCAGGCTGCCCGGCGCCACCAGCTCGTCCCGGCGCCGCGACAGCTGATCGACGGCGGCCGCCACCCGGCCGGCGGCGCCGGGCCACAGCCCGATCCGGTCGAGGACCACCATGGGCGGCACGGCCAGCGAGCCGAGTGCGGCGCGCGGCTGGGGCACCTCGCCGGCCAGCGGGATCAGCGGCGCCCGCTCGGCACGGGCGGTCCGGGCCAGCTCGCCACCGCCGGCCACCGTCACCACCGTGGCCCCGGCGGCCCGGGCCGCGCTGGCCGCCGCCACCGTCTCCTCGGTATCGCCCGAGCACGACACGGCGAAGACGAGCGACCGCCGGCCGACGAACGCCGGCAGCCGGTAGCCCTTCACCACGGCCACGGGGACCGCCAGCTCGGGGCCGGCCACGGCGGCCAGCACGTCGCCGGCGATGCCGCTGCCGCCCATCCCGAGCACCGTCACGTCGGCCACCGGCGAAGGGAGGTCGAGGTCGCCCAGCGCCACCGCGGCCGCCGCCGCCGCCGCCATCTGCTCGGGCAGCCCGGCGGTGGCCTCCCACATCCCGAGGGAGTCGACCGGGAGGGGCGAGCCGCTCACCCCGGGGCGCCACCGGCGCTGCCGGTCTCGACCGCCCCCCCCGACGCCGCCTTGGCCGCCAGCCGCTCGTGCTCGGCCTCGCCGACCTCGGTGGCCTCGTCGACCAGGAGCACCGGGATGCCGTCGTGCACCGAGTACGCCCGGCGCAGCCTCGGGTTGTAGAGGACATCCTCGTCCTCGAACCACAGAAGTGGCCCCTTGTCGGCCGGGCAGGCCAGCAGGTCCACCAGCAACGGGTCCAGCGCCACGTGTCCTCCTTCCGCTCCCGCCGGCCCGAGCTGCTCTCAGGCGGGCCCGGGCGACGCCGCCGCCACCAGGTCCAGCACCTGGCGGACGCCGCGCCGGCACCCGTCGTCGGTCCCGGCCTCGACGTTGAGCCGCAGGAGCGGCTCGGTGTTCGACGGGCGCAGGTTGTACCACCAGTCTCCCCGGTCGACCGTCAGGCCGTCGAGCCGGTCGACCTCGTGCCCGGCCGCCTCCTCGCCGGCGGCCACGGCTGCCACCGTCGCCGCCGGGTCGGCCACCTCGGTGTTGACCTCGCCCGAGCCGGCGTAGCGGCGGTAGGGGGCGAGCAGCTCGGACAGCGGGGCGCCGCTCTTGCCCATCAGCTCCAGCACCACCAGGGCGGTGATGATCCCCGAGTCGGCCCGGAAGTTGTCCCGGAAGTAGTAGTGGCCCGAGTGCTCGCCGCCGAAGACGGCGCCGGTCTCGGCCATCACCTCCTTGATGAAGGAGTGCCCGACCCGGGTCCGCACGCCGACGCCGCCGAGCTCGGCGATGACCTCGGGCACGACGTGCGAGCAGATCAGGTTGTACAGCACGGTCGAGCCCGGGTGCTTCTCCAGCATGGACGCCGCCACCAGGGCCGTGGTGAGCGAGCCGGACACCGGCTCGGCCCGCTCGTCGACCAGGAACACCCGGTCGGCGTCCCCGTCGAAGGCCAGGCCGACGTCGGCTCCCGACGCCAGGACCGCCGCCTTCAGGTCGACCAGGTTCTCCGGCTGGATGGGGTCGGCCGGGTGGTTCGGGAACGAGCCGTCGAGCTCGGGGTAGAGGATCTCGACGTCGAACGGCAGCCCGTCCATCACCAGCGGGACGACCAGCCCGCCCATCCCGTTGGCGGTGTCGGCGACCACCCGCAGCGGCGTGAGCGCCCCGACGTCGACGAACGACCGGACGTGGGCGGCGTACTCGGCCAGGAGGTCCCGGTGGTCGAGCGGCGCCAGGTGGCCGTCGGGCGGCGGCACCGACCGCAACCCGGCGGCGAGCGACTCGATCTCGGCCAGCCCGGTGTCCCGGCCGATCGGGCGGGCACCGGCCAGGCACAGCTTGATGCCGTTGTAGGAGGCCGGGTTGTGGGAGGCGGTGAACATCGCCCCCGGGGCGTCGAGGGTGCCCGAGGCGAAGTACAAGAAGTCGGTCGACGCCATCCCCAGGTCGGTGACCGCCGTGCCCTCGGCCCGCGCCCCGTCGGCGAAGGCCGCCGACAGCTCGACCCCCGACGGGCGCATGTCCCGGCACACCAGGAGGCGCCGGGCGCCGGTGAACCGGGCCGTCGCCGCCCCCACCGCCCGGCACAGGCCGGCGTCGAGCTGGTCGGGGACGGTGCCCCGGATGTCATAGGCCTTGAACACGTCGCCGGTCCCGGTCATCGCCGGCCGAGCCTACCGTCGCCCATCGGCCCCCGATTCCGGCCGGCCCGCCGGGATCAGGACCGATCCCGGGCGACCGCCCCACCCCGTCGCCGGGACCGCGCCCACCCCCCGATCCCGGCGGCCACCAGGGCCAGGAGCCCGAGGGCGGTCAGCCCGTCGCCGAGGTCGTTCACGCCGGTGGTGCCGTAGGTGAGAGTGACCCGGTGCCGGGTGGGCACGACCACCATCAGGTTGGGCGTGGCCCGCCACGGGCCGTCGGCCCCGGCGGCCCGCCAGTTCGGGAAGTAGGAGACCTTGACCAGCACCGGGGTGCCGGTCCGGCTCACCCGGAAGCTGATCGACCCGGTGCTCCGCCGGATCCGGGAGACGGTCGTCGCCGGCACCCGCACCGCCGGGGGGTGGGCGGCCCCGGCCGCCGTCACCCTCGGCCACGACGGCTCCCCCCCGGCCGCCAGCTCGACGTCCCAGCGGGCCGGGTCCTGGTACCACGACACCGAGGGCCCGCCGATCGGCTGGCCCTGCGGCCCGACCCGGCCGAGCCACGTGGCCTGCCCCGGCCCCACCCCCACGAGCACCGCCGGGGCGCGGGTGAGCGGCACCACCGTGGCCGAGTGCCGCACCAGGTACACCTGCCAGGTGGTCGACAGGCGCTCCCCGTTGTAGGTGGTCTCCCACGGCCCGGTGCGGGCGATCGGGCGCAGTGTCGGGTCGGCGTCGGCAGCCGCCCGCACCTGGGGGCTGGCCGCCATGAAGTAGCGCACCCCGAGGAGCTGGAGGTGGCGGACACCGAGGGGCACGTCGAGCGTGCCGTAGGGCAGGCCCACCACCGGCTCCGAGGGGGAGACCGACAGCTCGGCCTGGTTGAGGAAGTGGTACGGCGTGGTGGCGGACGACTCGAAGAGCAGGCCCTCCATCGAGTCCACGCACCCGCCGGTCCAGTACGGCAGGAGCATGAGGGCTTCGGGCGTCCCGAAGCGGTTCTGGTCCGAGTTGTACTCCCACATGGCGCGGCCGCACCCGTGCCGGCGACCGACCTGCGCCATCAGCTGCATGAGCGCCCGGTACTCGGGATAGTCGGGCTTGCCCTCGTAGCCGGTGTAGTTCCACGACGCCCACACGCCCACCTGGTTGGCCCCCGGGTGGACGCCGATCCCGGGCAGGGCGCCGGCGACGCCGGGCAACAACGGCGGCACGACGGCCACCAGCGCGCCCAGGAGGGCCAGCAGCGGTCCGGCCAGCGAGCCCGGCAGGGTGCGGGCCGGCACGGGGCGGGGAGGGGGGGTCGGATGCGTGCCCGGGCGTCCGGCGGCCCGACGGGCGGCGGCGGCCCAACGGGCAAGGCGGTCCCGGCGCCAGGCGGTGACGGCGGCCGCCACCGCGGTGCCGAAGAGCCAGCCGGCCAGCAGGTACACGCAGAGGAACCACAGCGGCAGGAACCTGACGTTGTAGAGCTTGCCCTGGGGGTCCACCACCAGGGCCAGGGCCGACAGCCCGCCGAGCACGGCCAGCACCACCCCGGACCGGCTCCGGGTCGCCACCGCCACCACGGCCGCCACACCGGCCAGCACCAGCGCCCACAGGTCGGCGTGGGGGAAGAGCAAGGTGGCGAAGGTGGTCACGTTCGTGTAGCCCATCGACGTCGAGTACTCCAGGCGCAGCCCGAAGGGCACGAGCCACCAGCACGAGAGCAGGATCCCGACCACCACGGTGGAGGCGGCGCGCCACAGCACCTGGCGGCGGGCGGGGACCGGTCCGGCGCCGATCCCGTCGCCGCCGGCGGCGGCGCCGGCGGCGGGATCGCCGAGCCGCCAGCGGGCCGGGAGCAGCTCGGCCACGGTGAGCACCGCCACACCGGCCAGGGCGAAGAGGGCCGGCACGACGTGGGCGAGCAGGCACAGGGCGAGGACCAGCGCCGCCCAGCCCCGGTGGCGGCCCGTCCGCAGCCCCCGGGCCATCAGGCCCACGAAGACCAGGGCCAGCACGATCGACAGGGAGTACGAGTACTCCCCGGCCAGGGTGGAGAAGAGGTTGCCGCCGTAGATGGTCCAGGTGGAGTCGAAGAGGAACGGTAAGGTAGCGGCGGCCATGGCGGCGGGGACCGGCGGTCGCAACCCGAACAGCCGGCCGCAGCCCCAGGCGGCCACCGGCAGCAGCACCGAGCCCATGACGGTGGCCAGCTTGAAAGCCACGTCGTAGGCGATGACGTGGGAGGCCAGCGCCACCAGCACGTCGGGGAGCACGAAGTAGAAGGTGTAGGCGGGGAAGCCGTCGTACCAGGCGGGCGCCCATCCCGTCAGGTGGGGGAACAGGTCGGTGGTGAAGAGGGCCGGCATCATGAAGTGGGCCCCCATGTCCCCACCGGTGGTGGTGGTGGCCGACAGGAGCAGCGGCAGGTGGAGCTGCCAGAGGGTGACGGCCACCACCCCAACCACGGCCGCCGCCGTCGAGGCGGCCGGCCACCACCGGCGCCGCCCGGACGGTGGGGAGAGCCTCAGGGCGTCGGTGCCGGCGTCGACCGCCGGCCAGGCGGGCGCCGGCGGCCCGTCATCCTCCGCGCCGAGGCGGAGGCCACCGGCGAGGTCGTCACCGAGGTCTCCGTCGACGCCACCGCCCCGGGCGGTGGTACCGACCGGACCCGGACCGGCCGCCGGCATCGGACCGGCCGCCGGCATCGGGACGGCGGGCTGCCCCCCGGCTCCGGCCCCGGCCCCGGCGCGGCCGTCGCTTCGAGGAGGGGGGTCAGTGGAGGATGACGCCACCGCGACTCGACAGGAGGGCGAGCACCGCCACCAGGTTGAACGAGGCGTGGGCGACCATGTTCATCCCCTGGCGCCGGGTCCGGTAGCTGACGACGGCCAGGGCCATGCCGAAGAGCGCCAGGCCGGCGAACTGAGACCGCTCCCAGTGGGCGAGGCCGAACACCAGCCCGTCGACGACCACTGCCGCCACCAGGCCGGCCGACCGGCCGATCGACCGGCGGGCCCCCGGCGACGACCAGGCGGCGACGGCCGGGGTGAAGAGGCGGACCAGCGCCCGGAGCACGAGGCCCCGGAAGAACAGCTCCTCGAAGAACGGCGCCCCGACCACGGTAAGGACGGCCACCACCAGGAACCCCCATCCATGCGCCGCACCGGTGAGCTTCTGGGCCGGGGCTGTCAGGTTCTTCACGTGGAACGGCAGGTACAGGGCGGCGATCAGGTACTGGCCCCCCACCCCGACGACGATCCCGAGGAGGTCCGACGGGCGGAACCGGAGGCCGAAGTCGGCCACCATCCGCCCGGTGCCCCGGACCTTGCTCGCGACCAGCGGTCCCAGGAAGAAGCCGACCCACAGCCCGACCAGCGAGGCGGCGATGTACCACTGGGGCGGCTCGGAAAGGTTGCCGATGGCCGTCAGGTCGTGCACCCGGCCGGCGGCGGTGGCCGCTACCAACGTGAAGATGCTGGCGACGAACTGCCCGACGACGTAGCCCAAGAGGGCCAGGAGGATCCACTGGCCAGCCGTCCGGCGGTCCGGCGGCGGCGCTCCGGGCTGGTCCAGGAACGTGCCTTCGCCGGCCGGCGGGGGCGGCGCAAGTTGCGTGCCCGACGACGGGTAGACCGGGTAGCCTGGCGGCGGGCCCGGGAACGGGAGGCCACGTCCGGCGGGCGGCGGCGCCCGACCCGGCTCCGGCATCGGGTTGGAAGGCTCCGCCGACGGCTGGTTGTCGCCCGGCTGCGCCATCCGGGCCACGTTACCGCCGCCCTCCGGCGGCGACGGGGCGGGTGCCCGTCGCGCCAGGCCGGGCCCGGTCACCGGTCACGACGGGGGGACGCATAGCATGTGGCGGTGAGCCCTCCCCGGCCCGACCGCATGCCGCCCCGACCGCCGTCCCCCGGCGGCGGCCCCGGCGGTCCGGTGGGGCCCTCGGGCGGCGACCAGAACTGGCGGTGGCTCTGGGCCATCCTGATCGTCATCGTCCTGGCCGTCCTGGTCGTCCCCGACCTTCTCCCCCACTCGTCGGCCAAGGCGATCAACTACTCGCACTACCTCAACGACGTGAAGGCCAAGCAGGTCGCCACCGCCACAATCAACAACACATCGGGCGTCATCAGCGGCAAGCTGAAGGACGGCACCCACTACACGACGACCGGCCCCCACCCCGCCGCCCAGGGCGACGTCTCGGTGATGCGCAAGGACGGCGTCCAGGTCAACTACTCCAACCCGCCGTCGAACGTGCTGGGGGCCCTGCTGCCCTACATCTTGTTCCTGGTCATCGGCATCGCTTTCGTGGTGTTCATCAGCCGGCAGGCCCGCGGGCAGATGTCCGGCATCATGTCCATCGGCCGGTCGAAGGCCCGGATGTTCTCCAGCGACCGCCCGTCGACGACGTTCGGCGACGTCGCCGGGTACAACGGCGTCAAGCAGGAGATCAGCGAGGTCGTCGACTTCCTCAAGACCCCGGGCCGGTTCCGGGAGATCGGTGCCAAGATCCCCAAGGGCGTGCTACTGGTCGGGCCACCGGGGACCGGCAAGACGCTCCTGGCCCGGGCGGTGGCCGGGGAGGCGGGCGTGCCATTCCTCTCGGTCAGCGGCTCGGACTTCATGGAGATGTTCGTCGGGGTCGGGGCCAGCCGGGTGCGCGACCTCTTCCAGACGGCCCGCAAGCAGGCCCCGGCCATCATCTTCGTCGACGAGATCGACTCCATCGGCCGCAAGCGGGGCGCCGGGCTGGGCGGGGGCCACGACGAGCGCGAGCAGACGCTGAACCAGATGCTGAACGAGATGGACGGTTTCGACCCCGCCGAGGGCGTGGTCATCATGGCCGCCACCAACCGCCCGGACATCCTCGACCCCGCGCTCTTGCGCCCCGGGCGTTTCGACCGACAGATCGTGGTACCGCTCCCGGATCTCGACGAACGGCTGCCGATCCTCCAGGTCCACTGCAAGGGCAAGCGGATCGGTCCCGACGTCGACCTCGACCTGGTGGCCCGGGGCACCCCCGGCATGAGCGGCGCCGACCTGGCCAACCTGGTCAACGAGGCGGCCCTCCACGCCGTGCGCCGGGGGAGCCCGACCATCGAGATGACGGACTTCGAGTCGTCCCGGGACCGGGTGCTCATGGGGCAGCGCCGCGAGAGCCTGGTGCTCTCTGCCGAGGAGAAGGAGCGGGTCGCCTTCCACGAAGGCGGCCACGCCGTCCTGGCCTACGTGCTGGAGCACGCCGACCCGGTCCACAAGGTCACCATCCTTCCCACCGGGATGGCACTCGGCGTCACCATGCAGCTCCCGATCGAGGAGCGCCACATCCATCCCCGGATCAACATCGAGGACGCCCTGTGCGTCCGGATGGGAGGCCGGGTGGCCGAGATGCTCGTCTACGGCGACCTGTCGACCGGGGCCGCCAACGACCTGGTCGGCAACACCGAGCTGGCCCGCAAGATGGTCCGGGAGTGGGGCATGAGCGACCAGATCGGCCCGATGGCCTGGGGGTCCCAGGGCCAGGTCTTCCTGGGCGAGGACCTCATGCACACCCGGGACTACTCGGAGGACACCAGCCGGGTCATCGACGACGAGGTCGAGCGGATCCTGCGCGCCCAGGAGGAGCGGGCCATGGAGATGCTCGCCCGGCACCGGGGTGGCCTGGAGGCGGTGGCCCACGCCCTGCTCGGGCAGGAGAGCATCGACGGCGCCGAGGTCGGCCGGTTGGTCGACGAGGCGTACGGCCATCCGGTGCACGCCACCGGGGCGAAGTCGGTCCCCCAGTTCAACGCCAACGGCCACTCGGTGAACGGCGCCCACAACGGCCACGGGCGGGGGGACCACTCCCAGGGTGGGAGCCCGCAGGGTGGGCACGCGCCGGGTGGGAGCCCGCAGGGTGGGCACGCCAACGGGGGCAGTCACGGCAGCGACCGGCGGGCCGCCGTGCCCGGTCACGACGGCGCCCCGGGTCACGAGGGCTCTTCGGGTCACGAGGGCTCTTCGGGTCACGACGGCGCCCCGGGTCACGAGGGCGCTTCGGGTCACGACGGCGGCGATCGCCGCCGTTCGGGGGAGCAGCCGACCACAGCCGGTCCCCGGCCGGTGGGCAACTGGCCGCCCCCGCAGTGGCCGCCGCCGCCCGGCTGGGGGCCTCCGGGCCCCGGCCAGGCTCCGCCGCAGCGCTGACCAGGAGGCGGGCGGCTCCCGGGCGGCGACGGGTGTCAACCCTCGGGTACGGCCGCCGCCACCACGGCGCCAGACGTGCCGGCAGGGGTGGCGTCCTCCATCACCGCCAGCGGCAGGTCGGCGGTGACCACCAACGGCGCCTTCCCGCCGGAGCCGAGCCTGGTCGTCGGGACCACCGACGACGCGTGAGGGGCGATCCGCATCCCCTGGGCGCCGGGCAGGGGCAGGCCGTCCGGGCCCAGTGAGGCCACGGTGAAGGTCACCGGCCGGTTGCCCGGGTTGAGCACGGTGACGGCGCTCGGCGCCGCCGCCCACGATGCGGCACCGGGCGCCGGGAGGGCGGGATTGGGGAGGGTCCACCGGCCGGTCGGCGACGCGGCAGACGACCCGACCACGGCCGTGACGTCGCCCCACTGGGGCGCCGGCGCGCTGGACGGTGCCGACACCACCCGATCGACCACCACCCCCGGCCCGCCGCGGGTGGCAACCGCCAGGGCGTAGTCGACGTTGTCGGGGATGCGGGTCTGACCGGCCAGGTCCAGTGTCCAGGTCGCCAGCGGCGCCAACGTCTCCTCCAGCGGGTCGACCGGGCCCGAAGGCAGCTCGACCGCCACCTTCACGCGCTCGGCGATCGGCGACGGGTTGAAGACGACCATCTTGGAGGTGCCGCCGGTCACGTTGACGGTCCGCGGAAGGTACCAATGCCGGGCTGGGTCGGGGGTCCCCAGCCGGATCGACATGCCGGACTGCCCGCTGGCGGCATGAACCTGCAGCTCGGTCGCCACCACCCGACCGGACCGCGCCCGGACGATGGTGGCCACCGACGGCTGGTCCTGTACGTACGACGCCACCTCGGCGGTGACCACAGCGTTCGGGGCGACGATGAGCCCCTGGAACGGCGGCGGTTGGGCCCGGCCCTTGGTGGTCATGAACGTCAGGTCGGCGACGGCTTCGCTCGGCGTCGGGTTGAACAGGGAGACGAAGAGAAGGTTGCCGGGAGTCGTCGAGCCGGAGGCGAAGTACCAGCTCGGCGCGGCCACCGTCGAGCATGGCGCCATCGCCCACCCGGTGCTCCCCGCCACCAGCTCGCTGACGGCGACCCCGCCCCCCTGCAGGTCGACCCGACTGGCCAGCCACTGGCGTTGCAGGATCGAGCCCGGGACGGCCGTCGCCTGCCCCATCGGGGGGACGGCGATGTGCTCGGACGCCGAGCGACCTGTCCCGGCGTAGACGGTCATGGTGCCGGTCACGGTGCGAGGGCTGGAGCTGACCAGGTAGAGGGTTCCCTGGGCGCTGGCATTTGCCAGCCCGGTCCCCCCCGTGCAGTACCAGCTCGATGCATCCGACGCAACCGGGGCGGCGATGGCGGCGACCGACGCCGGCATCCGGTGGACGGTGTGGATGGCCGGGGCGCCGACCAGGCTGGCCGCCAGGCCTCCAGCCGCCAGCAGGGCCGCCACCAGGGCCAGCACCGGGAGGCGGCGGACCGAGCGCTCCCCGTCGTCATGATGCGTGGCGCGGCGATGTCCTCGTCGGTCCGGGGAGGCCGTCATCGGATGGTCCGGGGAGGCCGTCATCGGATGGTCCGGGGTCATCGATGCCGTCCGGCATTCCACTCCGACTCGGGCTCTCGTGCGTGCACAGGTTGGTGCTCGGGCCGGGGCTCCGGCTCCCGGGCTCTGCCGTCCTCGGGCTCGCGGTCACGCGCATGCTCAGTCTCCGGCCGGGGCTCCGGCTCCCGGGCTCTGCCGTCCTTGGGCTCGGGTTCGCGGTCACGCGCATGCTGGGGCTCCCGGTCACGCCCATGCCCGGGCCCGGGCTGGTGGTCACGCTCATGCCCGTGCTCCGGCTGGTGGTCGCCAGCGTGGCGCCTTCGGATCGCTCGCCGCCGGCCCGGGCGCTCCCCGGGCGCCGTCGTGCCCCGGTCGCCGGACCGGTGCCTGCGGGAAGCCTTCACCCCTGCCGCCGGCGGCGGATGCCCAGCAACACCGTCGCCGCTTGGTTCCTGACCGGTGGGCCCTTCCACTCCGACATCGGAAGACGGCCCGGTGCCGGCACCGTCTCCGGCGGCGATGTCGATCCCCGTGGAGGCTGCCGCGGCGACGACCAGGTCGGGTGGTGCCGGCTCGGGGACGGACTGGGCGGGGACGGACTGGGCGGTGACGGCCGGTGCCGGCACGAGCAGTCCCTGGTCGACCCGGTCAGGCAGCGCCGGATCAAGAAGCAGGCTCCGGCGACGGGCACGGCGGGGCTCGGACCGGCGAAACAGTGACCGCACCGGGCGCCACCACCAGTCGAGCCAGCGTCGGCGCCCGAGCAGGGCAGCCACCACGGCCAACCAGACGCCCATCTCGACCAGCACGGCCAGCGGGTCGAGCAGCGACCCCCGGAAACGCAGGACCGCCGGACCGGCCGGGACGTCGCGGAACTGCGCCGCCCAGCCGTAGGCCGGCTGCCTTCGTGCCGCCTGCCCGCCGACCGCCAAACCCCAACTCCCGCCGGGCGCGTACGACGAGAGCACCGTCCCGCCTGCCACCGCTCCCCGGTAGGTGCGGGAACCCGGGTCGCCCGGCAGCGCCCGCCGCCAGCCGGCGACGTCGGCCGCCGTCGGCTGCACGGCCCGGGTCGGCGCCGGTCCACCCAGCCCGGCCCGCCGGACCGCCCGCTCCGGCACGAAGTCGGTGTTCTCGAACACCTGGTACCCCCCGGCGCTCGTCGGCTCCTGGAGGAGGTCCTCCTGGTTGACGAGCGCCCGGACCAGGCCGGCCGGTGCCGGTACCACCAGCGACGGCTGGCCCCCTGTGACGTCGGGCGCCAGGCCGTCCACCATCACCACGTAGCGAACCGACGCCACGGACAGCAGCCGGCCGAGGCGCACCGTACGACTCTGGAGGGCGAGGTTCACGTCCCGGCTCAGCACGCTGGCCGGTCCCGGCGACGCCGGCATCCACAGATCGGTGGCGTCGGGCAGCCCCCCGTCGGTGGTGGCGTAGGCCAGCTGGGGCCCATCCGGCCAGGAGCCGGTCGGGAGCACGGCGGGCGCGCCGAGCCACAGCACCCGGTAACCGCCGGCGGACGCCGATGTCGTGGCGGCCAGGGACGCCAGCGGCTGGGCGTACCCGGTCCCCGGCACGTTCCACCGGCCGCTGGCGGCTGATGCCACGACGGGAAGCAGTCCCACGGCGGCAGCGGCCACCGCGGCGGCGGCGGCCGCCTGCCGCCAACCGAAGGCATAGCCGGACAGGTCGGTCTCGAACGCCGCCACGCCGATACCGATGCACGAGGCGACGGCGACCGCGGCCGGCGCCAGCACCACGTCGACCGACGGGACGAACGATCCCGACCACCCACGGGACGAGACGAGCGCCAGCAGCCATCCGCACCCGGCGACCGCCCACAGGCGGCCGGCCCATGCCAGCCGGGCCTGGCGGGCGGCCAGGAGGGGGAAGACGGCAGCAGCGAGGAGGAGCCAGCTGAGCGCCGACGAGCCGACCGGCCCGACGGCGAACCGCAGGAGCTGGCTCCATCCGGTGGCGGCAGAGGGCGGCGACGCCATCCCGAGCACCGAGAGGGCGCCCTGCCCGGCGGCCAGCGTGCCCACCAGCCACGGCGCGCACAGCACCGCGGTCAGGACGGTGGCGCCGCAGGCCGCTCCCAGCGACCGCAGCCCGGCTCGCCAGTCGGCCACCACCAGGCAGCCCAGGGCCAGGCCGACCCCGCACATCACCACCATGACCGAAGTGGCGGGGGCCAGCGCGACCGCCGCCGTCTCCACTGCCCCCAGGGTGACGATCTGCCCGGGGAGGGTCGACCTCCATCCGCCCGGCGGTCCCGCCCCGCCGAAGGGAGCCCGCCCGCTGGCCCGGGCCAGCCGGGCCAGGATCCAGGGGGCGGCGGCATAGGCCACGAGGCCGTCCCAGCGGCCGCGGGCCAGGGCGTCGTAGGGCAGGGCGAGGCCGAGGTAGCCCAGGGCGCCGGCCAGCCGTGCCCGAGGGGAGTCGAAACGCCCGAGCAAGCGGGACACCCCCCACGCGCCGACCGGCAGGCTGGCCAGCACCAGCACCTTTTGCAGCTGCCCCATGTGACCGAGCAGGACGGTGCCGAGCACCCCGAGGACGGCGAAGCCGGGGCTGGCCGGAGCGGTGGTGCCGACACCGGCCGGCTGCCACGCCGACACCAGGTGATGCCAGGTGCCGGTCCAGCTGAGGAAGGGGAGGTACTGGCCGACCAGGGGCAACCTCCCGCCGAACAGGTGCCGGGTCCCGGTGAACAGCACGACCACGGCCACCCCCCACACCAGGAGGCGGGAGCGCCGGCTACCGAGCACCTGGCGCGGGATGCGCCGCCCGAGCCGGTCGCGCCCGGAGCGCCGACCCAGGTCGTCGAGCTCGTCGAAGTCGGCGTCCTCGGAGAACGCAGACCCGACGCTGCCGGTGAGCACGGGCGCCAGCCCCTCGGCCGCCCCGGCGGCCACCTGCGCTGCCGACGGCCGCACCCCGTGGGCCACCTCGAAACCCTGGTGGGCCAGCCGGGAGGCGTACGTTGACAGGCGGGCGCTGCCGTGCAGCTGCAGCGCCTGCACGTCCCGATCGGAAAGGATCCGGCGGCGGCGCAGCGCCGCCCGGCGGCGCCGCAGCTCACCCGCCCGCCGGGCGTTCCACTTCCAGGCGTCGACGACCGCTCTCGCCCGACACCGATCGCCGACGGCGAGCGACGCCACCAGCTCTCCCACGGCAAGCAGCAGGGTCAGCGGAAGAACCCTGACCAGGCTCGTCCCGGAGGTGCAGGTGAGGAGCGCCCTCAACTCGTGCCGGCGCTGCAGCGCCTGCAGCGTTGGCACGGAGCTCGCCGGCCCCGGCGAGAACGATCGGGCCCCTCCGGCGAGCGCCTCTAAGTGGCGCACCCGAGCCGCCGGGGCGACCACCACCCGGGCCCCGGCCACGTGGGCCCGCCAGCACAGGTCGAGATCCTCGCCCATGGCCTTCATGGCGGCGTCGTAGCCGCCAAGCTCCCGGAACAGGTCGGTCCGCACCAGGGTGAACCCGCCTGGCGCCACGAAGACGTCGATCACTGCGTCGTGCTGGCCGTGGTCGACCTCGCCGGGCTGCACCCGCTCCACGACGGCACCGGTTCGATCGGCGTGCAGGCCGACGTGCAGGAGGACCGACGGCTCGTCCCAGCGCACCATCTTGGGGCTCACGATCCCGGCGTTGGATCGGAACGACTCCTCGACCATCAGGTGGACGGCGTGGGGGTCAGGGGCGCAGTCGTCGTGGCACAGCAGGAAGAAGGCAGCGCCCTCCACCATGTCGATTGCCTCGTTCACCGCCGCCCCGAACCCGAGGTCGCCAGGCAGCCGCCGGACGTAGGCGCCCGGCAGGACGTGGGCGATGCGCTCAGTGGGATCGTCGGAACCGCCGGCCACCAGGACCAGCACCGAAAGATCGGCGTAGTCTTGGGCGGCCAGCGCGGCCAGAGCCTCGTCCAGCCACGGGCCCGGGTCGCGAGTCGCCATGATGGCGACGACCGGCGGAACCCGCGGCCCCTCCTCCGGCACCGGTGCCGAAACTTCCGGCGCCCGCGCCTCAACCGCGCCAGCCATCAGGAAGCGCAGGCTATCCGTTCGTGCCACCGTGGTCCCGGGCGGCCCCCTCGCCCGGTCGTGCGCCGGGGCCTGACGAGGTCTCTTCCGGCCGGGTGCTTGCAACTGTCTACGTAGTGAGATACATTTGGCTATCAGCCACCGGCGGGTCGGCCGGCCCGGACGGACGGGCCCGGCACCCAGGAAGGAGCCGACCGTGCCAGATTTCGAGGACGTCAGGAACGAGGTGCTGGCCCGGGCCCGCGACACCGCCTTCGTGGCCGTCGGCCTCGGGATCCTCGGGATCCAGCGAGCCGGCGTGCAGCGGCACCACTTGGGAAAGAAGCTGGCCGCCAACCTCGACCTCGATCGCGACCTCGACGAGCGGCTGGCCGAGCTGCGGGCGGTAGTCGCTGCCGGCGCCCACCAGGTCGAGGAACTGTTCGGGGAAGCGGCCAAGCTGGTGGGAGACGGCGCCGGGCTGGTCGGGACCACCCTCCGCCCAATCGAAGAGCAGCTGCCCGGCGCCGCCCGGGATCTGGCCGGGCGGGCCTTCGACCAGGCCCGGCAGGCAAGGGATCAGCTAATGAAGCTCGTCGGCGGGTCGACCGGCTGACCACCGGCCCCGGGGTCGTCGGGCCACCGGGCCACCGGGTCGTCGGGCCACCGGGTCGTCGGGCCACCGGCCCCGGACCACTGGGTCGTCAGGCCACCGGGTCACCGGGTCACCGGGCCACCCCCACCGCGCCCTACCCGTCCGCCGCCTCCCATTGGGCGAGGACGTCCCGCAAAGTGTCGTCCAGCGCGATCTCCGGCTTCCACCCGGTCGCCGCCTCCAACCGGGCCGGGTCACCGGCAAGGACTGGGACGTCGACCGGCCGCACCAGGTCGGGATCGGTCACCAGCTCGACATCGACGCCGGCCAGCATGCACAGGCGCGCCGCGATGTCGGCGATCGCCACCTCCCGGCCGGAGCAGACGTTGAACACGGTCCCCGGCTCGGCCCGCTCGACCAGCAGGCGGTAGGCCCGCACCACGTCGCGGACGTCGGTGAAGTCGCGCCGGGTGGTGAGCGTCCCCACCCGGAGCGAAGGCGCCCCCGTGCGGCGGGCCTCGACGATGCGACGGGCCAGGGCGGCCACGGCGAAGGTCGGCGCCTGGCGCGGCCCCACGTGGTTGAACGGCCGGACCACGATCACCGGCTGGCCGTAGCCCCGCCACGCTTGGAGCGCCACCTGCTCGGCCGCCGCCTTGCTCGCCGCGTACGGCGTTGCCGGCGCCACCGGCGACCCCTCGGCGAGCGGGAGGTCGGCCGGGGAGACGACACCGTAGACCTCCGCCGAGCTGACCACCACGACGGTCGGCGACGCGTCCAGGCCGCGGGCCGCCGCCAGCACGGCGGCGGTGCCGAGGACGTTGACCCGCAGCACCTCGGCCGGCATCCGCCACGAGTCGCCGACGTGGGTGCGGGCGGCCAGGTGGTAGATGGCGTCAGGGGCGGCGGCGGCCACCACGGGGTCCAGTGCCGCCTGGTCGGCGACGTCGGTCTCGATGTCGACGGCCACGACCTCGTCGCCCGACGCTTCGAGGTGCTCGGCCAGCCAACCGCCGACGAAGCCCCGGCCACCGGTGATCAGCGCCCGCACTGCAGCACCCTACCGTCGGCCTCCGCTCATCCCCCGGCGGCCATCCGGTAGGCGTCGACGTGACGCGCCGCACTGGCACCCCAGGTGCACCCGGCGGCCACCTCCAGTCCCAGCCGCCGACGTTCGGCCACCGCCGGGTCGGTCACCCCCGCCGACAGCACCTCGTCGATGGCGCTCGCCAGGTCGGCCGCGTCGCCCGGCCGCACGGTGAGGGCGGCGGGACCCGCCAGCTCGGCCATGGCGGTCCCGGTGGTCGTGACCAGCGGGGCGCCGCAGGCCAGCGCCTCGAGCGCCGGCAGCCCGAACCCCTCGGCCAGCGACGGGTAGGCGACCACCGCCGCCTGCCGCAGCAACCCGGGGACGGCGTCGTCGGGCACGTACCCGGTGCGCAGCACCCGGCGCCGGGCGGGGCCGACCGACGCCAGCGCCCGGTCGACCTCGTGGCCGCCCCACCCGTCCCGCCCGGCGATCACCAGCATGGCATCGGGATGGGCGTCGGCCACCCGACCGAAGGCCGACACCAGGCCCGGGACGTCCTTGCGCGGTTCGACGGTCCCGACGAAGAGGATGTAGGGCCGCCCCGGCTCCAATCCCAGTCGGCGCAGCGTGCCCTCGTCGGCTCCCGGCACCGGCGCCTGCGGCGCAAAGCGGGAGTGGTCGACCCCGTGGGGCGCCACCACCAGCGGTGCCTCGACCGGGCAGAAGTGGCGGAGGCGCTCGGCGGTGGTGGCGCTGACACACACGATCACCGCCGCCCGGCGGGCCGCCACCCGGATCGCCCGGCGGAACACCACGACCTTGGACCGCTCGTGCCACTCGGGGTGGTCGAAGAACGTGCAGTCGTGCACGGTCACCACCACCGGCGCCCGGGACCGCTCGGGCATGGTGTAGTGCGGGCCGTGGTGCACGGCCACCCCGGCCGCCCGAAGGACGCGGGGCAGGACGAGCTGCTCCCATCCGAGGCGCACCGGGCGGGCCGCCGGCGCGGCGGCCACCACACTTCCGGCGTCCTTCCACCGCCCGGCGTCGTCTCGGCGGGCGACCGCCACCAGGTCGAGGTCGTGGCGCCGGGCCAGGGCGGCCGCCAGCTCGAGGGTGTACCGGCCGGCGCCGGCGGGAGATACGGGCACCGCGCTCACGTCCAGCGAGACCCGCAGCCGGGCGCCGCTCCCGGTCACGCCAGCGACTCCCAGAGGGCGAGGTGGGCGCGGGCGGCGCGGCGCCACGTCATCGGGCGCACCCAGGCTTGACCGCGCTCGACCAGGTCGGCACGCACGGCGTCGTCGACCGACGCCGCCACCAGCGCCCCGGCGATGGCGTCCACCGACCGGGGGTCGACTCGGAGGGCCGGCCCCGGCTCGCCGTCCAGCGGGTCCGGCTCCTCCGGCGGGTACCGCCCGCCCGCCGCATACCGCTCACCCGGCGGGTACCGCCCGCCCGGCGCCACGCTCGGCACGCCGGTGCTGGCCACCACCGGCACCCGGCAGGACATGGCCTCCACCGGCGGGAACCCGAAACCTTCGACCAGCGGCACGTAGGCGAAGACCCGGGCACCCTGGTACAGGGCGGCCAGCACGCCGTCGGGGACCGGGCCCGTCGCCACCACCCCTTGGGGCACCTCGCCGGCCAGCCCGGCCTCGCCCCAACCGGGCGGGCCGACCACGACCAGGGGCCAGGGCTCGGGGAGCGATGCCCGGGCGGCGCGGTAGGCGGCGAGCAGCCGGGTGAGGTTCTTGCGCGGCTCCAGGGTGCCGGCGGAGAGGAGGTAGTGGCCGGTGACCCCGAGGCGCCCCAGGAGCCCCGCCGCTCCGGCGGCATCGCCGGGCGGGAGGTGGTCGGCACCGGGCGGGAGCACGACAACCGAGCCAGCGGCCGCCCCGGCGGCACGGATGTCGTCGGCCACCGCCTGCGAGGGGACGGCGAGCACGTCGGCCCGGCGGAGCGCCCGGCCGAGAGCCGCCTCGTGCCACCGGCGGCCGCCGGCCGTCGTCGCCTCCGGGTACCTGCGCCACGCCACGTCGTGGACGGTCACCACCATGGCCGCCCCCCGGCGTCCCCCGCCCCCCCGGACGGGCCCGGTCCGGCGCACCGGTGGGGCCGCCAGCGACACGGCGTGGACGGCGTCGTACCCGCCGGGAGCCGACGCCAGGCGGCGGTCCCAGGCCCGGGTGAGGAGGCGGCCGGGGAGGGGCGACGTCACGACCGGAAGGCCCCAGCGGGCCAGCGGGTCGGGGGCGCCGGCAGGCGGGCGCGACGCGTACAGCTCTACCGGCGGGGCCTTGTCGTCCGGCCCGCACGACACCAGGCCGTCCAACAGGCTCGACGCGTACCGTCCGATCCCACCGGGCACCCGGCGGCGGAGCTGCTCGACGGCCAGGAGGACCCTCACCCGCCGCCCCGTCCCGCCACGGCGTCCCGGTACAGGCGCTCGAGGCCCTCGGCACAGGCCGCCCACGTGAACCCTTCCACCCGGACCCGGCCCCGGGCGGACAGGTCGGCGGCCACCGACGGGTCGTCGACCACCCTGGCCAGGGCGCCGGCCAGGGCGCCGGCGTCGCCGACGTCAACCAGCGAGGCGGCGTCGCCCAGGACCTCGGGCAGGGCGCCGGCCCGGGTGGCCACCACCGGCGTGCCGGCGGCCATCGCCTGCAGCGGTGGGAACCCGAACCCCTCGTAGACCGACGGGTAGGCCAGCACCGACGCCCCCCCGACCAGCCCGGCCAGCCCTGGCCCGTCCACCCAACCGGTCTGCACGATCCGGCGCCGGGCGGCCGCTTCCTCCACCGCCCGGGAGAGGTCGGCGCTCCCCCACCCGGGCGGCCCGGCCAGGACCAGCGCCAGGGCCGGCCGGTCGCCGGCCAGCTCGTCGAACGCCCGCACCAGGCCGGGGAGGTCCTTGCGGGGCTCGGCCGTTCCCACCGCCAGCACGTAGCGGGACGTCCCCGGCGGCAGGACCCGGGCGGCGGCTCCCGGGTCGGCCGGCGGGAGGGGCGGGACCCCCGAGGGCACGGCCCGGACCCGGGCCGGGTCGACGGAGAAGGCGGCGACGACCTCCTCGGCAATGTGGGACGACGGCGTGTGGACCCACGCCCCACCGGCCACGGCCCGGCGCACCAGCGAGGGGAACGCCAGGCTCGGCGGGTCGCACAGCTCGGGGTACCGGACCGTCGTCAGGTCGTGCACCGTCACGACCCGTGCCGCCCGGCGAGCGGGCGGCACCACGAAGTTGGTCCCGTGGACGACGTCGATCGGCCCCACCAGCCACTCGATGGGCGGGATCCCGCTCCGCCTCCACGCCCAGTGCAGCGGTCGCGCCGGCATCGGCCGGTCCACCACGCCGATCCCCTCCGGCACCTGGCCGGCGAGGCCCCGCCGCCGGCGCCAGCTCACGGCGAAGGCGGAGGTGACCACCGACGGCCGGCCGGCCAGACCCGCCAGGGCACCGGCACAGAAGGCGCCGACGCCGGTCGGCCGGCCCAGGAGCGGGGTGGCATCCACCGCCACCCGCACCAACCCGTGGCTCGTCACCGTTGTCCGGGCATCCGACGGCCCGGCGCTCAGGGCCCCGGCGGCCGCTGGGCGGCGCGCCGCACGCCGCCGCCGGCCCGCTCCCCTGGCGCGGCCGTCGCCGGGCCCTGCCGTCCCGGGCCGCTCCGATCGGCCGTCATATCGAGGGGCGATCGTACCAGCCGTCCTCCCGGCTCCCCGGGGGGCGGGTCGGTGGCCCGCCGGGGACGGCATCGGCCGCCGGGAACGCCAGCTCCCCGAGCACGGCGTCGGACAGAGCCGGCCAGGCGGCGGCCGCCCACGGGCCGAAGTCCCGGTCGGCCAGAGAACCGCAGGCCACCCCGGCCTCCGGGTCGACCCACAGGAAGGCACCGGACTGCCCGAAGTGACCGAACGTCCCCGGGTCGTTGCGCCGCCCGGTCCAGTGCGGTTCCTTGCCGTCGCGGATCTCGAAGCCGAGCCCCCAGTCGCACGGAACCTGGCGTCCGAACCCGGGCAGGACGCCGGGGAGGTCGGGGAAGGCGACGGTGGTGGCGACGGCCAGCGTCTCGGGGGCGACGACCGTGGGGCGGAGCAGCTCGGCCCCGAGGGCCAGGAGGTCGGCCAGGGTGCCGTGCATCCCTGAGGCGGGCGACCCGCCGGCCACCAGGCGCGACCCCACGCCGAGCGGCTCGAGCACCGCTTCTCGGAGGTAGGAGGCGAACGCCATCCCCGATCGGGCGGCCACCAGCTCGCCGAGCAGCTCGAACCCGGCATTCGAGTAGATGCGGCGCCGGCCGGGGCCGGTGATCGCCCGTCTCCCCTGCGGAGCCAACCCCGAGGCGTGCGACAGCAGGTGGGCGACCGTCGCCCCGGGAGGTCCGGCGGCGTCGTCGAGGGCCACGGTGCCCTCCTCCACCGCCACCAGGACCGCCAGCGCGGTGCAGAGCTTGGTGACCGACGCCCACGGGAACGTGCGGTCGACGTCGCCGTACGTCCCGGCCAGGGCGCAGCCCTTTCCGGGGCCGGCGGCCGGAGAACCGGCGGCGGCGGCCACCACGGCGCCGGCGGCGGCATGCGCCGGCCAGGTGGCAACAGCGTCGAGGGCCCGCATCGCCGGCGAGCGTAGCGGCGGCCCAGCGGCGTGCCCCACCTAGTCTGGCCCCCGTGCTGGCGGCTCTGGCGGGTGGAGTTGGGGCGGCCCGGCTGCTGGCCGGGCTGGTCCGGGTGACGGCACCGGCGTCGGTGACGGCGGTGGTCAACACCGGCGACGACATGGTCCTCCACGGGCTCCACATCAGCCCGGACCTCGACACCGTCACGTACACCCTGGCCGGCGTCGACAACCGCCAGACCGGCTGGGGCGTGGCCGGCGAGACGTGGACGGTCCTGACCGCGCTCGAGGCCCTGGGGGGCGAGCACTGGTTCCGCCTCGGGGACCAGGACCTGGCCACCCACCTCTACCGGACCCAGCGCCTGGGCGAAGGCGCCAGCCTCAGCCAGGCCACCGCCGAGCTGGCCCGGGCCCGTGGGGTGGCCGTCCGGCTCCTCCCAATGTCCGACGACCCGGTCCGGACCCGGCTGACCCTGGCCCGGTCGGCCGCCGGCGTGCCGGCCGGGGCGGAGATCGCCTTCCAGCACTACTTCGTCCGCCTCCGCCACGCCGTGGCGGTGGGGGCCGTCCGCTTCGACGGCGCCGAGCAGGCTCGGCCCGCCCCCGGCGTGCTCGACGCCCTCACCGGGGCCGACCGGGTGGTCGTCTGCCCGTCGAACCCGATCGTCTCGATCGGTCCGATCCTGGCCGTTCCCGGGATCGCCGCCGCCCTGGCGGCCCGGCGGGACGACGTCGTGGCTGTGTCCCCCATCGTCGCCGGGGCCGCGCTCAAGGGACCGGCCGACCGGCTCCTGGTGGAGCTGGGGCACGAGTCGTCGGTGGTGGGCGTGGCCCGCCTCTATGCCGCCATCGCCGGCACCCTCGTCATCGACGAGGCCGACGGCCACCTGGCGCCCAAGGTGGAAGCGGAGGGGGTGCGGGCAGTGGTGGCCCCGGCCGTCATGTCCTCCCCGCAGCGGGCGGCCGCCCTGGCCAAGGTGGTGCTCGATGCCGGCGGATGAACGATCGGCGCTGACCGTCCTCGCCGTCACCGGCATGGCCGAGATCCGTCCGGGCGACGACGTCGGTGCCGCCCTGGCCGGCGCCGCCGGCTCCGGCATCCGCCACGGGGACGTGGTGGTCGTCACCCAGAAGGTCGTCTCCAAGGCCGAAGGCCGGCTGGTGCCGGTCGACCCCGACGACCCGGCAGCGAAGGTGCGCCTGGTCGAGCAGGAGGCGGTCCGGATCCTGCGTCGCCGGGGGGAGCTGCTCATCACCGAGACCGCCCACGGGTTCGTGTGCGCCAACGCCGGCGTCGACCTCTCCAACGTCGCCGCCGGGACGGCCGCCCTCCTCCCCGTGGATCCCGACCGCTCCGCCCGCCGGATCCGGGCCGAGCTGGCGCGCCGGCTCGGGGTCCACGTGGGTGTCGTGGTGTCCGATACCTTCGGCCGCACGTGGCGTCGCGGGGTGACCGACGTCGCCATCGGCTGTGCCGGGGTGGCGGCGGTGGTCGACCTCCGGGGCACGGCCGACGCCTACGGGCGCCAGCTCCTGGCCACCGAGGTCTGCGTGGTCGACGAGATCGCCGCCGCCGCCGAGCTGGTGATGGGAAAGGACCGCCACGTGCCGGCGGCGATCGTGCGCGGCGTACCGGGCGAGTGGTTGCGCGACGGCTCGGTCGGCGCCGAGGTCGTGCGGCCGCCCGCCGAGGACCTGTTCCGCTGACGCCGCCGCCTTCGGCCGCCGCTTCTCAGGTCGCCGGCGGCGGGGTAGCCCCCGCCGACCCGTTCCCGCCGCCCACGAAGTCGAGAACGGCGTTGGTCCCCTCGGACAGCGTGGTCCACGGCTGCCACCCGAGGTGCAGCGCGGCCCGGCTGGAGTCCAGCGCGCTGCGACGCAGCTCGCCCGGCCGCGGCGGTGCGTGCTCGGCCGGGGCGCCGACGCCGGCCGCCGCAGCCATCGTGCGGTAGAGCTCGTTGACCGAGGTCTCCCTCCCGGTGCCGATATTGCACACCAGGCCCCCACCGCGGGTGGCACCGCGGACGAAGGCGTCGACCACGTCGTCGACGTAGACGTAGTCGCGGGTCTGCTCGCCGTCGCCGTAGATGGTGACCGGCTGTCCCGTCACCAGCCGCCGGGCGAAGATGGACACCACCCCGGCCTCGCCGTGAGCGTCCTGGCGCGGGCCGTAGACATTGGCCAGGGCCAGGGCGCAGAACTCGAGTGCGTGCAGCTCCCGGTAGGCGACCAGGTAGTCGATCACCGCCTTCTTCGACACGCCGTAGGGGGACAGCGGCCGGTGCGGATGGGACTCCCGGACGGGGAGCTCGTCGTCGGCCGTCTCGCCGTAGAGCGTCCCCCCGCTGGCTGCGAACACGACCCGGTCGCAGCCGGCCGCCCGGGCGGCCTCGAGCACCCGGATGCTGCCCAGAACGTTGACGTCCGCATCGAGCACCGGGTGATCGACCGACACCCGCACGTCGATCTGGGCCGCCAGGTGGTACACCACCTGCGGGCGCCGGCGGGCCAGGAGGTCGACGGTCTCGGGCAGGCGGACGTCGAGCTGGTGGATGGTGAGGCGACCAGCGGCGGCCGACCGGGCTTCCGACAGGTTGGCCAGGGTCCCCGACGACAGGTCGTCGAGGACGTCGACGTCGTGACCCTCGGCCAGCAATCGATCGACCAGCGTCGACCCGATGAACCCCGCTCCCCCGGTGACCATGGCCCGCATGGACCTGCTCCTCTGCTCTCTCTGGCTCCAGGCGACGGGCGCTCGGACGTGGAGCCGGTCGGTCAGGCCGGGACCGGCCGGCCGTCGATGACCGCACCCGGCTCCACCACAACGCCGTGCCCGAGCACGGACGTCGGCCGGATGTCGCCACCTTTGCCCACGATGGACCGGGGGCCGAGCACCGAGCCCGACACCGACGAACCGGCGCCCACCCGGGCACCGGCCAGCAGGACCGAACGGACGACCGTCGCCCCCGCCTCGACGACGCAGCCGGCCCCGACCACCGAGCGGTCGACGTCGGCCCCCGCCTCCACCTCGGCGCCGTCGCCGACGAGGCAGGTGCTGCTGGCCTTCCCGGCCACGTGGGCGCGGCCGAGCATCCAGAAGCCTCCGGCCACCCTCCTGGCGCCGTCGACCGGCGACCCCGGACGCCGGCCCTCGAGCAAGTCCAGGTGGGCTTGCAGGTAGGTGGCCGGGGTGCCGGCGTCGAGCCAGTAGGCCCCGTCCTCCCGGGCGTAGAGCCGGCCCCCCTCGACCATGGCCGGGAACGTCTCCCGCTCGATCGACACCCGGCGCCCGCCGGCGATCCGATCCAGGACCGACGGCTCGAGGACGTAGGTCCCGGCATTGATCAGCCTGGTCGGGGCCTGCTCGGGGGAGGGCTTCTCCACGAAGGCCGTCACCCGACCGCGGTCGTCGGTCGCCACCACCCCGAAGGCGGAGGGGTCGGCCACCGGGTGCAGGGCGATCGTGCCCTCGGCCCGCCGCCGGCGGTGGAACGCCACCAGCGCCTGCAGGTCCAGGTCGGTCAGCACGTCCCCGTTGACCACGACGAACGTGCGGTCCACCTGGGCCTGGCCAGCGGCGAAGCGGATGGCGCCGGCGGTGTCGAGCGGCTCGGGCTCGACGGCGTAGCTCAGCCGGACGCCGGCGACGACGCCGTCGGGGTAGGCGGCGACGAACGCCTCGGGGAGGTAGCCGAGCGACAGCACCGCCCGATCGACCCCGTGACCGGCGAGATGGCCCAGCACCCGCTCGATCATCGGCTGCTCCGCCACTGGCAGCAGCTGCTTGGGGGTGGCGAGGGTGAGCGGCCGGAGGCGGGTTCCCTCTCCCCCGGCCAGGACGACGGCCTGCACCGTTACTTCTTCTTGGGTGCCGTGGTCGAGGTGGCCGGTGCCGTGGTCGAGGTGGCGCTGTTGGAGGTGCTGGCCTTGACCAGGGCGATCACCACCGAGCCGTTCGGCTTGGGCAGCTTCGTCCCCGCTGGCACGAAGCCCACGGTGATGAGCTGGTTGTTGGCGAACTTGAGGTCCGCGGGGTCCCCGTTCACGACCACCCGCTTGGCCTTGGCATCGAAGGCATTGGCCCAGTCGGCCACCTGGACCGAGCCCTTCTTGCCGGCGTCCGGCGTGCCTTTGGGGCAAGCCTGGCCGTTGTGGTAGGTGGTGGTCGACTTGGACGAGGGGACGGCGATCGCCGACGAGGTCACCCGCATCCCGTGATACCCGTCCACGAACTTGCCGAGCACGGCGTTGTCACCGGCATCGGCGCCGGTCTTCGGGGCGATCGTGATGACCCCGTCACCCGTCGTGTAGAAGGACTGCTTCGTCGCTGCCGACACGGTGGCGTTGGAGGGCGGGGAGGGTGCCTGGGTGCCACAAACGTCGAAGTCGAACCCGGCGTACCAGGTGGTGCCGACCGCCGGCTGGACAGTGCTGGCGGCGGCGCTCGGGTGCTGGTACTGGTACCGGGCGTAGACGATCGAGAGGATCCCCAGCACCACGATGACCACGAGCGCGGCATACCAGTTGGCCGGGACCTGGCCACGATAGGTGCGTCCGCCGCCGGTGGCGGCGGCGCGTGCGACCCACTTCCCGGCGGAGCTCCTCGGCATGGCGCGACGACACTACCAACCGGGCACCGCCCCACTTCCGGCAGCCGCCGGTTCGGCGTCGGCCGCCAGCGGCCCGCGTCCGACGCGGCAACGCCGCCGGGTCAAGGCCCGGTACAGCCTGGCCGTCTCCGGATGGACCCAGGCGGCCAGGTCGAGGAGGCGGTTGGCAGGCCTGGTTGCGACCGCTCCCGGACCTGTCCCCGAACCGTCCCCGCCGACCAGGCGAAGAAGCTCGGCCATGGCCGACTCCACCCCGGCCGGATTTCCCTGGCAGTCGGCCGCCTCCAGGAGCCGGCGGTACAGGCGTTCGTCGTACGGGCTCACCAGGAGTCCCTGGCGCACCGCCACCTCGGCGTCGTGCCCCTGGTCGGCCACCAGCCTGGCGTCGGCCAGCCGCAGCGCCGTCTGGACGACCACGTCCTCGATCCGGGCCGCCACCCCTTCCAGTACCGCCCAGTCGGGGCTGCGCAGCCCCTCGAACGGACGCCCCCTGACCAGGCTCATCGCCTCGGCCCACCCCGCCGGGTCGGAGGACCCGGCGAGGCGGGCGAACCGGCCCCAGTCGGTCCCCACCGACGGCGCCAACCGTAGGAAGCCGTGGCTCCGGGGAAGGTGGTCACCGCCGGCGAGCGACCGGCCCAGGGACCGGCGAGCCGCCGAGACGGTGGAGTGCCGCGTGGGGTCGGCCGGAAGATGATCGGGCCACAGCGCGGTGGCCCAGGCGTCGCTCGTCGCCCCCTGCGGATGCAGCGCCAGGTAGACGACCAGCTCGAGCGTCCATGCCCGCCGGAAGGGCCTCGGCGCCCCGACGACCCGGACCGGCCCGAGCACCCCCACCTCCACCTCGACCTCCGGACGGCCGATCCCGGGACGGTCGTCCGCTACCCGCTCGTCGAGCTCCTGCATGGAGAAGAACGGTCGGGCCCATCCCGGCGTTGCCCGCGCCGGTGACGATGGACACCAAGGCGCGAGGTGAACCGAGGCCGGGTCAACGGGTGGGTGCTGCCGGGTAGAGCCAGGGGTGGTCATTGCCGGCGCGGAGCCGAGCGTTGATCAAGGGCAGTCACCGGTGAGCCCTCGGCGACCCCTCGTCGGCGAGCCACGCTGACCGGCCCGTTGCAACCACCAGTGAACCTCGCCCGGCTACGTCGACGGTTGGCCACCGGTTGCGTGATGGACGTGGGCTCGTTGGCCGTCGCGGTCGAAGATCATGATGAGCTCAGCCGGGCCGTCGATCGCCGCGACGGCATGCGGCGTCATGGTGGCGAACTCGGCGGCCTCGCCGGTCTCGACGGTGACTTCACGTTCGCCGAGCGACAAGCGCACCCGTCCCTCGATGACGAAGAACCAGTCGTGACCGGGGTGGACCTGCTGCTCGGTCGACCTGCGGGTCGGCTTGAGTCGAACCTTGGCAGCGAGCGTGCTGCCCGTTGGCCGGCTCAGCATCCAGGTTGTGCGTTCGCCCGAGCTGCTGGGCACCGGGCGAATGACCACGTCGTCGTCGCTGCCCACGTCGAAGAGCGCATCGAGGTCGACCTGAAGGGCCGTGGCCAGCGGCAGCAGGATGTCGAGGCTGATCGTCCGCTTGCCGGTCTCGACCCGGCTGATGGTGGAGGGACTGAGGTTGGTGCGCGCCGCGAGCTCGTCGAGTGACAGCCCGAGCGTGGTCCGCAAGCTCCGCAGCCGGGTCCGGACTACCCGTTCGATCTCATTGAGCTGGGCCATCGTCCCTCCGAGTATCTTGCAAATCTCGCAAGTCCGCTTGCGTGCCGTGCCGCCAACTGTATCGTGAGGTCATGAGCGACCACACCCCCCCCACCGGTGAGCGGCACTGCGACGTCGCCGTCGTCGGCGGGTCGGCCGCCGGGCTGGGCGCCGCCCTCCAACTCGGGCGCCAGCGGCGGTCGGTGATCGTCGTCGACGCCGGCGAGCCGCGCAACGCCCCCGCCGCCCACATGCACAGCTACCTCGGTCGTGAATGCCTGCCGCCCTCGGAGCTGACCACCGTCGGTCGTGAGGAAGTCCGCAGCTACGGCGGTGAGGTGCTGGCCGGTTGCGTGAGTCGTGTGACCCACACGGGCGACGGGCACTTTCGCGTCGAGCTCGTCGGCGGGCACTCCATCCTCGCTGGCCGGGTCCTTGCCGCCACCGGTCTGGTGGACAAGCTGCCCGACATCGAGGGCCTGGCCCAACACTGGGGGGGCGACGTCATCCACTGCCCGTTCTGCCACGGCTTCGAGGTCCGCGACCGCCGCATCGTCCAGATCGTCACCCACCCGACGGGGCTCCACACCGCCGAGTTGTTCTGCCACCTGAGCGCCCAGCTCACCGTGGTCCTCCACGGCCCGGTCGACGTGGACGACGGCGAGCTCGATGCCCTGCGAGCCGCCGGCGTGGGCATCGCGCACGGGCCAGTGAGCCACATCGTCACGGGAGCCGACGGCCACCTGGCGGCCGTGGAGCTGGCCGGCGAGGAGCGCATCGAGGCCGACGCGGTCGTGGTCAGTCCTCGGTTTCAGGTGCGCGCCGAACCATTCCTGTCACTCGGGCTCCGGCCGGCGAGCCACCCGACCGGGCTCGGAGACTTCCTGGAGACGGACGCGACCGGGGCAACCGCCATACCGGGACTCTACGCAGCCGGCAACGTGACCGATCCCAGCCAGCAGGCAGTACACGCCGCCGCCGACGGCAGCCGGGTCGGTGCCATGATCAGCTTCAGCCTCGCCCATGACGACATCCGAGCAGCGGGCCGGCCATCGGCCAACCAGACCGACTGGGACCATCGCTACGGGAGCGCCCAGATGTGGAGCGGCAACCCGAACGGCACGCTCGTCGACCAGGTCGGCGGCCTGGCGCCGGGCCGCGCCCTCGACGTCGGTGCCGGCGAAGGCGGCGACGCGCTCTGGCTCGCTGAGCAGGGTTGGCGCGTGACCGCGAGCGACATCTCACAACGCGCCCTGGACCGGATCCACGCCGAGGCCGAGCGCCGCGGCCAAGGGGTCGAGCTCCAGCACGCGGACGCCAACGCAATCGATGCATTCGAGACCGCGGCGTTCGACCTCGTCTCGGCGCAGTACGCATCGATTCCCCGCACTCCCGACGACCGCGGTGTCCACAACCTGCTGAACGCCGTCGCTCCCGGTGGCACGCTGCTCGTCGTGAGCCACGATCTCGAGCCGATGCGCTCGGCGATCGACACGTCGATCCACAGCCAGCTATTCGACCCGGACGCCTACCTACGCGTCGACGACGTTGCAGCTGCACTCGCGGGCTCATCGCCGTGGGAGATCGAAGTTCACGAGAAGCGACCCCGGCCGGCGGGGGCCACCCCTGCTTCGCACCACGTCGACGACGTCGTGCTGCGCGCCCGACGCCGCGCCAGCTGACAGGGCCCACACCCGCTCCTCAACTTCCCCCCGAACGCCCCGAGCGCGGGCGCACAGGATGGCGGACCCAATCCAACCGCCTCACGCCACCGACGGCTTGCTCCGGCGCAGCCCGATCAGGCCGTGCTGCGTCCGAGGTGCTGGCTCACCAGTGACCCGCATCCACCATGGCGGTGGATCATTCCGGTCCGCTCTGGAACGGCAGCTGCTGGCCCGTCTCCAGCAACGTCTTGAGTCCACTGAGGATCTCGCTCCAGCCGCCACCGGCGCCGCGCGGCTCGCTCTCACCCCGGAGCACCGCGGCCCACATCGGCGCCCCGGTCACGTCATGGGTGACGGTCAGCTTGGTGACCCCGCCCCGCACGGGCTCGATGTCATAGGTGAGGCGGGTGAACGCTTCGGCGGCCATCTCCGGCGTCATCGTCATCCGGTAGGTCTGGACCAGCTTGCGAGGTGGGTCGGCTTCGATCACCTCACCGTCGCTGATGACTTCGGGGCAGCCGAGCGCCAACATGCCCTCGTTGGCGTGGGCCCGGAAGGCACCGCCTGGGCGCAAGTCGTATTCCACCACGGGGGCGTAGCCGTACTTCACCGTCCACTCGGGTTTGGTGATCGCATCCCAGATCGCCTCGGGGGTTGCTCTGACATAGACGCGGTACATCTGGACGGTCTCGGCCGTGGTGGTCATGTCTCTGCCTCCAACTCAGTCTTGAGGTCGGCGAGCGCCGAAACCTGACGCTCGGTGTACTTGTTGATCCACCGATCGTGGATCAGCTGGATCGGGACCGGGTTGAGGAAGTGCAGCTTCTCCCGCCCGGACCGGCGGGTGACGACGAGCCCCGCTGCCTCCAACAGGCGCAGATGCTTCATGACCCCGATGCGCGTCATGTCGACCTGGGCTTCGAGCTCGCTCAACGTACGGCCCTCACGCTCGAAGAGCAGGTCCAGCAGGAAACGACGGGTGGGGTCGGCGAGCGCCTTGAACACACGGTTGCCGTCCACACCCCAACAGCATACGTAACCTGTTAGTTACGTGTCAAGCCCGCTCCCGAGCTCTGCTCACGCCATCGGGCCCGACCGCTCCCTGTTCGTCCGCGCCTGCAGTCCTTTCCAAAGTCCCGAGTCACGTCTCGCGTTGATGTCGGTCGCGGGGTCTCAGGACATCGCCTTCGCCGGCCGCGACCGACGTCGCCCCCGGTGAATCTGGTTGGTGCCTTATCGGGCGGGCCGGACCTTGGCGAACTGCGGGTGTTGGCCGAACCAGGCCGGGATACGCCGGGTCAGTCGCGTCGGGCCGCGGAGCACAATCCTCCCGTCTACGAGAGCGTCGGCAAAGGCGGCGTCGCCCATCCAGATCTCGGTGAGGGCGCGTAGGTCGGCTTCGAGGATCACGTCGACTTCCCATCCGGGGTCGGTAAGGCACAGGTCGACCTCATGGGCGTCGACGACAAGCCAATAGAAGCGCTGCTTGGTGGGAAGCGCGGGGAAAATGAACTCGATCGTGGCGCGCTGTTCGCCCAGCCCCCCGGCGATGAGGTTCCGCCGGACATCCCAGAGCAGCAGGCCAGGGTCGAGCTCCTCGGGCCGGAAGTCGGTGCGGACCCAACGCTGCCCCCATTCGCCAAGACCGAGGACGATCGGCAACAGTTCCCGACCCGCCTCCGTCAAGCGGCAGGAGCTGGCTTCGCGATCGATGATCCCGGCTCGCTCGAGCTCCTTGAGTCGCTTGGAGAGGAGCGCCGGTGAGCAAGTGGGTATCCCACGTCGGATCTCGTTGAACCGAGTACTGCCGACGAGTAGCTCGCGCAGGATGAGCAGCGTCCAACGCTGGCAGATCACTTCGGCTGCCTTGGACACCGGGCAGAACTGGCCGTATCCGTCCACGTCCCCACTCTAGCGCCGCACTTCATTTTTTGTACTTGTCGCGGTCCTGCCGCCGACCGACAATGGTCCCATTGCGCACTTTCAAGCGAAGCGCCCCGAGGGTGAAGCTCCCGCATGCACACGGCCATGGCGGCACGTACGTCGGCATCAGAGAGCCCAGCTCGACGGCCGTACAAGGAGAGACGACGTGACTGTGCTCGACGACGAACCCGTTGACGGCGACCTCAAGGCCCGACACCGAGCCATGTGGGCGATGGGCGACTACCCGGCGGTGGCCGCCGACGTCATTCCCGACCTTGGATCGGTGCTGGTCGAGGCGTGCGGCGTCCAGGAAGGCGACACGGTGCTCGACGTGGCCTGCGGATCGGGCAACGCCGCCATCCCGGCCGCACTGCGGGGAGCGCAGGTCACTGCGTGCGATATCACCCCAGCGCTGCTCGAAGCCGGCCAACGCATCGCGGCGTATCGAGGGGCCGAGCTGGTCTGGCGGGAGGGCGACGCCGAGACACTGCCGTTCGCCGACGCCACCTTCGACGTCGTGTTGTCCTGCGTCGGGATCATGTTTGCTCCTCACCACCAGGCAAGTGCCGACGAACTGGTCCGGGTCTGCCGGCCGGGGGGCAGGATCGGTCTAGTGAACTGGACTGCGGAAGGCTTCGTCGGTCAGATGTTCGCTACCATGAAGCCCTACTCGCCGCCCCCGCC
>JBOGGE010000003.1:0-8944 GCA_050743865.1 Acidimicrobiales bacterium
CCACCTCCCAGTAGCCGGCGCCGGTCGGGTCGGCGGCCATGCCCACCACCGGGGCGGCGAGGGCGCGGCCGCCCCTCGAGCCCGAGAACGTGGCGTCCCCGAAGCTGAACACCCCGCCGTCGGAGGCCACCTCCCAGTAGCCGGCGCCGGTCGGATCGGCGGCCATCCCCACCACCGGGGCGGCGAGGGCGCCGCCGCCGGTGTCGCCCAGGAACGGTGCAGAGCCCAGGGCCACGACCGCGCCCACCGTCCCCGAGGCGCTCACCTGCTCGGCGACCGGCGCCCGGGAACGGGCGGCGGCCGGGGACGCCGCCAGGGCGGTCGCCGGGAAGGCGGCCGGGCACGCCACCAGAACGGTCACCACGGTCGCCGCCGCCAACGCCGCCAACGCCGCCTCCGATAGGGCCGAGGTGACATCTCGCCGGCACCGAGCCCTCCGCATCGCCCGATTGTCGCCGTCATGGCCGTCGGCGGCAATGCCCCGGCGGTCAGCCCGACATCGCCGACCCCACGATCTCCCGGGCGGCGCGGAGAGCGAGCGCCTCGGCGACGTGGCGGACTTCGACCGTCTCGCCGGCCCCACCGGCCCCGTCGTCGAGATCGGCGACGGTGCGGGCCACCCGCCGCACCCGGTGCAGGCCCCGCCCGCTCAGCCGGCCGGCCCGGAGATGGCCGTCCAGGAGACGGGCGGCGCCGGCCGACAGCGGTCCCACCGCGTCGAGGGACCCCGCCGGCACCGCGGCGTTGGTCGGGAACCCGCGGGCCAGTGACGCCCGGCGTGCCGCAGCGACCCGGGCGGCAACAGCCACCGTGGGCTCTCCTCCGCCCCTGGCCAGGAGCTCGTCGGCGTCCGGCCGGCGTAGCGGCACCACCAGGTCGAAACGGTCCAGCAGCGGTCCGGACAGCCTGCGGGCATAGCGAGCCCGGGCCGACGGCAGGCACCGGCAGGCCCCTGGAGGCCCGCCCTCGCCGCAGGGGCACGGGTTCATGGCCGCCACCAGCAAGAAACGAGCGGGGAAGGTCACCGAGCCCCGGGCCCGGCTGACGCGGACAATTCCCTCTTCGAGCGGCTGGCGGAGGGCGTCGAGGACCACCGCCGGGAATTCGCCCATCTCGTCGAGGAAGAGCACGCCGTTGGTGGCGAGGCTTATCTCGCCCGGGCGCAGGTTGCCGGTGCCACCACCCACGAGGGCGACGGCTGACGCTCCGTGGTGGGGGGCGCGGAACGGCGGGTGGCGCACGAGACCGCCGGCGGGGAGCGGCAAGCCGGCGGCCGAGTGGATGCGGGAGACCTCCACCGCCTCGCCGTGACCGAGCGTGGGGAGCAGACCCGGTAGGCGCTCCGCCAGCATCGTCTTCCCCGATCCCGGCGGGCCGACCATGAGCATGTGGTGGCCGCCGGCCGCCGCCACTTCGACGGCGCGGCGGCCGACCCGCTGTCCCCTCACCTCTGCCATGTCCCGGCCGGCCGGCCACACCGGCGGCATCGCCGGGCCGGACATCCGGTCGGCCGGCGCCGGCGCCCCACCGCCCTCGACCCGGACCGCCGGCCAGGCGGCGTGACCCCGCAGCGCGTCCACCACCTGGCGAAGCGTCGCCGACCCCAGGGTCGAACCGGGACGCACGGCCGCCGCCTCGGCCAGGTCACATTCGGGGACCACCAGCCGGCAGGCGTCGACGGCGTCGGCCAGGGCGATGGTCCCGGGCACGTGCCGGAGCGAGCCGTCGAGCCCCAGCTCCCCCACGAACGCCGTCCCCCGAACGGCAGAAGCCGGCAGGGCCGAGAGCGCAAGCAGGGCACCGACGGCGATGGGCAGGTCAAGCCCCGATCCCCCCTTGCGGATGCTCGACGGGGCCAGGTTCACCGTTACCCGCTGCTCAGGCCAGGTATACCCGCTCGACAGCAGGGCGGCCCGGACGCGGTCGCGGGACTCCCGCACCGCGGCATCGGGCAGCCCGACGACGGTGAACGACGGGAGGCCACTCGACACGTGGACCTCGACGGTGACCGGGCAACCGGTGGCCCCGACGAGGGTGGCGGAAGGTACGACGGCGATCATGACGCCTCCTTGACTCAGGTCCGGAGCAGCCGCCGACGGCGGCGGCTCGGGCTCGTCATTCCTGTGGAGGGTCACGTGCCGCCGGGGGCGCCGACACCTCGAGGCGCCGCCGGCAGGCTACGCGGCGCCTGTGACAGCCCCGGGGCCGGCCCGGCCCCGGCAGTGGGGGTGGCAACCCGGGCCAGGTGACGACCACCGCTCGCCGGAAGGCTCCCGACGAACCGGCGCCCGGCTGCACGATGTCGGGGACCTCGTCGTTACCATCGACCACAGTGCGGTTGCTCCTCGTGCACCCGAGCGCTCTCCTCTACTCGGAGCTGTACCTCCGCCTCGAGCCGATCGGGGTGGAACGGATCGGGACGGCTGCCCGCAAGGAAGGCCACGACGTCCGCATGGTCGACCTCCAGGTGTGGCCGACCTCCGAGCTCGTGCACCAGCTGGAGACCTTCGCCCCGCAGGCCGTCGGCTTCGGGCTCAACTACCTGGCCAACGTCCCCGAGGTCGTCGACCTGGCCAAGCTGGTCAAGCGGCTCCAGCCCACCGCCTTCGTGTTCGTCGGCGGGCACTCGGCGTCCTTCGTGGCCAGCGAGCTGATCGAGCACGGGGCGGGCGCCATCGACGTTGTGGTGCGGGGCGAGGGCGAGGTGGCGACGACCGACCTGCTGGCGGCGGCCGGGACAGCGGCATCGGTCCACTCCGTGCCCGGAGTGGTGACGGCGGACGGCGTCGGGCCACCCCCCAAGCTCATCGACCGGCTGGAGGACTTCCCGCCGGCGCGGGACATCGGCGGCCGCCGGCGGAGGTACTTCATCGGCTCGCTCGACCCTTGCGCGTCGATCGAGCTGTCCCGCGGGTGCCCGTGGGACTGCTCGTTCTGCTCGGCGTGGACCTTCTACGGGCGCAGCTACCGCAAGCTCCCGGCCGAGGCGGCCGGCGAGGAGCTCGAGCGGATCGCCGAACCCGGGGTCTTCCTGGTGGACGACGTGGCGTTCATCAAGGCCGAGGACGGCTTCGCCGTCGGACGGGAGATCGAGCGACGGCGGATCCGCAAGCAGTACTACCTCGAGACCCGCTCCGACGTGCTCCTGCGCAACTTCGAGCTCTTCTCCTACTGGCGCCGGCTCGGCCTGACCTACATGTTCCTCGGGATCGAGGCCATCGACGACGAGGGGCTCCTGGCCTTCCGCAAGCGCACCAAGCTCGACGTCAACTTCCAGGCCCTGGAAGCAGCCCGGAAGCTGGGGATCGCCGTGGCCGTCAACATCATCGTCGACCCGGACTGGGACGAGCGACGCTTCGCCGCCGTCAGGGAGTGGGCGTCGAGCATCCCTGAGATCGTCCAGCTCACCGTCCTTACGCCGTACCCGGGGACCGAGACCTGGTTCAGCGAGCGGCGGGCCCTCACCACCCGGGACTACCGGCTCTTCGACATCGCCCACGCCGTCCTGCCGACCCGCCTCCCGCTGCAGCGCTTCTACGAGGAGCTGGTGCAGACCCAGCGGGTGCTGGCCCGCAAGCACCTCGGCATCCGGGCGCTCGGGGCGACGATGGGGATCGCTCTGGGCAACCTCGCCCGCGGCCAGACGAACTTCGTCCGCATGCTGTGGAAGTTCAGCCGGGTGTTCGACCCGGGGCGCCAGCACGACGACCACTTCGCCCCCACGGAGTACCTCATGCCGCCGCAGCCGACCGACCGGATCGTCCCCCCCCGGGAGCACCTCTACGTGCACGTGCCCATCCGCCGCGGGCGGTCGACCGGCGGCGCCTCCACCGGGCCAGCCGAGGCGGGGGCGGTCGGCGGCGGGGCGACCGCCGCCGGCCCCTCGGCTCCGACCTGACGACCGACCGGCCCCGGGAGGCAATTCCGTTAAAGCCGGTGCCGGTACGGGCCGATGGAGTGTACGGCCGCGCTGCGGCGCCGTGTGTCGGGGGACGGCGCCGCGGTGGCGGGCCACAGCGGGACTGGGGGCGGACAAGGAGGTCCGGCCCGGAAAAGGAGGATAGGGATGTCTTCTCTGGTGGTGGACACCAAGACGCTGGCGCTCGAGGCCCTCGGGGATCTCGAGACCGCCGATCAGATCGCTCCGGCGGTCGAGCTGCTGAGGGGGGCGCCGGGCCCGGCGGCGACGTCCGACAGCGGCAGGCCGACGTCACTGGCAGCGAGGATGGTCGCCAAGTAGGCGGCCAGCGGACCGAGTCGAGGCCGTCCGGAGCACGGCGGACGCCGGCCATCCCCCGACGGAGGTGAGCCGGTCGACGAAGCGCCCCGGGGGCCTCGCCCCGGTCGAGGTGCCGCCCCACGTCACATGCCAATTGCAGGCGGGCGAAGGCGCGGGGGGAGGGGCAGTGCATAGATTGGGCCGACGGAGGGCAGGAGGTCTGGCATGGCCACCTTGATCCGATACCACGGGGCCCCGGCCGGCGAGGGGCAGGGGCGGTGAGCCGGTGGCGGCGCGGCCACCCGGCCGACAAGATCGAGATCGTGCCGCACCAGAACGTCCGGATCCTTCGGGACGACGCCGAGATGGCCGTGGCATCCGAGCGCGCCGCCGAGGGAGAGCGCCGGCTCCAGGCCCGGCTCGAGGCCCGGGCGGCCCGCGACACCTGGACGGCCGAGCGCCGGCAGCACGGCGAGCAGCCCGGTACCGTCGATCACTTCGGCGGCCTGACCATGCCTCGGGCGGTTGACGCGTCGGACCCGGCGTCACCGGAGCGCCGGTCGTCCCCCCACTCGCCAGCAGCCTGACCCGACCGCCGGACCGGCTCCCCTCAGGTGCCGGGCGGCCTCACGGTGGCGCCGTTGCCGACGGCGGCCGGGGCGACTGCCTCGCCGGCACCCTTCAGCGACTCCACCAGAGCCTCGGCGCTGCCGATGAGCCCTGCCGCCTGGTAGGGGACCACCACCTTGGTGTTCGGCGCCGTGGCCACGTCCTGGAGGGCCCGAAGCTGGAGCACGGCCAGGGTGCCGGGCCGGACCGTGGCGCCGTCGATGGCACTCAGGGCGGCTGCCTCACCCTCGCCGCGCAGGGTCTGCGCCTTCTTCTCCCCCTCGGCCCGCAGCTCGAGGGACCGCATCTGGGCCTCGGCGGCGAGGATCGACGCCTCCTTTGCGCCTTCGGCCTCGAGGATGGCCGCCTGCTTGCGCCCACCGGCGCTGTTGATCGCCGCCTGCTGCTCGCCCTCGGACTTCAAGATGGCCGCCCGCTTGTGCTGCTCGGCCTCCTTCTGCTCCGACATCGCCTGGAGGACATTGTTCGGGGGGGTGATGTCGAGGATCTCGATGCGGTTCAACCGGACGCCCCACTTCATGGCGGCATCGGCCATGTGGTCCTGCATCCGCATGTTGATCGTCTCCCGCTCCGAGAGCGACTGGTCGAGCGTGAGCTCGCCGAACACGGCGCGCAGGGCGGTGCGTGAGAGCTGGTCGACGGCGAGCATGTAGTCGGCGATCTCGAAGAGGGCGGCCTTGACGTCGATCACCTGACAGAAGATGGTGGCGCTGACCCAGAGCGACACGTTGTCCTTGGTGATCACCGCCTGCTGGTCGCCCGTCATCGGGAACTCCCGCATGTCGACCTTGACCATGCGGTCGACGAGCGGCATCAGGGGGTGGAGCCCGGGCTGGCGGATGGCCCGGAACTCGCCCAACCGCTTCACCACCCCCACACTGCCCTGCTGGACGATCCTCATCCACAACATCGAGCCACCTCGGTTCTCTTGGGTCTGGAGTGCTCGCCTTCTCGTCCCTGCCCGGCCTAACGGTCGACCGGGTAGACGACGAGGAGGCCGCGCTCCACGTCGGCCACGACCACCTGGACACCCGGGTCGATCTGCTGGGACGGGTCGAGGGGGATGGCGATCCAGTCCTCGCCGCGGGCACGGATCCGGCCCGGCCCGTGGGCGCCTTCGATCGATTTGGTGACCACCGCCACCTCGCCGATCATGCCCTGCACGCCGTTCAACATCCGGGCCTCCCTCCCAGGGGCCCGAGCGGTGATGACGTGGCCGGCCCCGGGGCTCGGGGACGATCGCAGGCCGCCCGTGACTCCGACTATAGGTCCAACGCCCGCTCGATCGGGCGCCCCCGGCACCGGCGCCCGCCGGCCGGCCGGCCGGCCGGCCGGCCAGGGCCGTCTAGCGCCCGATGAACCGGGGCTCCCGCTTCTGGCCGAATGCCGCCAACGCCTCGGCCGTATCGGCGCTCGTGAAATTGACGGCCTGGCAGCGCGCCTCGTCCTCCACTGCCTCACCCAGGCTGGACGACCAGGAGTTGTTCAGCAGGGTCTTGGTCAGCGACAGGGCCAGGGTGGGACCGTTGGCCAGTGACCGGGCCCATCCGTCGACGAAGGCGGCGAGCTGGCCGGCCGGCACCACCCGGTTGACCAGGCCGAGGGCCAGGGCCCGCTCGGCATCGAGCAGGTCCCCGAAGAGCGCCACCTCCTTGGCTCGGGCCATCCCGACCAGGCGCGGCAGGAGCCACGACGCACCGGCGTCGAGGGCCAGGGCCCGGCGGGAGAAGATCATGGACAGGCGGGCCCGGTCGGAGGCGACGACCAGGTCGCAGCCGAGGGCCAGGCTCAGCCCGGCCCCGACGGCCACCCCGTCCACTCGGGCGATGGTCGGCTTGGTCAGGCGGTGAAGGGCCAGGGCGACATCGCCCAGGCGCCGCATCGAGACGACCGCCGGCACACCGCCCGCAGGCGCCGGGCTGTCGGGATCACCCAGGTCCGCCCCCGAGCAGAAGTCGCCGCCGGCGCCGGTCAGGACCAGGACCCGGTCCTCGGGACGCTGCTCCACCTCCTCGAAGCAGGCCCGGAGCTCCCGGAGCATCGTGGCGGTGGCGGCGTTCTTGCGGTGCGGGCGGTTCATGGTGACCGTGGCCACACCTCCGTCCCGCTCGACGATCAACGTCTCCACGGCACCCTCCTCGTCGCCGGCACCGCCACGCTACGGCGGTGGGTGCCGGCGCCGCCAGCGAGCGGCGATCAGAAGGCCCCGGCGACCACGTCGACCCGGCCACCCATCACCGACGCCACGTCGAACCGCACGGTGTGACAACGCACCGCGTTCTGGCGGAGCCACCGGGCGGCCAGGCGCCGGATGCGTCGCTGCTTGGCCCGGGTCACGGCCGACGCCGGTGGGCCGTAGGCCGTCGACGAACGGGTCTTCACCTCGACCACCGCCACCGTCGGCCCCCGGCGGCACACGAGGTCGAGCTCGCCCTCGGCACATCGCCAGTTCCGGTCGAGGATCTGGTACCCGGCGGCCTCGTACCACCGGGCAACCAGCTCCTCCCCGGCCGCGCCGAGGCGCCGGCGGCGACCGGCGACGCCGGGCGGCCGGCGCTCGGGACCACCCGTGCCGTCATGCCCTTCGCCGGGAGCCCAGGGAGCGCCCGGTGCCCAGCCTTCTCGGCCGGGGACCGACGGATCGTTCGCCACCCCCCGAACGGTCGGCCCAAGGCCCGGCGCTGGATCCTCGGGCCCCGCCGACGTGGCGACGTGGCGACGTGGCGGCACCCTGCACCCCGGGCCACCCCGGACCTCCGGCGCCGGTCAGAGCTCCTTTTCGGGGAGGCGCTCCACGTTCACGTCCCGGAACGTCACCACCCGGACCGACGGCACGAACCTGGCCGGCCGGTACATGTCCCACACCCAGGCGTCGGTGAGCTCGAGCTCCACGCACGCCGGGTCGGTGTCGCTGCGGAGCCGGAGCGAGACGTCGTTGGCCAGGTAGAAGCGCCGCTCCGTCTCGACCACGTAGCCGAACATCGGGAGCACGGCCTTGTACTCCTGCACCAGGGCGAGCTCGATCTCGGCCTCGTAGCGCTCGAGCTCCTCCTCGCTCACCGGCGGTCACTCACGGGCGAACGGCCCGCTTCTCCTTGATCTTCGCCGCCTTGCCGGAGCGCTGGCGCAGGTAGTACAGCTTCGCCCGCCGGACGTCGCCGTAGGTGGCCACCTCCAGCTTGGCGATGGTCGGCGAGTGCACCGGGAAGGTCCGCTCCACCCCGACGCCGAAGCTCACCTTGCGGACGGTGAACGTCTCGCGCACCCCGACGCCCTGGCGCCGGATCACGGCCCCCTGGAACACCTGGACCCGCTCGCGGCTCCCCTCGACCACCCGGACGTGCACCTTGACGGTGTCGCCGGGCCGGAACTGCGGCACGTCGTCGCGCAGGCTGTCGCGGTCGATGATCTCAGTCGGGTGCATGGGGCGCGTCTTTCGGGCTCGGGGGAGGTCGGCCGGACCCCGTATCGTAGCCGTGCTCGGCCAACAGGCGCACCTCGCCCGCCTCCGCCAGGAGGTCGACCTCCCGGTCGTCGAGCCCGCCCCGGGCCTCGATCAGATCGGGCCGGAACCGCAGGGTCCGCCGCAGGGCCTCGGCCCGGCGCCAGCGGGCGACGCTGCCGTGGTCGCCGGACCGCAGGACACTGGGGACGTCCCAGCCCCGGAAGGACGCCGGCCGGGTGTACTGCGGGTACTCGAGCAGGCCGCCGGCGAAGCTCTCGTCCTCGGTCGACTCTTCGTTCCCCAGGGTGCCGGGCAGGAGGCGGGCCACCGCCTCGACGACGACCAGGGCCGGGAGCTCCCCCCCGGCCAGAACGGCGTCGGCCACCGACAGCTCGCCGTCGACCAGGTGGTCCGACACCCGGTGGTCGACGCCCTCGTAGCGCCCGCACAACAGGGAGAAGCCGTCCGGGGATGCCGCCAGCTCGCCCGCCGCCGCCTGGTCGAACCGCCGCCCGCCCGGCGACAGCAGGAACAACGGCCGAGGCAGGCCCTCCGCCTTCTCGACCTCCTCCACGGCGGCGAAGATCGGGGCCGGCATCATCACCATCCCGGCACCCCCGCCGAACGGCGCGTCGTCGATCGACCGGCGC
>JBOGGE010000004.1:0-17377 GCA_050743865.1 Acidimicrobiales bacterium
CCGACGGGTCGTAGGGAAGGTCCGGCACGGCAGCCCCGTCGCCGCCGGTCCCGTCGCCGCCGGTCCCGTCGCCGCCGGTCCCGCGGGCCGGGCTCACGCCGCCTCGGCTCCGGATCCTGCGGCCAGCCCCCTCGAGATGCCCATGTGCCGGGCCCGGGTAAGGCGCTCGTTACGACCGAGCAGGACGACCAGCGGCCGGGTGAAGTAGTAGGTCATGATCACGTCGAGGAGGGTCGAGAGCCCGAGGAAGAAGGCGAAGCCCTTCACTGCGCCGACCGCCACCAAGAAGAGCACCACCGCCGCCGCCAGCGACACCGTGTCGGCCGCCAGCACCGTGCGCCACGCGCTCTTGAACGCCCCGTCGACGCTGGTCCGGACCGTCCGGCCGGCCCGGGCGTCGTCCTTCAGCCGTTCGAAGTAGACGATGTAGGAGTCGACGGTGATCCCGATGGAGACGATGATCCCGGTCACCCCGGCCAGGTCGAAGCTGGGTGCCACCGACGTGTGGCCGAGGGCCGAGATGATCGCCCACAGCAGGGCGGCGGTCACCGCCAGCCCGCTCACCACCACGATGCCGAGGAGGCGGTAGTAGAGGATGGTGTAGAGCAGGACCAGCAGGAGCCCGGCCAGGCCGGCGCCCAGGCCGGCGATCAGGGCCGAGTGGCCCAGGGTGGGCGACACCGTCTGGCTGGTCTGGCGGATCAGGCGCACCGGGAGCGAGCCGTACTCCATGGCCAGGGCCAGTGTCTTGGCCTGCTGCTCGGTGAGGTGCCCGGAGATCTGCCCGCTCCCGCCGAACGAGGAGAACGCCGACTGCGCCGGCTGGATGATGGGCGCCGACTGCACCACTCCGTCGAGCTCGATGGCCACGATCTGGTGGAAGCTCCCCTGCGCCAGCTTCTCCCACTGCGGTGTCCCCTTGCCGGTCAGCTTGTAGTTGACGACCCAGTTGCCGAGCTGTGTCTGCTGGGCTACCGCCGAAGCGATGGCGTGGCCGGTGAGCTGGGCCGGGCCGAGCAGGTAGCGGGAGTAGGAGCCGGCGCCGGGGATCTCGGGCAGGAGGACCGTCTTTGTCTTGGCGTTGTGTGTCGGGGTCGTGCTCGGGTAGGCGGCCAGGGTGGGGTCAGCCGGGACATTGTTCGAGTTGTACTTGCCTGTGGCGTTCGGCGTCACCGCCAGATTTGTCTTGGTCAGGGCGGACGTCGGCGAGCACGACGGGAGCGGGGCCTTCGCCGGCTTCGCCGACTTGGCCTTGTGGCCGGCGAACGCCGGGGCCCCGCACAGGGCGGGACGGAAGTACATCTGGGCGGTCTTGCCGATGGTCTGGAGGATCTGCCGGCCGTTGGTGACCCCCGGCACCTGCACCAGGATGTCACCGCCCTGGGTGCCCACGGTGGATCCCGAGACGCCCAGCCCGTTGACCCGGTTGGTGAGGACGGTCACCGCCTCGTTCAGGTCGCTCTTGGACACCTTGTGCGCCGGCTTGTAGACGACCTGCAGACCGCCGGCCAGGTCGAGGCCGAGCCGGGGCGCCCAGCCCGAGGCCAGCGTCGCCGCCAGCGCTCCGAACGCCACCACCACGACGATGATCAGGCTGACAACCAGGGACTGCTGCCGTCGTGCACGAGCGCGCGACGACGGTGGGCTCACGGGCTCATGCCCCCCTTAGCGCCGCCCCGGCCGCCGCGCCCGCCCCGGCCGCCGCGGCCACGCCGCGGCGGCAGCTCTTCGGCGACCGGCTCGTCCTCCGCCTCGTCGACCTCGTCGTCCTGGTCGACATCCTCGTCGCCGGTACCGTCCTCGGCGTAGCCGCCGTCGCCGTAGCCGTCCTCGGCGTCCCCGTCCAGCCCGTCACCCTCGCCGTCCTCCTCGTGCTCGAAGGAGAAGTCGTCGAGGGCAAGCTCACCCGACCCGTTGGTGGAGGGCTCCGGCGCCGGAGGATCGATCCTGCGGGAGATCGCGCTTCGCACGAAGGTCATCCGGTGGGGCGGCTGCTCCGGCAGGTCGGGTGTGGCGTGGTGACCGGTGATCAGGTGCACCCGGTCGCCGTCCATCTTGATGACCCGGCCCACGATGCCGCCGACCGTCACCACCTCGTCGCCCTCGTTGATGTCGGACTGGGCCGCCTTCTGCTTGCGCGCCTTCTGCTGCTGGGGCCGGAGGAGGAGGAAGTAGCCCACCACGGCGATCAGGACGATGAAGATGATGAGGCTCGTGCTGCCGCCCGACGATTTCTTGCTGGTCGCCGCCAGCACGGCCGGGTGCAGGAGCTCGGCGAAGACAGGGGTCAACGGTCCGACCTTTCAGGAAGAGAGCGGGGACCGCGAAGGTTTCCCACGTGCACAGGACGATCACGATACCTGGTGGCCGGCCCGGGTGCGGGCGCGCCCCGCCGGTTCCCGCTGAACGCCAGGTGCAGCGGTCAGGAGCGGGCGGTAGGATCGGTCTGTGAGCCAGACCTGGGTACGGGAGGAGGGGGCCCCCCTCGCCACCCCCGTCAGGGGGGGACGAACCATGGACGGATCAGCACGTTCCACCACGATCCTCACCATCGAGGACGACGGCGACATCCGGCAGCTCCTGCGGACTCTCCTCGGGCGCGAGGGCTACACGGTGTGCGAGGCCGAGACCGGGCGCCAGGGGATCCGCACCTTCCACCAGACACGGCCCGACGTCGTCATCCTGGACATCGGCCTGCCTGACATCGACGGCTGGCAGGTCCTGGAGCGCATCCGGGACATGAGCGACGTGCCGGTCATGGTGCTCACGGCTCGCTCGGCCGAGCGGGACAAGGTCCGGGGGCTGAACGCCGGCGCCGACGACTACCTGACCAAGCCGTTCAGCCGGGTGGAGCTGCTCGCCCGGCTCCAGGCCGTCCGGCGGCGGCGGGTCACCGCTCCCGTCGCCCAGACGAGCTTCGACGACGGCCGGGTCCGCATGGACTTCCTCCACCAGCAGGCCTACCTCAACGGCGACCCGGTCCTTCTCACCCCGACCGAGTACCGCCTGCTCTCGGCGCTGGTGCGCCACGCCGGGCAGATCCTCTCGGCCGACCAGCTGGTCGAGCTGGCCTGGGACGAGCCGGCCGGCCTGGCGCCGGCTCGCGTGAAGTACGCCATCCTCCGGCTCCGTCGCAAGCTCGACTGGGAGTCCGACGACGCACCGCTGCGGACCGTACGGGGGTTCGGCTACCGCTACGAGCCGCTGACCGACTGACGTCGCCGACCGACTGGCGCCCTTAGAAGAGCGCGGCGCCGGCCGTGGCCGGCGCCACCGCCCCGAGGTGGGCCCAGGCGCGGCCCGTGGCCACCCTTCCCCGCGGCGTCCGGCGCAAGAGGCCCTGCTGGAGAAGGTACGGCTCGTAGGCGTCCTCGACGGTGTCGGGCTCCTCGCCGATGCACTGGGCGAGGGTGGTGAGGCCCACCGGCTCACCGCCGAAACGGCGGCACAGCGCGTCGAGGATGGCCCGGTCGACCTTGTCCAGGCCCAGCCCGTCCACGCCGAAGAGGTCGAGCCCCCTGGCCGCCACCCCACCGGTGACCACCCCGTCGCCCCGGACCTCGGCGAAGTCCCGGACCCGCCGCAAGAGGCGGTTGGCGATGCGGGGGGTGCCCCGGGAGCGGGCCGCGATCCCGGCGGCGCCATCGGGCTCGACGCGCACCCCGAGGATCCGGGCGGACCGGCTGACGATGGAGCGCAGGTCGTCGGTGCCGTACAGATCGAGCCGGCCGACGAAACCGAAGCGGTCGCGCAGGGGCCCGGCCACGAGCCCGGTGCGGGTGGTGGCGCCGACCAGGGTGAACCGGGGCAGGTCGAGCCGGATCGACCGGGCCGTCGGGCCCTTGCCGATGACGATGTCCAGCTTGGCGTCCTCCATCGCCGGGTAGAGCACCTCCTCCACCGAGCGGTGCAGCCGGTGGATCTCGTCGATGAAGAGGACGTCGCCGTCCTGGAGATCGGTCAGCAGTGCCGCCAGGTCACCGGCCCGGACGAGGACCGGCCCCGAGGTGATCCGCAGCCCGGCGCCCATCTCTGCCGCCACGATGCCGGCCAGGGTCGTCTTGCCCAGCCCGGGCGGACCGGCGAAGAGCAGGTGGTCCACCGGCTGGCGGCGGCGGCGCGCCGCCTGCAGGACGATGCCCAGGTGCTCCACCAGCTCGGCCTGGCCGACGAACTCCGACAGGTCTTTCGGCCGGAGGCCGGCCTCCTCCGGGTCGTCGGTGGGACCGGCCGACGGGTCGATCGCCCGGGGACCGGAGTCGGAGCCGGCGGGGGCGTCAGGGGCGTCGCGTCCGGCACGGGGGTCGCCTCCGCTGGAGTGGTCGGGGACGTCGGGGGCGTCGCGTCCGGCCGGGGCGTCGCGTCCGCTGGAGTCGTCAGGGGGGTCAGGGGCGTCAGGGGCGTCGGGGACGGCCAGCACCTCGCGCCGGGAGCGTCCCGTCACCGGGCCGCCAGCTCCCGGAGGGCGAGCCGCAGGAGGTCCTCCACCCCGAGATCGGCGGGACGGCCGTCGAGAGCGGCACGGATCTCGTCGGGGCCGTATCCCAGCTCGGCCAGCGCCGCACGGGCCTCGGCCCGGGCCGAGCTCGTCGCCCCGGCGCCGCCGGCGTGGGCCGCCGGCGAGAAGTCCGGCAGGTCGAGGCGGCTCTTCAGGTCGATCAGCAGCCGGGCCGCCGTCTTGCGGCCGATCCCGGGAACGGCGCACAGGGTGTCGGCGTCCTCCTCCAGCACCGCCGTCGAGAGTGCCGCCGGCGACAGCGCCGAGAGGATGGTCAGGGCCAGGGAGGGCCCGACGCCGTGGGCACCCAGGAGCGCCTCGAAGCACCGTCGCTCGTCGTCATGGCTGAAGCCGTAGAGCACGATGGCGTCCTCCCGGACGTGGGTGTGCACGTGGAGGTGGACCGGGGAGCCGGCCGGTCCCACGGCGGACGCCGTCCCCGTGGGCACCGAGACCCGGTAGCCCACCCCGCCAACCTCGACGACGATCTCACTGGCGGCCGTCCGGGCGGCGACGGTACCCCGCAGCGACCCGATCACCGGACGGTCCCGCTCACCGCCGCCACCGCCTGCCGCAACGGCATCGTCGCCAGGTGGCACACGGCCAGGGCGAGCGCGTCGGCCACGTCGGGCGGTCCGGGCACCGACGCCAGGCCCAGGATCGACGCCACCATCCGTTGCACCTGTTCCTTGGTGGCGCTGCCGTAGCCGACGACCGCCTGCTTCACCTCGTTGGCCGTGTACTGGACGACCTCGCACCCGGCCTCGGCCGCCGCCGCCAGCGCCAAGCCGCTGGCCTGCCCCACCGACATGGCGGTGCGCACGTTGACCTGGAAGAAGACCCGCTCCACCACCACGACCGCCGGGCGGTACTGGGCCACGAGCGCCCGCAGCTCGCGCTGGAGCTCCCACAGCCGGTCGTGCACGGCGGCGCCGGGGTCCGTCTCGACCACCCCGGCGGCCACGGCTTCCGGCGCACCGCCGGGCCTCCGGCCCACCAGGCCGTAGCCGCACCGGGAGAGGCCGGGGTCCACCCCGAGCACGAACATGCGTTCGACCCTACCGCGCCCGGCCGGCCCGGTGGCGGACCCGCCACCCCCGCCGGGCGCCGTCAGCCGGCGTAGGCGGCCATCACCTCCTCGGCGATGTCGTAGTTGGCGTGGATGGCCTGGACGTCGTCGTGATCGTCGATGGCCTCGAGCAGGCGCAGTACCCGCTGGGCCTCGCCGGTGTCGGGGACGCCGACGGTGCTCTGGGGGAGGAGGGCGAGCTCGGCGGTGGCCGGGGGGATCCCGGCCGCGTCGAGGGCGTCGCGCACGGCCGCCAAGTCCCCGGGGGCGCACACCAGCTGCCAGCGCTCACCGCCGTCGGTGAGGTCCTCGGCCCCGGCGTCGAGGGCCGCCTCCATGATGCGGTCCTCGTCGAGCGCCCGGTCGAGCTCGAGCACACCCTTGCGGTCGAATTGCCAGCTCACCGCGCCCGGCTCGGCCAACGACCCGCCGTTCCGGGTGAACAGGTTGCGCAGCTCGGCGGCGGTGCGGTTGCGGTTGTCGGTCAGGGTCTCGACGATCACCGCCACCCCGCCCGGCGCGTACCCCTCGTAGACGGCCGCCTCGTAGCGGACCCCTTCGAGCTCGCCCGTCCCCCGCTTGATGGCCCGGTCGATGGTGTCCATCGGCACCGAGTCGCTCCGGGCCTTCTCGTAGGCGGTCCGCAGCGAGGCATTCTTGGTGACGTCGCCGCCCCCTTCCCGCGCCGCCACCTCGAGCGAGCGGATGTGCTTGGCGAACAGCTTGGAGCGGGCCTTGTCCTGCGCCCCCTTGCGGTACTTGGTGGTTGCCCACTTCGAGTGGCCCGACATGTCGGCGATCGTCCTCCCATGCGCCAGATGACCCGCCCCCAGCGCCCCGGCGCGTCCCGGCGCCCCCGAGAGGACGATGCTATCGGGCGGTGTCCGGGCGGGAACTGGCCATCGCCGCGAACAGGCGGTGGAGGCGGCGGTCGGCGGTGAGCTCGGGGTGGAAGGTGGCGGCCAGCACGTTCCCCTGGCGGACGGCGACGACGTGGCGGCGACCGTCGACCCGGCCGGGCAGGGTGGCGAGCACCTCGACCCCGGGCCGGTGGGACACCACCACCGGTGCCCGGATGAAGACGGCCGGGAGGGCCGCGCCGGCGGGCGGCGGATCCCCGTCGGCGGCACCGGTCGGCGGCACCCGGCCCAGCGCCCTCACCAGCCCGTCGGCGTCCAGGACGCTCTCGAACGACCATCGCTGGCGGCCGTAGCCGTTCCGGCGGACGGTGCACGAGAGCGCCCCGAAGGTCCGCTGGTCGGGGCGGCCGTCCTCGACCGACTCGGCCAGGAGGATCATCCCGGCACAGGTGCCGAAGACCGGGAGGCCGCCGCCGATGGCCGCGCCGAGGGGCTCGAACAGCCCGGACGACTCGAGCAGCATCGACAGGGTGGTCGACTCGCCACCGGGCAGGACGATCCCGCCGAGGCCGTCGAGGTCGGCCGGGCGGCGCACCTCCCGTGCCGTCACCCCGACTGCGGTCAGCGCCGCCCGGTGCTCGCGCACGTCGCCCTGGAGGGCGAGGACGCCGACCTCCACGCTGGAGCCGGCGACTACCAGCCGCGGTCGGCGAGCCGCTCGGTCAGGCCCGAGATCTCCTCGCCCCGCATCGGCGCCCCCAGGCCGCGGCTCACCTTGGCCACGTGGTCGGCGTCGGCGAAGTGCGTGGTCGCCTCCACGATGGCCCGGGCCCGACGGGCCGGGTCGTCGCTCTTGAAAATGCCCGAGCCGACGAAGACGGCCTCGGCTCCGAGCTGCATGACCAGCGAGGCGTCGGCCGGGGTGGCGATCCCTCCGGCGCAGAACAGCGGGACCGGCAGGCGGCCGGTCTCGGCCACCTCCTCCACCAGGCCGATGGGCGCCGCCAGCTCCTTGGCCCGGGCGAAGCGCTCGGCCCGGTCGGCCTGGGTGAGGCGGCGCACGTCCCCCAGGATCGAGCGCAGGTGCCGGACGGCCTCCACGATGTTGCCGGTGCCGGCCTCCCCCTTGGAGCGGATCATGGCCGCCCCCTCGGAGATCCGCCGCAGCGCCTCGCCGAGGTTGGTGGCGCCGCACACGAAGGGCACGGTGAAGGCCCATTTGTCGATGTGGTGGCCCTCGTCGGCCGGGGTGAGCACCTCGCTCTCGTCGACGTAGTCGACCCCGAGCGACTGGAGCACCTGGGCCTCGGCGAAATGGCCGATGCGCGCCTTGGCCATGACCGGGATGGTGACCGCCTGCTGGATCCCCTCGACCAGGGCCGGGTCGCTCATGCGGGCCACCCCGCCCTCCCGGCGGATGTCGGCCGGCACCCGCTCGAGCGCCATCACCGACACCGCCCCGGCGTCCTCGGCCAGCTTCGCCTGCTCGGCGTCGACCACGTCCATGACGACCCCGCCGCGGAGCATGTCGGCGAGCCCGCGCTTGACCGTGAAGGTCCCGGTCCTGCGTGGTTCGGGAGCGGTGGTCACGCTCCCACCCTACCTGTTCTCACCATTCGGCCAGGGCGTCCCGGCGGACCGTGGTGGCGTCGATCCGGCCGTCCAGCGCGCCGGTGCCGGCGGGCGGCGGCTCCCCGGCCATGGGGTCGATCCACAGCCACCGGGTGGCCGCCCACCGTCGGCCGGTGAACACCGAGCCGGCCGTCGGCGCCGGCCCGGCGGCGCACGCCGCCAGGGCGTCGCGCAGCCCGGGCGGGTACCTCACCCCGAGGGCGGCGACCCGGTCGGCGGCGTACTCCCGCCCGTGCCCGACGGCCGCGTGCACCAGGCGGTCGCCGCCGGTCAGGCGAGCCAGCCGCCCGGCGGTGGCCACCGCCATCGCCGAGACGGCGGCGTCGTGGCGCCGCAGGTGGGCCAGCTCGTGGGCGACGACCCCCTCCATCTCGATGAGACCCATGCGCTCGACGAGCCCGGACGTGACGACCAGCACGCCGTGCCCCGAGCGGGCGCCCAAGGCACAGGCATTGGGCACCGGGTCGTCCACCAACCACAGCTGCGGCTGGTGGACGCCGAAGGTGGCGCACAGCCCGTCCACCAGGTTGGCCAGGGACGGGAAGTCGCCCTCGCTCACCGGTCCCCCGCCGATCACCCGGAGGGCCGCCGGCACGGCGCGCCGGGCGAGGGCTCCGGCCACGGCGACCAGCACCACCACGCCGGCCACCACGCCGGCCACGGGTCCCACCACCAGCCCGACCACGATCCCGGCGACCAGGCCCGGCAGGGCCCCACCGGTCCCGGAAAGGAGGAGGAACCGCCGCCGGTTGGCCGCCTGGAACGCCCGCTGGCGGGCCCGCTCCTCCACCCGGGCGCTCGTCCCCGGCGAGTCCCCCGCCGGTGCGGCGCGCCCCTGCGGCACGCGCCCTCGGGCCGGCCCGGCCCGAGCCCCCGGTGTCGCTGCCGACGGTCCCGCCTGCTCGATGGCGGCGGACTGGCCCCGCCCCGCCCCGCCCCGCCTCCGGCCCGGACCGCCGGACCGGGACCGGGACCGGGACCCCGAGCCTCCCCCCTGCTGGTGCCGTCCGGGAGCACCACCGCCGCTCCCCCGGCCACTCGACTGGCGGCCGCCGCCGTCCCTCCGGGGGCCCGACCCACGCCCGGCGCCGTTCCCCCCGCCGCCACCGTTGCCGGCGGCGGGCTGGCCACCGTCCCCGCCCGACGAGCTCGCCGGGGCCCGGCGACCGCCCCCACCCTGCTCTCCGGCCGGGGATCGACCGGACGCCCCGCCGGACGGGGTCTCGGCCCTCTGGCCGTTGCCCCCTCCCCGGCCCCTCCGGCGGCGACGGCGACTCGGCCCGGAGGCTCCCGGCGGGGTGGCCGGACGCTGGCCCGGGGAGGGCGGCGGCGGAGGCGGGGACGCATCGGTCATCGGCGGATCACGTTACCAACGGCCGCCGGCGAGCCTCCGATACCGCCCGCCGGTAGAGGTCCACGTAGCTCGCCGCCAGCCGCCGCATCGACCAGGACTCGGCGTGGCGGCGGGCGGCCCGGCGGGCCTCGTCGTCTGCGGCGCCGGCCAGCACCGCCCCCAGGGCGCCGGCCAATCCCTCGGGGTCGCCGGGAGGGGCCAGCAACCCATGACCGCCGGCGGCCGCACGGTAGCCGGGGATGTCCGACGCCACCACCGCGCAGCCGGCCGCCATCGCTTCGAGGAGCACCATTCCGAACGACTCCCCGCCGAGCGACGGCGCGCAGAGCACGGCGGCGCCGGCGAGGCGGGCCGGCACCTCGTCGTCGCCCAACATGCCGAGCCACTCCACCCCCGGCAGCGACCCGAACCGCCGACGCAGGCCGGCCGTCTCGGGGCCGTCGCCGCCGACCCACAGCACCTGCTCCCCGGCCGGCAGGCGGCCGAAGGCCTCCAGGAGCACCGCCAAGCCCTTGCGCGGTTCGTGCCGTCCCAGGAAGAGGATCGCCGGGCGGGGGCTGGCGACCGGCTCGGCTCCGGAGAACCGCTCGACCTCCACCCCGTTGAACAGGATCTCGAACCTGCCCCCGACCGCCGCCGCCGCCGTCTCGGCGGCGGCCTCCGACACGGCGCAGGCCACGTCGAGGCGGGTGCCGGCCCAGCGGGACAGCGGCCCGAGGAGCCGGTAGGCCCGGCTCCCCCCGGACCGGTGGTAGGTCCCGACCGTCGGGAGCCGGTGCTCGGCCAGGCACCAGTAGCCGACCGCCGGGGCCAGGGGCTCGTGGAGATGGAGGACCTCGGCCCCGAAGGTGGCCACCGCCCGGTGGGCCCGCCAGGCCGCCGCCGGGGAGAGCGCCACCGGGGCCACCGAGCCGTTCGAACGGACCGGCGTCGACCGGCCGGGCACGAAGCGCCACGGCGCCGGCGCACCGGCACCGTCGGGAGCGGGTCGCCGGCACCACCCCGGTGGCCGGCGGTCGTCGGGCGCCACCACCACCACCCGGTGCCCGGCCGCCTCCAGCTCCCGGGACAGTCCCCGCACCTGGCCCTGCACCCCTCCCGGCCGGGACAGGCTGTACGGGCACACCATGGCGATCCGCACCGGCCCTCCCTCAGCGACCGGCCCGGCGCCGGCTCGCCGGAGCTCCGGTCCCCTCCCCCGGCCCGCCACCGGCGTCGGCGGACGGGCCAGCCGCGTCGGCGGACGGGCCACCCTCGTCGCTGGGCCAGTTGGGCTGGTAGAGGTGCCACTGCTCGGGCGCCCGGCGGATCACGTCCTCGAACCGGCGGGCGATGTCCTGGGTGACCCGGACGACGTCCTTTCGCAGCGGTCCGGACCGTTCGGTGTCGAGTGGCTCGCTCACCACGCCGGTGTGGTGGCGCCCCGGCCCGCTGTAGACGGCGGCGACCATGAGGGCGGCCCCCGTCCGAAGGGCCAGGGTGGCCGGCCCGGCCGGCAGGGTGGTGGTCTCGCCGAACAGCTCGACCTCGACCCCGTTGCCCACCAGGTCCCGGTCGCACAGCAGGCCGACCAGCCCGCCCTGGCGGAGGGCCCGCAGGACGGCGCCGCCCGAGCCCTCCCCGAGCGGGATGGCCGTGAGCCCCATCCGCTGCCGCTGGTCGACGAGCCAGTCGAACAGGGCCGGCGGATCGATCCGCTCCACGACGGTGGTCATCGGGTAACCCTCACCGGCCAGGAAGGCGCCGCCCCACTCCCAGCTGCCGACGTGCGGAAGGGCCAGCACCACCCCTCGACCGGCCGCCATCCCGGCTTCGAGGTGCTCGTACCCGCTCTCGACCGTCATCCGGCTCCTGATGGCGTCCGGGCGGATGGCGGACAGGCGTGCTCCCTCCACCCAGTAGCGGGCGTAGGCCCGGTAGGACCGCCGGGCCCACCGGCGGACCACCTCGGGGTCGGGCTCGACGGCGGGCGAGCCCGAGGCCAGGACCCGGGCGATGTGGCGCCGGCGCAACCGCCGTGAGCCCGCCACCTGGGCCATGACGGCGCCGACCACGCTGGCCCCACCCTCGGCCACCGGTTCGGGCACGGCCTGGAGGGCGGCACCCAGGGCGCGGTAGACGGCGTAGACGGCGGCCGAGCGGGGATCGTCCATGGGCGTGGTCGGCGACCGGCCGCCTCCGGGGGAGCGGCCCGGGTCCTCAGCTGCCGGCCGGTCCACCCCGGTGACCGGTGGCGCCCTGCTGCCGGCGGCCCCCCCGCCCGGCCCGGTCCTGGCCCCGGGACCGGGCCCTCATGGCCCGGCTGGTGCGGCTCTCCAGGGCCTCCTGGCGCCGGGACCTCCAGCGGGCAGTCAGCTCGCCGGTCCGCTGGCCAGCCGGGCGCGGACGAGCCGAGGTGGCGTCGCGCCACTCCCGCCAGCGCGACGGCACCGCCGCCTCCCGCCGCCGGGCTGCCGCTTCGCGCCGCCGGGCCGCCGCCGGGCTCCCGCCGGCGTGGCGCATCCGACCGACCGGCACGACCGGGCCCTCGGCCGCCTGCCACACCCGGGCGAAGCGGGCCACCGCCGTCACCAGGGTCAGCCCGAGCAGCGCCCACAGCACCGGCACCAGGAGCCACGAGGCCAGGAAGCCGACGCCCAGGAGGATCATCCGCTCGGCCCGCTCCATGAGCCCGCCAAAGGCGCCGCCGTTGGCCACCCGGAGCCCGAGCGCCTCGGCCTTGGCCCGCTCGTAGGAGACGATCGAGGCGACCGCCAGCACCGCCAGCGGCAGGAGGGCCAGGTCGCCCTCGTGCACCGACACCAGGTACCAGCCGACGCCGCCCATGAGGAGGGCGTCGGCCACCCGGTCGGTGACCGAGTCGAAAAAGGCCCCGCGGGCCGACGCCGTCCCGGCCGCCTTGGCCACCGGCCCGTCCAGGAGGTCGTGGAAGCCGGTGAGGACGAGGAGGGGGATCGCCCACAAGAGGTGCCCGGACGCCACCACCGCCGCCGTGCCGGCGGCGAACACCAGGCCCGAGGCGGTCAGCAGGTCGGCGGTGACACCCAGCCGGACGAGCGTCTCCCCGACGGGCCGGGTGCCCCGGTCCACCGAGTCTCGCCAACGGCCGTCGAACATGCAGTCTCCTGTCCGTCGGGTGGCCGGGGAACCGTCGTCCCGGCCGGCGCCGACCTGCCGGCGCGTCCCTCGTCAGCACCCGGATGTCCCGCACCAGGCTACCACCGGGCGATCGGCGTCCCACCGGGCCGGGGGGTCCGGGGGTGCCCGGGAGCCGGTGCGGCGCGCCGCCCCAGGTGGCCCGGGGCACGGGCGGCGGCCGGGCAGGAAGCGCGTCGCTCCGGTTAGGCTCGCCCCGCGCCCGGCCGGCCGGGGGTCGGTCCGGCACGGCGCCAGGGGGTGTGGCGCGCATGGCACCGTCGTCGCCGTCGGGCATCCGGAACGTGGCCCTGGTCGGGCATCACGGCGCCGGCAAGACCACCCTGGCCGAGGCCCTGCTCCTGTCCACCGGGGCCATCGACCGTGCCGGGTCGGTCGAGCGCGGCACCACGGTGTGCGACTTCGAGCCGGAGGAGGCGGCCCGCCGGCTCTCGGTGGCCTTCGCCATCGCCCCGTGCCTGGTGAGCGGGACCAAGGTCAACCTCCTCGACGCGCCCGGGTACGCCGACTTCGCCACCGAAATGGCCGACGCCCTCGCCGTCGCCGACCTGGCCGTCGTGGTGGTGAGCGCCACCGACGGCGTCCAGGCGCAGACCGAGGACGCCTGGCGGGCGGCGGCGGCACGCGGCCTGCCCCGCATCGTCGTCGTCGACAAGCTCGACCGCGAGCGGGCCGACTTCGACGGCACCCTGGCCCAGATCCAGGCCCGGTTCGGCGCCGGCATCGCCCCGGTGGAGCTGCCCATCGGCGCCGAAGCCGGCTTCCGGGGCGTCATCGACCTGCTCGACGACCGGGCCACCCTCTACGACATCTCCGGGCCGCTGCCCCGGACCGGATCGGAGGGCCCCGTCCCCGACGACCTGGCCACGACCGAGCATCAGGTCCACGAGCAGCTGGTGGAGGGGATCGTCGTCGGCGACGACGAGCTGATGGCCCGCTACCTCGACGGGGAGACCATCGGGCGCGACGAGCTGGAGGCCAGCCTGGCCGGCGGGGTTGCCGCCGGGGCGGTGTTCCCGGTGCTGTGCTGCTCGGGCCTCACCGGGGTCGGCGTCGACCGCCTGGCCCGCCTCCTCGTCGAGCTGTGCCCGCCGCCCGACCGCGGCCGCCCGCCCACCGTCCGGGCCGGCGGCACGGTGACCGAGGTGGCCTGCGACCCGGCCGGACCCCCGCTGCTGGTGGTGTGCAAGACGCTGTCGGACCAGCACTCCGGGCGGGTGTCGTTGTGCAAGGTGCTCTCGGGCACCCTGCGCCCCGACACCGTGCTCACCAACCCCCGGGCCCACACCGACGAGCGCCTGCACGTCCTCTCGACGCTCCGGGGCCACGAGTCCTCGCCGGTCGACGCCGCGGTGGCCGGGGACTTCGTGGCCGTGCCCCGGCTGCAGGGCACCGTCACCGGCGACACGCTGGCCCCCAAGGACAAGCCGGTGACGGTGGAGGTCGAGGCCCCGGAGCCCCCGGCCCTGGCGGTGGCGGTGGCGCCGGCGTCCCGGGCCGACGACGACAAGCTGATGTCGGCACTGCAGCGGCTGTGCGAGGAGGACCGAGGGCTCACCGTCACCCGCAACGACGAGACTCACCAGACGGTCCTCGGGGTGGCCGGCGAGGTGCACCTGGCCGTCACCCTGGAGCGACTTTCCCGGAAGTTCGGGGTCTCGGTCGAACGCCAGGAGGTGCTCGTGCCCTACCGGGAGACCGTCTCCAAGCCGGCGGCGGCCGAGGGCAAGCACAAGAAGCAGTCGGGCGGGCACGGCCAGTTCGGCGTGTGCCACCTGCGGGTCGAGCCCCAGGCGAGGGGCTCCGGCTTCGCCTTCCGCGACGAGGTGGTCGGCGGGGCCATCCCGCGCCAGTACATCCCGGCGGTGGAGAAGGGCGTGATCGAGGCCATGGCCCAGGGCGGCGCCTACGGCTACCCGGTGGTCGACGTGACGGTGACGGTCGACGACGGCAAGCACCACCCGGTCGACTCCTCCGAGCTGAGCTTCAAGACGGCGGCGGCCCTCGCCTTCCGCCAGGCCGTGGCCGACGCCGGCCCGCTCCTCTTGGAGCCGGTGTCCGAGGTCGTGGTGACCGTCCCGGCCGACCTCCAGGGCGACGTGCTGGGCGACCTGCACGCCCGGCGCGGTCGCATCGTCGGGACCGAGACCGACGTCGACGGGCTCCAGGTGGTCACGGCCCACGTCCCGACCGCCGAGCTCTCCCGCTACGCCGTCGACCTCCGCGCCATCACCGGTGGGCGGGGGCGCTTCCGGGCCACCCACGACCACCACGACCCGGTCCCCGAGCACCTGGTCGCCGGGCTGGCCCGCTCGGCGGCGACCGCCTGAGCCCCCGGGCGCAGCCGGCCCACGCCCTACGACTGCCACCGCCCGGCGGCCCGGGCCGGGGCGCTGCTCCCCCGCCGGCGGCGTCAGGTCACGTCGCCGGGCCAGGCGGCCCGGAGCTTGCGCCAGGCCTCCGGCAGCGGCTCGGGCATCACCCGGACCCCGGCCACCGAGGTCATGAAGTTCGTGTCGCCCGACCAGCGGGGCACGACGTGGAGGTGGAGGTGGCCGGGGATGCCGGCCCCGGCGGCCCGGCCCAGGTTGGCCCCGACGTTCACACCGTCGGGACCGTAGCCGGCGGTCACGGCGGCCACGGCCGAGCGGACGGCCGACCACAGGGCACCGGACTCCTCGTCGCTCAGGTCCCCCAGGTCGGCCACGTGGCGCTCCGGCAGCACCAGCAGGTGGCCGCTGGCGTAGGGGAAGGCATTGAGCACGGCGAAGCACCGCTCCCCCCGCCACACGACGCCGTTGTCCTCCGACGGCCCGCCGGCGGCGGCGATCCGGCAGAACACGCACGCCCCCCCGTCGCCCGCCCGCTCGGCGGCCGTGGTGGCGGCCACGTAGGTGTGGCGCCAGCCCGCCCAGAGCTGCTCGAGCGGCACCGGGCCGGTCCCGCCGCCGCTCACCGGCCGCCGGCGGGGTCGGGCGGCACACCCGTCCCGGGGACGGACGGCGCCGTGCGCCTGGCGTCGACGTCGGCGCCAACACCGGCCACCAGGCGGTCGAGGGCCACGCCACGCTCGGGGCGCTCGGTCCCCCGCACGTTCACCCCGACGGTCCCCGCCGCCACGTCGTCGTCGCCGACCACCAGCACGTAGGGGATCCGGTCGAGCTTCGCCCGCCGGACACGGGTGCCGAGCGGCTCGGCGGCGTCCTCCATCCCGGCCCGGTACCCCTCGGTGCGGAGGCGCTCGGTCACCGTCCCGGCGTAGGCCACGTGGTCGTCGCGCACCGGGAGGACCCGGACCTGCTCGGGGGAGAGCCAGGTCGGGAAGGCCCCGGCATAGTGCTCGAGGAGGATGGCGAAGAACCGCTCCACCGAGCCGAACAGCGCCCGGTGGACCATCACCGGTCGATGGCGGGCGTTGTCGGAGCCGGCGTACTCCAGGCCGAACCGCTGGGGCAGCTGGACGTCGACCTGGATGGTCGACATCTGCCAGCTCCGCCCGATGGCGTCACGGACCTGGACCGACACCTTGGGGCCGTAGAAGGCGCCGCCACCCTCGTCCAGGGTCAGCTCGAGACGGCGGCGGTCGGCCACCGCCCGCAGCATCTCGGTCGTCCCTTCCCACTCCTCTTCGGTCCCCACGGCCTTGCCCTCGGGCCTCGTCGACAGCTCGAGGGAGAAGTCGTCGAGCCCGAACTCGCCGAGGACGTCGAGCACGAAGCCGAGCAGGGAGTCCACCTCCGCCGGCACCTGCTCGGCCGTGCAGAAGATGTGGGCGTCGTCCTGGGTGAAGCCCCGCATCCGGGTGAGCCCGTGGACGACCCCGGACTTCTCGTAGCGGTACACGGTGCCCAGCTCGAACAGCCGGAGCGGGAGCTCGCGGTAGGAGCGCTGCCGGCTGCGGTACACGAGGATGTGGAACGGGCAGTTCATCGGCTTGAGGTAGTAATCGGTCCCGCCGTCAAGCGTCATGGGCGGGAAGATGCCCTCGGCGAACGACTCGAGGTGCCCGGAGGTCTCGAAGAGGTCGGCCTTGGTGATGTGGGGCGTGTAGACGAAGTCGTAGCCGGCCTCGGCGTGGCGCTGGCGCGAGTAGTCCTCCAGGATCCGGCGAACCGTCCCGCCCCGGGGGTGGAAGACGGCCAACCCCGACCCGATCTCGTCGGGGAACGAGAACAGGTCCAGCTCGGCGCCGAGCTTGCGGTGGTCGCGCCGCTCGGCCTCGGCCAGGCGATGCAGATGGGCGGCCAGCGCCTCGGCCGACTCCCACGCCGTGCCGTAGACGCGCTGGAGCTGCGGCTTGTGCTCGTCGCCCCGCCAGTAGGCGCCGGCCACCCGCATCAGCTTGAAGTGCCCGAGCCGCCCGGTCGACGGCACGTGCGGCCCCCGGCAGAGGTCGGTGAAGAGCGGCGAGTTCCGGTAGGTGGACACCTCCCGCTTCGCCGGCCCCGACCCGGCGGGCCCGGCGTCGACCTCGTCGACCCCGCCGGCCACCGTCTCGATGATCTCCCGCTTGAAGGGTTGGCCGGAGAAGAGGGACAGGCCCTCCTCGATGGTGTGCTCGTGGCGGACGAACGGCTGGTCCTCGCCGACAATGCCCCGCATCTCGGCTTCGATGCGATCGAGATCCCCGTCGCTGAAGCGGTCGCCCCCGGGCAGCTCGAAGTCGTAGTAGAAGCCGTCGGCGATCACCGGGCCGATGGCGTAGTGGGCGCCGGGCCACAGCCGGAGGACGGCCTGGGCCAGGACGTGAGCGGTGGAGTGCCGCAGCACGTCCCGGCCGGCGTCGGAGGACGGGGTCACGATGGACA
>JBOGGE010000005.1:0-1965 GCA_050743865.1 Acidimicrobiales bacterium
GCCACCTTGCCGAGCTTGCCCCCGGCGGCGAACCGCTCGTAGGCGGCGGTCGCCTCGGCCATGGGGAAGGTGGCGCACACCGGCACCCGCAGCGCCCCGGCGGCCAGCAGCGGCAAGGCCCGGGCGCCGACCGCCGCCACCACGTCGGCTTTCTCCCGGCGATCGCGCGCCCGCAGCGTCGAGCCGCCTACCCGCCCCCGGGACCGCATCAGGGCCAGGAGGTCCACCTCGAGGCGCGCCCCGCTGCCCACGCCGATGACCGACACCCGACCCCCGGTGGCCAGCGCCCCCAGGGCGACGGGGAGGCTCGCCGCACCGACCAGCTCGAGGACGACGTCGTAGGGCCCGTGACCGGGGACGTCGTCGGGCGACACCACCTCGTGGGCGCCCAGGGCGGCGACGCCGTCGCGCCGTGCCGGGTCGCGCACCGACGCCACCACCCGGGCACCGGCGGCGGCGGCCAGCTGCACCCCGGCCACGCCCACACCGCCGGCGGCGCCGGTGACGAGCACCCGCTCGCCGACGGTGAGCCCGCACTGGGTGAAGAGGGCGTCGAAGGCCGTGCAGTACGCCTCGCAGAACCCTCCCGCCTCCGGCCACCCGACCCCCGCCGGGACCGGCAGGGCGTGGGCCTCGTCGACGGCGGCCATGGTGGCCTGGCCCCCGCCGGCGACCAGGGCCATCACCCGGTCACCGGGGGCGAAGCGGCGGGCGGACCGGCCTGCCGACAAGACCTCGCCGGCCATCTCCAGGCCGGGGATGTCCGGGGGGGCGCCGGGCGGGGCGGGGTAGTGGCCGGACCGCTGGATCAGGTCGGCACCGTTGATCCCGGCCGCCTGCACCGCCACCAGGACCTCGGTGTCGCCGGGGTCGGGATCGGGGCGTTCCTCCCAACGGAGCTCCCCGGCGTCGACGATCACGGCCCGCACCCGCCAGAACATACCGCTACCCTGACTACCAATGGCTCTCTTCGACATCCCCATCAACACCCTGGCCGGCGAGCCGTCCTCGCTCGAGCCCTACCGGGGCAAGGCCCTCCTCCTTGTCAACGTGGCCTCGAAGTGCGGCCTCACGCCGCAGTACGAGGGTCTCGAGCACCTCCAGCGCGCCTACGCCGAGAAGGGGTTCAGCGTCCTCGGCTTCCCGTGCAACCAGTTCGCCGGCCAGGAACCGGGCACGGCCGGGGAGATCGCTCAGTTCTGCTCGGCCACCTACGGGGTGACGTTCCCCCTCTTCGAGAAGATCGACGTGAACGGCGACGGCCGGCATGCCGTCTACCGGGAGCTGGCGGCGGTGCCCGACGGGGACGGCCAGGCCGGCGACGTGACCTGGAACTTCGAGAAGTTCCTGGTGTCACCGGGGGGCGAGGTGGTGGGCCGGTTCCGGCCGCAGGTGACGCCGGACGACCCGGCCCTCGTCGGGGCCATCGAGGCCCAGCTCCCCCGCTGAGCCCCGCCCGCCCGGCGGCCTCACCGCCCGGTAGTGGGTCAGTTTAAGTCTGGGAGCCGTTGACTCCCCAGTCCAGACCGTTACGCTGGTGGTATGCCCAAACGGTCAAGCAAGCCCCGTGACCTGAACAGCAGGGCGGCAGCCATCGTCGCACAGAGCACTGATCCCGACGACCAGGGCGACGATCCGTATGAGGGGAAGAACCCGGCAGCGGTTGAGCTGGGTCGCCTGGGGGGACAGAAGGGCGGGAAGGCCAGGGCCGAGAAGCTCACGGCTGAGGAACGGTCGGAAGCGGCGAGGACGGCCGCTCGGGCCCGCTGGGGAGCCGATTAGGCGTCGTCGCCGTCAGGGTCCATATTTATCGGGAGCACCATGGTGTCGCCCACTCTCGGTACAACCTTATCGACGCTTTGCAGAAATCGACGCCATCCATACCCGTTCGCAATCGCGAGGCGCTGCAAGGTAACGATCGACGTGAGATGTTGGGCGAGCATTGGGTCGCCGACATCCTCGGTC
>JBOGGE010000006.1:0-23545 GCA_050743865.1 Acidimicrobiales bacterium
ACAGCCCGAACCCGCCGAGGGCGGCCAGCCCGGCGATGATCTCCTCGGGGATGTCGGCGTTGGTCCGGTGGACGTGCTCGGCGTGAGGTCGGATCTCGTTGGCGGCGAAGCGGTGGAAGGTCTCCCGCGCCAGCTCCAGATCCTCGCCCAGGTGGCGGGGACCCTCCTCGCCGCACAGGGCGGCCAGTGCCTCCGGATGGCGATGGGCGGCGACGAAGGCCGCCGAGGGGGACAGGGTGGCCGGGTCGGCCCCCCACAGCTCGGCCCGGCCGACCAGACGGCCGACCAGGTCGGCGGCGGCGTCGGCGGCGAAGGCGCAGGCGATACGGGCCTCGACGTCCCCCGTGGCTCCGTAGTCGAGGGTGGCCCGGGCGGTGGCCACCGCTGCCGCTGCGTGGGCCAGGTCGTAGGCCACCACCTGGTTGGCGTCGACGCCGCCGTTGGCGGCGAGGTGCCGGGCCCCGGCGTCGACGATGGCCTGGCACAGGCCGACGGCGCTGGCGGCGGCATCGAGATCGGGGGCGGGCACGGTGTCCGGGGCCATGGCCGGGACCCTACCCGCACACCGTCCGAGGTGGGGTGCCTGCTCGGCGACAGGATGGACGGCGCGCTCGAGCCTCCCTCGCCAGGTCGCCCGTCGGCGGGGCCAGGGCCGGGGCTGGTGCCGGTTGAGGTGGCCCTCAGCCGTGGGATGCAGTGACGGACACGCCCGGCGGCTGTGCCGGCTGGTCCTGGGCCGGGACGCCCGGATGGGCCCCGGACCAGGCCTCGACGGCCTGCTGGAAGGCGGCCTGATCGACACCGGTGGGCTCGAACGGGCAAGCCTTGCTCGCCGTTTCCATGGTCGGGTTTGTCGCTGCCATCGCGCTCCCGATCGGCCCGCCGACGACGGGAAGGTGCACCTTTCCGTTGCCGAATGTGGCGGGAGCGCCGGGGAAGGTGGCGACGCCGTGGGCATGCATGCATGCGGCCATGGAGTCCCAGGCCACAGTCCACGCAGATGCTTGCGCCGCTGTCAGCCGCGGGGCAGGCGTCACCTGCTGCATCTCGCCCTGGAACTGCGGCCATGCCGACGCCATGTCCTTCGTCGCTTGCGCGCGCGTCGTCGGCAGTTCGTTCGCCGAAGCCGCCGTGGGATTGGAGCCGGCGTCGAGGCCGATCGGGAGAGCGATCGCCGCCGTCAGGGCGCCGGCGGAAAGGCAGAGAACTGCCCCTTTGCTACCTCGCAGTTTCATCGACATGGCATCTTTCCAATCATGCGCTGGGTCAGCGCTCCGGCTTATCAACCCGTAAGAGGATCTCGCGCGATAGCGGCTGCAGCCACGACATCTTGTGAGCAGTCCACGGAGGTGGCTGTCGCGTCGTCCCTATCTTGGGTTCGCGTAGACAACTCGCGGACCCTTCCCGTGGAATTTGGCCCGGAACAGCGGATCGAGCAATCATGTGATCCACGTAGTCTGCCATGACCTGCAGAGGCCGTTGACGCTACAAGCTTCGAAATTGCCGCCCAGATCATTTATTCCAGCGCCGTTCACCGAACTGTACGCTTCAGAATTGCGTCCAGCTGAACCGGTCAACCCGTTGTACACAGAACCACCCTGAACGTACACAACCTGGGCATACCCGAGATCGCAGATTGAATAAATATTGTTCCAGGGGTACAGATATGCTTCGGCTAGATTATTACCACCGCCATTCAAGGATCCAGTGAGACAACCCCCTCCCACTAAATATGTCCCGGGTGGAGGACCAGGCATATAGTATGTCTTCTGGACGTTGTAAGGCGAGACCCACTTCGCTGTGTACGCACCCGCTGGCGAGTTAATAATGAGAGTCGCACCTAATGAGGACGCAATTACTACTATTAGCGTGGAAAGGAGCCTGGATCGAGCGAAGAGCTTGGACGGGAATCGTTTTACGTCCGTTGAGGCCGCACGTCGTCGGTCGCCGCGCTCGGACGCACGCGGCGCGCGGGGACGACCAAGATACCGTTCGATCGAGCCGATACTGCCCATATAGCGATCATGAGCCGGAACGCGTCGGTTGTCAAGCGGTGACAGGAAGGGTGTACCCAGGCTGCGTAAGGTGGTCCACTGGCCGCCGACCCACTCACCAGGAACACCGGATCACGGGTCACCCCCAGCGCGAGGTCCCTGCTCGTCGGGCGGTCGATCGAAGTGGTGCGTTCCGGCGCTACGGGCCGGGCCGCCGGCCCACGACGGTGACGAGGGGCGGCAGCACGACGGGGTCGTCGCCGGGGTCCACGTCGGTGAGCGACGCCAGGTAGTCGGCCACCGGTCCCGGACCGGCGCCAGCCGGGGCCTCGGCCCAGGCGTCGACCACCTCGAGGCCGGCATCGCGGGCCAAGGCCGGGAGCCAGGCACCGACGTCGGGGTGCCGCGCCACCGCCGTCGAGAGGGCCATGCCCCCCACTCGCCCGGCCGAGGTGATCGGCTCCTGGGCCACCACCCAGCCTCCGGGGCGGACGGCGCCGGTCATTCGGGCGAGGACCGCGCCCGGGTCGAGCACGTGGAGGAGGAGGAAGCGGCAGAAGGCCAGGTCGACCGGTTCGGGGAGCACGAGGTCCTCGGCCGCCTGGGTGACGGCCAGGACCTGGCTGAAGGCGGCGGCCGCCGCCGCCACCTCGTCGCGGGCACGTGGGTCGCTGTCGACGGCGTAGACCCGGCCGCCGGGGCCGACGACCTCGGCCAGGGCCACCGACACGTCGCCGCCGCCGGCGCCCACGTCGACGCACCGCCACCCCGGGCCGATACCCAGGCGGTCGAGTGCGGTGGCCAGCGGGCGGCGGTAGACGTCGTCGCGCAGTCCCTTCACGTCACGATCCTCCCACGGCCCCACCGGGACTGGCGGTAACGTCGGCGACCGTGAAGGTGACCATGATGCTGTGCGACGCCGCCCAGGTGGCGGACGGGAAGCTCTACATCCTCGGCGGCGGCTGGTCGATGACCGGTCCGGACGCGGTGCCCTCGGCGGTGGCGATCAAGATCGACGTCGACTGGAACGAGGCCGACTTCGCCCACCACTGGGAGCTGTTCTTGGAGGACGCCGACGGGCGCCCGCTCCTGGTCGACACGGCCGAGGGCTCCCAGCCCGTCGAGGTTCGCGGTGAGTTCACCGTCGTCCACCCGCCCGGGGTGCCCGAGGGCTCGCCGATCGACGTCGCCCTGGCGGTCAACATGGGGCCCATCCCGCTGGCGCAAGGGTCGCGGTTCACCTGGCGCCTGTCGGTGGACGGGGAGGCGCTCCCCGGGGCGTCCCTCGCCTTCACCACCCGGCCGCGGCCGGTCGAGCAGTGAGCAGCCGTCCCGGCGGGCCAGTGGCGCCAGACCTCGGACCATGACCACCTACGACCGGCCCTTCGGCCGCCACTTCGAGGACTTCGAGGTCGGCGACGTCTACCGGCACTGGCCGGGCAAGACCATCACCGAGTACGACGACCACCTCTTCTGCATGGTGACGATGAACCACCACCCGCTCCACACGAACGCCTGGTTCGCCGAGGGGGAGACGGTCCACGGCCGCAACCTGGTCGTCGGCAACCTCGTCTACTCCCTCGCCCTCGGGATGAGCGTGCCCGACGTCAGCGGTGCCGCCATCGCCAACCTCGAGGTGGAGTCGCTGGTGCACCGCCGTCCGACCTTCCACGGCGACACCATCTACGCCGAGACCAAGGTGCTCGGCAAGGTCGAGTCCCGGTCCAAGGGTGACCGGGGGGTGGTGACCGTCGAGACCAAGGCGTTCAACCAGCGGGCCGACGAGGTCTGCTCCTTCCGGCGCAAGGTGATGGTCTGGAAGCGGGCGTCGGCCCCCGCCCGCCGCCGGCCGTACCCCGACGACGTGTGGGGCTGACGCCGGTCACCGCCCGCCGCCTTCGGGGCTTCCAGGCGGCGGTGGGCCGGGTGGCCGACGCCGGCCTGCGTGAACTGCCGTGGCGGGCGACTCGCGACCCGTGGCGGGTCCTGGTGAGCGAGACGATGCTCCAGCAGACCCAGGTAGCCCGGGTGGTGGACCGCTACGCCGCCTTCGTGGCCCGGTTCCCGAGCGCCCCAGCCTGCGCCGGCGCCACGGCCGGCGAGGTGGTGCGCGCCTGGTCGGGCCTCGGGTACAACCGCCGGGCGGTGCAGCTCCACCGGGCGGCGGTGGCCGTGGTCGAGCGGCACGGCGGCCGGGTGCCACCCGACCTGGCTGCGCTCCGGGCCCTGCCGGGCGTCGGGCCCTGTACCGGCCGAGCCGTCCTGGCCTTCGCCTTCGAGTCGGACGTCGGCGTCGTCGACACCAACGTGGCACGGGTGCTGGCCCGGGCCGTGGCCGGGCGTCCACTACGGCCGGCCGAGGCGCAGGACCTGGCCGACCGCCTGGTCCCCGCCGGGCGGTCCTGGAGGCACAACCAGGCCATGCTCGACCTGGGCGCCCTCCGGTGCACCTCCCGCCGCCCGGCCTGTGCCGGTTGCCCGCTGCGGCGGCGGTGCCGGTGGGCCGGCGCCGGCTGGCCCCAACCCGACCCGGCCCTGGGTTCGGCCGCCACCTCCCGACCGCAGGGCACCTTCGCCGGGTCGGACCGCCAGGGCCGGGGACGCCTGGTCGAGGCCCTCCGGCACCGCCCGGTGGCGGCGGCCGGGTTGGCCGTGGCCGCCGGATGGCCGGACGACCCGGGTCGAGCCCTCCGGGTGGCCGACGGGCTCGTGACCGACGGCCTGGCCCGGTGGGAGGAGGAGGCGCTGTCGCTGGCGTGAGCCGGTGGCCGCCCCACCGGCACCCGGTACCGTGGGGGCGGTGCAGGCGACCTTCTTCGGCGTGCGTGGCTCGTGCCCTTGCGCCGGCGAGCGCTACCACCGGACCGGCGGCAACACGTCGTGCGTGCTCGTCGCCATGGACGGCGAGCCTCCGCTCGTCCTCGACCTGGGAACCGGCCTGCGAGCGCTCGGTGACGTCCTTGGGCGCCCCTCGCCGCCGCTCCGGGCCAACGCGCTGCTCACCCACCTGCACTTTGACCACATTCTCGGGCTTCCGTTCTTCGGGCCGCTGCACGACCTGGGCTCCTCCCTGACCGTCTACGGGCCCCGCCAGAGCGACAAGGGGCTCCAAGAGGCGCTCCACGGGGCCGTCCAGCCCCCCTTCTTCCCCGTGCAGATGTCAGAGTTCCGGGGCGAGGTCGTGCTCCGGGAGATCGGCGAGGAGGACTTCGCCGTCGGCGGGGCCAAGATCCGGGCCCGCAAGGTGCCGCACCCCGGCGACACCCTCGGCTTCCGGATCGAGGCCGAGGGCCAGGCCCTGGCCTACGTGCCCGACCACCAGGCGCCACCCGACCGCAGGACGGTCCCCGAGGCCGTGCTCGAGCTGTGCGACGGGGCGGACCTGCTGGTCCACGACGGGCAGTACACCGACGACGAGTTCCCCGACAAGTGCGACTGGGGGCACTCGACCGTCGCCTACGCCGTCCGGGTGGCGGCCGAGTCCCGGGCCAAGCGACTCCTCCTCTTCCACCACGACCCGACGCACGACGACCACAAGCTGGACCAGATCGTCGAGGGTGCCCGCCGCCTCGCCGACGCCCGGCGGGTGGCGGACGTGTCGATGGCCACCGAGGGGCTGACCGTCGATCTCGGCCGGCCCGCCGACCGGTGACCGACCGGTGAGCGACCGGTCGACCGAGGAGCTGGTCGAAGAACAGCGGTTCCGGGAGGTCCTTGGCCACTTCGCCACCGGGGTGACGGTGGTGACGGCGATGGAGGACGGTGAGCCGGTTGGGTTCACCTGCCAGGCGTTCGCCTCGCTGTCCCTCGACCCGCCCATGGTGGTCCTGGCGCCGGCCAAGTCGTCGACCAGCTGGCCGAGGATCGCCGGAGCCGGGGCCTTCTGCGTCAACGTGCTGGCCGACCACCAGGAGGCGGTCGGCCGGGCGTTCTCCCTGCACGGGGGGGACAAATTCGCCGAGGTGCCATGGCACCGCGGTCCACTGGGGACCCCGGTGCTCGACGGCACGCTGGCCTGGGTCGAGTGCGAGCTGGGCATCGTCCACGACGCCGGCGACCACGAGCTCGTCACCGGGCGGGTCCGGCATCTCGGCGTCGGGGGTGGAGGACCGCTCATCTTCTACCGCGGCACCTACGGCCGGATGTCCCGCTGAGCTCGGGTGGCGGGGCAGCCGCCACCGGCCGCACCGGCTACCCTCTCGCGCCGTGCCCACGTTCCCGTCCTCGGTGATCCGGGACGTCGTCCTCGTCGATCCCGACGTGCACGGGGACCGGCGGGGCCGGTTCGTCGAGACCTACCGCCGGCAGTGGCTCCCGCAGGGCCGGGAGATGGTCCAGGGCAACCGGTCCGAGAAGGAGGCGGGCGCCGTCGTAGGCCTCCACTACCACCTCCACCAGGCGGACTACTGGTACGTGTTGCGCGGCCGGGCCCGGGTGGTGCTCCACGACCTGCGGGAAGGCTCGCCGACCGACGGGATGACCGAGGCGCTCGACCTCGACGGTGCCGAGGACCGCGGGCTCTTCATCCCCCCCGGCGTCGCCCACGGTTTCGCTGCGCTCACCGACGTGCTCCTGTGGTACCTGGTGGACGGCTACTACAACCCGGCCGACGAGCTGGGGCTGGCGTGGGACGACCCGGAGCTGGGCGTCGACTGGGGCATCGGGGAACCGGTGCTGTCGGCTCGGGACCGGTCAAATCCGTGCCGGGCCGACATCCCGCCGTCCGTCCGGCCCCGGATGGGGCTCCGGACCTGACGCCCGGCCGGCGGACCTGACGTCCGGCCGGCGGGTCCGATGCTCAGTCGGCGGCCCGGGCCGGTGACCCGCGGTCGAGGAGGGCCCGCAGCGCCGCCATCACCACCTGGCGGGCGGCCTGGGGGCTCTGGCCGGAATTACGGAGGTGCTCCCAGCACTCGGGGGAGCTGAGGACGTCGAGGGCGCAGTGGAGGACCGGGCGCATCGTGGCGTCGACCGAGCGCAGCTCGGGGGCGAAGATCCGGCCGATCCGGTCCTTGTACCACCGGTCCATGGCCTCCCGGTGCTCCCGTACCCCTTCGCAGCCCGGCTCCATGAGCCGCTCGGCCCGGTGGAACGGGAGGAGCGACTCGAGCAGCGCCGTCCGCTCGGTCACGAAGGTGGCGAGGCGGCGGTCCACCGGCTGGGCCTGGTCCGGTTCCGCCCAGACCTGACGGGCCCAGGCGTACGCTTTCTCGGTACCGTGGGTGTAAAGCCCCTGGACGTCGACGAAGTGCTGATAGACGGATCGGACCGATACCCTGGCATGGTCGGCGATGCGCTGGGCGGTCGGCGAGATGTCGCCTTCGGCGATCAGGTCGAGCAGCGCGGCCACGATGGCGTCCCTCGTTCGCCAACCCCTGGCCCGCCGCCCGTCGACCTTCTGCCCGCCGGCCGCCGGGCTGCCGCCGTCCTGTGGAGCGGTCGCCCGCTCACCGTTCCCGGCGCTCCACTCCCTTCGGTCGACGCCCCCGGCGGCTCCCGGATGCCAAGCCGCCCGCACGACCGACCCCTGGCCGTCGACGTCCACCGGGGCTCCCGGCCGCCGGCCGGCCCCCTCCCTGGTCCCCGCCACGTCCCGTCTCCCTCCCGCCGCCCGGGCGCCCCGCCTGAACGCCGCGTGCCTGCAAGTTTGCCGCAATTGCAACGCAAGTGCGAACCGCCGGCCCGGCCAGGCCGGTAGCCGGTCCCCCCGCCGACTGACCGGGGCCGACCGGGGCCGGCCGGGGCCATTGGCCGCGGCCCGGGCACCACGCCGGGGGTGGGTCGAGGCCGCGCTCGGCAGCGGCCGTCCGCCGTCCTGTTGAATGGGGGGATGGCGATTGCGCTGGCGATCGCGGCCGCCGTCGTGGTGGCGCTGGCCCTCGTCCTGGTGGCCTGGCGCCGCGGCGCCGACGAGACGCACTCGGTCGAGGGGTACCGGCAGACCCTGGACACCCTCCAGGGGCTCCGCTCGCGGTCTCGCCCGGTCCGAATCCTGGGGTCTCAGTCCGGCGGCGACGGCGAGGGCGACGGCGGCCCTGACGCCGCCGGGCCTGGCGCTGCCGTCCGTGGCCACCCGGTGGCGCAGGCCGGAGGCCGGCCAGCCGGTGCTGCCGGGGCAGCCGGCTCCGGCGCGGTTGGGTGGGTAGGCGAGGCGCAGGACCCGTCCTCGGGCGTTGCCGGGCGCGCCGCCGGGCGCGCCGCGGGCCCCGTCGGCGCCGGCGCCGGGAGCATCCGGGCCATGTCGGCGATGACCCGACCTTCCCACCGCAAGGGGGCCCTCTCCACCGTGGCCGTCCTGGTCGTGGCGGCAGCAGTGGCAGCGGCGGTCGTGGTCACGGTCCGGTCCGACCATCGGACGCCGTCGCCCGCCGCCGGGCGGTCGTCCGAGTCGGGGACGGGCCCGGGCGCCGGACGGGGGAACGGAGCGGGGACGGGGACCAGGGGCACGAGCGGTTCGGGAAAGGTTGCCGGGTCCGGGCACGGGCAGCACCACCACGTGGGGACGGTGCCCACCACCGCCCCGGTCCGCTTCGTGGCGGTCGGGGCCACCGCCACCGCCGCCACCTACACCCCGCCGGCGTCGGCCTACGCCGTGACATTGACGACCACGACCGGTGCCTGCTGGGTGCAGATCACCGCCTCCGACGGCACCACGGTGGCGGCACAGACTCTCCCGGCCGGGACGCGGCACTCCTTCACATTGAGCGGCCGGACGACAATCGTCATCGGCGCACCGACCGTCCTCGGCGTCTCCCTGGACCACACGCCGGTGGTGCTGCCGGCCGGCTACCGGTCGCCGTTCACGGTGACGCTGGCCCCGGCATCCCAGGGCGGCGGGCGGACCGGGTCAGGGTCGGGGGGCGGGACGTAGGAAGGGGAGCCCGGGTCCGGGGCGCGGACCGGATGGCCACGGGGGAGGCCGAGTCACCGGTTGAGCGGTCAGCCGGAGGTCCGGGCCGGTCCGCCTGCGGCGACTGACCCCAGGGCGTCGAGGAGGAAGGCGTACACGAGCGCCTCGTCCCTCCAGGCGTCGTAGCGCCCCGACGGGCCGCCGTGCCCGGCGTCGAGCTCGGTGCGGAGGACGACGCGGGCCCCGGTCTCGGACCGCAGCCGGGCCGCCCACTTGGCCGGCTCCCAGTAGCCGACGCGGGGGTCGTGGAGCCCGGCCGTGGCCATCACGGGCGGGTAGCGCCGAGGCTCCCCGCCGGGCGCGGCGGCCCGGACGTTGTCGTAGGGCGAGTAGGACTTGATGACCGCGTAGGCGGTCGGGTCCGTAACCGGGTCGCCCCATTCCTCCCATTCGCCCACGGTCAGCGGGAGGGTCTCGTCCAGCATGGTCGTGAGGCAGTCGACGAACGGCACCTCGGCCACGGCGGCGCAGAACAGCTCGGGGGCCTGGTTGAGGACGGCACCGACCAGCAGGCCGCCGGCCGATCCTCCCCGCACGGCCAGCCGGTCGGGCGCGGTCAGGCCGGTGCCGACGAGGTGGCGGGCGCAGGCCACGAAGTCCGAGAAGGTGTTCGGCTTGGCCCCCTCCTTGCCGTCGAGGTACCACCTCCGGCCGAGCTCGCCGCCGCCACGCACGTGGGCGATGGCGAAGGCCACCCCACGGTCGAGCAGCGACAGCCGGAGCGAAGAGAACACCGGGTCGACCGAGTGCTCGTAGGCCCCGTACCCGTAGAGCAGGCAGGGCACCGGGGCGGTGAGCGGCCCAGGCTGCGGAGCGGCGGCATCGGCCAGGAGGTCGGACCGGTGCACGACCGAGATCGGCACCGAGACCCCGTCGGGGGCCGGGGCCCACAGGCGGTACGTGCGGTAGCGGCCGGGGTCGTGCCCGCCGCGCACCCGCTCGGTCTTGCGGACCGCCCGGACCCCGGAGGCGAGATCCACGTCGATCACCGCCGTGGGCGAGACGAGTGAGGTCTGCTGTACCCGGAGGCTCGGGGTGGCCGGCTCGGGGTTGGCCCCTTCCCAGGTGGAGGACGGGTGCTCCGCCGAGTCGACCAGCCAGCTCGACCGGAGGAGGTCGCCGCTCCCGCCGGCACCGCCCGGGCCGCCGCCATCCCGGGCGTCCGTGGCCGTCAGGTCGCTCGTGGCCGTCAGGTCGCCCGGGGCGAGAGGCACCACCCGGAGGCGGGGCTCGCCCTCGTGCCGCTCGGCCAGGAGAAGGTGGCGGTCGAAGACGTCGAGGTCCTCGACCCGGGTGCCGGGTCGGTGGGGGACGACCTCGCGCCACGACGCCCGTCCCGGGTCGTCGAGGGGCGCCACCATCACCCGGAAGTCGACGGCGCCGTCGTTGGTCAGGATGACGAGCCGCCCCTCGCCGTCCGAGCCCTCCCGGTGGTGCTCGACGGCGTACTCGACGCCGGGACGTCGCCGTTCGACCAGGCGCGGGGGGGCCGACGTGTCGCCGGTCGGCACCAGCCACGCCTCGCTGGTGGTGCGGCTCTCGGCCGCCAGTACCAGGAGGGCGCCGTCCTTGGTGCGACCGACCGAGACGGTGAAGCGCTCGTCCGCCTCCTCGATGACCAGGGTGTCGCCTGCGGGTGGGGCGCCCAGCCGGTGCCGCCACACCTGGTACGGGCGCATGGCGTCGTCCACCCTGGTGTAGAGCACCGCCCCGTCGTCGCCCCAGGCCAGGCCGTAGTAGGTGGCGGGCACCGTCTCGTCGCCGGGGGCGGTCGCTCCGGAACCCCTGCCCTCCCCGGCACCCCTGCCCTCCCCGGCCGGGCCCAGCCGCCGAAAGGACAGGTCGAAGAGCTCGGCACCGGTGGTGTCCACGGCGTAGGCCAGCCAGCGGTGGTCGGGACTGACCGCCAGGTTGCCGACCTGGAAGTACGCTCGGCCCTCGGCCAGGACGTTCTCGTCGAGCAGGGTCTCCTCGTCCGCTGGCTCGTGGTCGAGTGGGGGGTCCTCGCCCGTCACCGGCCGGCGGCAGTGGACGGCGTAGCTCCTTCCCTCCACCATGCGCCGGTAGTACCACCACGGCCCCCGGCGGACCGGCACCGACCGATCGGTCTCGTCGATCCGCCGAACGATCTCTTCGTACAGGGCGTCCCGGAGCGGCCACAGCCGGTCGAGCACGGCGTCGGCGTAGGCGTTCTCGGCCCGCAGGTGGGCGAGGACCGCCGGGTCGTCGCGGTCGGCCAGCCAGTACCAGTCGTCGGTTCGCACGTCGCCGTGCGCCGCCAGTACCCGGGGCCGCCGTTCGGGCCGCGGGGGCTCCGGGTCTGCCACCCGCACCGGCTCGGGCACCGGCACCTGGCCGGCGCTCGGCGCCGCGCCCGGCGCGGCAGTCGGGCGGGGAGCGGAGGGCATCGGCTCAGCCTGCCACGCCCTCGGAGGACCAGCGGCCGGAGCCCGCCGCCGGCCCAGCCGGTTGCGCCGGCCGGGCTCAGGGCACCACCGGATCAGCAGGCGCCGTGGTTGCCCGACGGATCGACCGTTGTGGCCGGCGAGATGGTGGTGCCGGCGCTGGGGTAGGGGGCGGGCCACGACGGGCAATGGCTCGTCAGCCGGACGGAGGAGGACACCAGCGCCCACGACGGCGTCCCCGGGGTCAGGTAGTAGGGGATGGACACGTACTGGAGGCGGCTGTCCCAGTTGTAGTCCTTGGTGTAGCCCGAGCTGCCGATCGTCCCCACTGCTCCCCGCCAGTCCTGGGCCACGGCGCCGAAGATGCCGAGCTGTCCTGTCATCCCGCCGACGGTGTAGTTGTCCACGGCGAAGGAGTGCGAGAGGGCGAGGATGGCGGCGTCGATCACCACTGTGGACCCCGGCCGGCAGAGCACCGCTGTCAGGTCCTTCACGTTGGCCTTTGTGCACGTTCCGAGAAGGCCGACTGGGCTCGCCTTGCAGGTCGTGGTGGTGCCGCCCCCGCCGCCGCCCCCGCCACCCCAACCGCCGCCCCCGCCGCCCCAGCCTCCATAGCCACCCCCGCCGTAGTAGTTCGTCGTGCAGCTCGGCTGTCCGGGGCGGTTGACCTCGACGTAGTTTGTGGCGATCAGGCCCAGCGAGTCGTTGACCGCCGCCGTTCCGGTGTTGTAATGGCAGCCGCTCTTGTGGTCGTTTGTGGTGGCGAACTTGGTGCCGCAGTCGGTGTACTCGAGGCTGCCGGTGACGACGACGTTGTTGGCGGCGGCGACGGTGAGATTGCCGGCCACTCCCGGCACCCCGCCGCTGGGCGTGTTGACTGTGTCGGCGTCCTTCACGAAGACGTCACCCTCGCAGTCGGCACCCACCTTGGAGATGTCGTCGGTGAAGTTGTACCCGTGCGTTGTCCCGGGGAAGTGGCCGGGCGCCACGATCTGGGCCACTGTTGTCGTCGCCCGGCCCTGGCGAATGGCGTCGAAGGGATTGTCGCCGTCTCCGGTGCAGGTCCCCGACCCGTTGTTGCCCCACGTCGAGTTGGCCACGAAGATGACCCCGTTGCCGTTGGCTCCGCTCGGGACGGGCAGGCGCGGCCACGGCTGGCCGGGCGCGCCGACACAGGTGCTGTGGTTGTTGGTCGGTGTGTTTGTCCCGTCGTGCCCGGTGGACGGCACCTTGGTCTCGGGGCTTGTCACGTTCATGTAGCTCGTCTTCGTGGTCGGTGTGGCGTAGAAGGAGATGGTCGTGGGTCCCGAGTAGACGCACCCGCCCAGCCTCGCCACCTGCTCCAGCTCGGTGTCGCTGACGGGGGGCGTCTCGGTGCCGGCGTTGGCGTGCGAGTTGGTCGGTGTGTCGCGGCCGACGTCGGCGGTGGCGCCAGCGCACGTCGAGGGCGTCCCGTGGCCGTCGTTGGGGTCCACGAAGAGGCAGTGGGGGTCGGCGGTCGTCACCGGCGACGGGACTGTCGGGGTGCCGAAATTCGGGCCGCCTGTGACGTAGATCGAGTCGTTGGCGAACACCGGCCCGTTGACCACTGTATGCGGGCCGAAGTAGACAATGTGACAGACGCGTGTCCTTGTTGTGACCTGTGTTGTGGGGCCGGCATACGCTGTGCCGGCCCAGTCGTAGTGGCAGGCGCTCGCCGGCTGTGTCTTGAGGGCCGGGTCGGTGGCCTCGTAGTTGCTCCACCAGATGTGGGTCAAGAAGCCGTTCTTGGGAGCGAAGTTGGCCACCGAGCTCTGGTAGGCGTAGTGCCCGTTGGCGCCGGCGGCGCCGATCACCAGGATCTGCACGTACTCGAAGTTGCCCTGCCCGCTTGTGGGCAGCGGTGTGCACGTGGTGGCGGTTGCCTTTGTCGAGCTGAAGCAGAATTGTGGGTTGGTCCACAGGTACCACTCGGGCACGTTGCCTGTCTTGGGTGTCGTGTCCGGCACCTGGGTCCATATGTCGTACTTGATCCCGTTGGCGGCGTTGGTGCATGTGCTCCGGGTGGTGGCCGAGCTGCAGTTGACCAAGTTGGGCTGGGCGTTGATGGTGTTGAGGTAGCCGTTGATGCCCGCCTCCAGTGCCCGGTAGGAGTAGTGGGTGACCACGTCGTTCTGCACCAGTGGATCGTGCTGCACCGTGTTGGAGGCGAGGATGGTCCCGCCCGTCACCAGCAGCATCACGATGCCGAGGACCATGGCCAGGGCCGCCTGCCCGGCCTCGCCGGCGCGGCGGCGCCGGGCTGCCGCACGGAGCTTGGACCGGATCCGGTTCACGACCTCACCCCACTGACGGGTCGAACAGCATCGAGCTGGAGGAGAGGACGAAGACGCCCGTGTCGTCCTCGGCCTGGTTGCCGCCGTTGAGCCGGCTGGTGTTGGCGTTGACCTGGAGGTCGTAGTTCACCGTCTCGATCTCCCCGGGGGGGCATGTGGCGAACGGAGCGAGCGGTGTGTACGCCGCCGCCGCCTTGCAGCTTGTGGGCCCGTCGAATTTGGCCGAGTCCCCCGAGACGCAGGGTGCCGGCGTTCCCGGTGCCGAGCACACCGTTGTCGTGGTCATCGGCTGCCCCGACGCCGGTACCGGGCCGAAGGCGAAGACGAAGAGCGGCTGGCCGTTGGCGCCGTTCTTCACGTGTGTGGCCTGGACGAGGTGGTGCGGCTTCGTCTTGGCCGGTGTGTATGTGCAGTGATGGACCGTTGTCGTCGACGTGTGGGGGCAGCTTGTCTTCACCGGCGACGTGATGGTGACGGTGAAGGTCGATGTCGGGGTGTCGCACAGTTTCTGGTGTGCGGGTGTAGGCGTGCACTCGGCGGTGACCTGCTCGGGGCCGTTGGCTGTGCCGGTGTTGGTGGTGAACGTCATCGACGTCGGGGTGATCGAGCCGGGCTTGAACGCCGGGACCGGTGTGCTCCCCTTGAAGCTGGGTGTCGGCGCCACCGCCGAGCGGACCAGGCGCTGGAGGTTGGTGGACAGCCAGAGCTGCTCGTCGACATTGGAGTAGGTGACGTCGACCCGGCTCGTCGTCCGCATGAGGGTGAAGACGATCGGCAGCGAGATGGCCAGGAGGATGCCCACCGTCAGGAGGACCATCATCATCTCCAGCATCGTCGTGCCCCGCTCGTCGGCCCGTCGCCGCCCGGCTGGCCGCCGTGGCCCCGGGCGGGCCCGGCGACGAAGCAGTGCCCGCTGAAGGGATGCCGGCGCTCCGGCCTCCGGTCGGTGGCTCATGTCACCGTCACCGTCACCGGCTCGGGGAGCGGCTCCGGCGTACCGGCCACGACCGACGCCGTCGGGGTGACCTGGACGACGGTGCTCCCCGTGCGCCCGGTGACGGTCAGCTGGTAGGTGTCGTAGGTCACGGCGAGATCGCTCAGCCCGGACGGGCCGGTCTTCGGCAGCGCGTAGGAGGTGGGATCGGTTCCCGAGAGGGGCGGGAGGGGCAGGCATGTGCCCGGCGGGCTGGTGACCAGCGTGGCCACGACGTTCGCTCCCGGCACCGGGTGGCCGGCCGAGTCGACGACGGCGACCGGGAGGAGCCCCATCGGGAGGTCGGCGGTGGATGTCCCCCCGGGCACGCTCGCCACGGTGGCCGAGGCCGCCGACATCTCGCTGGCGCACTCGGCGGCGGCGATCGAGTACCCGGCGGCGAAGGGGTAGAGCGGGCCGATCTGGCTGGCGTCACTGGCGGGGGCAGTCACCACCAGCGTGCTCGATGTCTTGAGGTTCGGGTCGGACACGGCGATGGGGGCGTCGGCGACGTACATGCCCTGGACGCCGCCGGGGGTGGCGGTGGTCCAGGTCTTGCCGGTGACGGTGCCGTCGAGGTAGACGGCTCCCGTCTCGGTGGCCCCGGGTGCGGTGCACACCGACGCCGTGCAGGCGATGCCGGAGAAGAAGACCGGCGCCTTCCCGGTCGGCGGGAGTGTGTCGTCCACCCAGGCTGTCCCCGAGCCGCGGGAGAGGATGACGGCCTGCGCCGCCCCGCCGGACGCGGTGGCCGAGCCGATGGCGAAGCAGCGATCTGTGGTGGAGCAGCCGGCGTCGGATAGGGAGTCGAGTGCCATGCCGGCCGGGAAGGTGCCGGCGGCCCAGGTGGCGGCGCCGGTCCGCCGGAGGAGGACCGTGGCCGAGCTCGTCGACCCGACGGCGACGCACGAGGCGTCACTGGCGCACGCAAGCTCCGAGAGGGAGGCGGTGGCCGGAGCGCTGTCGGCCGTCCAGGTCGTGGCCGAGGAGGTCGAGAGCGAGAGCAGCACGCCACCCGAGGTGGTGGACCCGATGGCATAGCAGGTCGTGGTGGTCGGGCAGGTCACCTGGCCGAGCGCCGACACGGCGGGGGTCGCCGGCAGGGTGTCGGGCACCCAGCCGCCGTCGAAGAGCGACAGGATCTCGGCGCCCGACGCCACCGACCCGATGGCGTAGCAGGTGGTGGTGGACGGGCAGGCCAGCTGGCGGAGCCCGGTGGTGGGCGGTGTGGGCGGCAGCGGCAGGACCGTCGCCGTCCAGGCATTCCCGGTCGAGAGCGACAGGATGGACGGGCCGGCCGCCTGGCTGCCGAGGGCGAAGCAGGTGGCGGCGGCGGGGCAGGTCACGTCCGACACCGCCGTCGTCCCCGGGGGCAGCGCGTCGGAGGTCCACCCAATCCCTGTGGCGCTCACCGCTCCCGAGAGGACGACCGGCCCGGCGCTCCCCGTCCCGGTGGCGTAGCAGGTGGCCGGACCGGGGCAGGTGACGCCGTCGAGCGAGGTGATCCCGTTGGGGAGGTTGTCGAGGGCGAAGGAGGGCGACGACGAGGTGGGCGACGACACCGACGCCCCGTAGTCGGGCCCTGTCGGGCCGGCCTGGACGTACCCGACGGCGACGCAGCGGACGGTGCCGGCGCAGCTGGTGCCGGCGATCCGGGTGATCCCCGACGGCCGTTCGACCGACCACCCCGCCGAGGTGAGGACGGAGAGCTCGGCCACCGGTGTGGATGCCGGCGCGGTGCTGTGGGCCGGGGCCTGGCCGGTCGCCAGGCAGAGGATCGATCCGGCCGACGGGCAGGACACCCCGCCGTCGGTGGCCGTGGTCGACGGGTACCGGAGGTCGACCAGCGACCCCTCGTCGTACTGGAAGGTGGCCTGGGTCACCTGGCCGGCGTCGACCGTGAGCGGAGGCAGGGTGCCGGTCGTCCTCTCGTCGGCGTTGGCGACCCACGAGGGGGTGTCCGTCCCCCCGAATGTGGTGCCCGGTGGCGTTCCCGGCGCCGGGTCGGCCACCGTGACCGTGTAGCTGCCCGGCGGGATCTGCTCGAAGGCGCACCCGTAGCGGTCCGGGTACACCGTCTTTGTGTAGGTGGCCGTTGCCGGGGCCGGCGGCGACCGGAGCGTCACCGGGACCGCCGTCACCCTGCTGGCCCAAGCGTGGCTCCCGGCGTCGGCCGGCGGGGCGCTGGCCGGGTCGCCGTCGACCTGGACGGCGAGGAACCCCTGGGTCGGCAGGCCAGCCGGCGGGTAGTTCACGATGGTGGTGTCGGTCACCTTCTGGGAGGGGTTCCAGTGCACCGTCACCTGGAGGTCCATCACCTTGGGGCTGGCGCCCGACGTGCAGAGGTCGGGGCTCGCTCCTTCCGCCGCCGCCCAGGCGAAGCGCGAGTCGACCGAGTACGAGACGCCCGACCGCTTCAGGGGAGCCGGCGTCTCGAGCACTGTCGTGTCGGTGACGGGCTGGCCGGATGTCGTTGTCACGTGCGGGCCCGAGTTGTTGAGGCGCTCGATGTACTGCTCGGCCACCGAGAGGGCGGTCAGGCGCTCCCGGGAGGTCGCCGCCTGCCCGATGGAGTTGGCGAGGACCGAAGCCACCGGGACCAGGACGATCATGAGGACGGTGAAGGCGATGAGGACCTCGACCAGGCTGAACCCGGCCTCGTCCGGCAACCGCGACGCGGCGCGCCGGACCGCCCCGGCGGCCACCGCCCTCAGCCTGGCGAGGGCCCGCTGGCCCGGCGGGCCGACCGCTCTCTCTGCCCTTGCCGCGGGCATGGCTCTCCCTCTGACCGGCGCCCCCGCTGGGCGCTCGAAGGGGATATCGGCACCGCCGACCGGCCCCTTGCCGGCCGGTGGGGCAAGTGATTGCACCGCACAATCAAAAGGAGGGCCTCCCCGGGGCAGCCGGACCCGTTGACGGGCCGGCGTCCGTGCCGGGCCCTGACCCTCGAGTCCGTCGCCGGCGGGGGCGGCGGCCGCTGGTCCCGGTTCACGAGCGCATCTCCCCTGCACCCTGGCTGCCCGGGCCGCCCAGGCTGGGGTGGCGGAGGCCCCACTCCGGGAGGGCCCCGCCCTCGGTAGATGAGCTGTGCAATCATGAAGCCATGAGCGAACTTGGACCTCTCGAACCGCTGACCGGGGAATGGGAAGGCAACGACGGCGTCGACCTCTCCTTCCACAACAAGGAGGACGTGACCGCCGACACCGGTTACTTCGAGAAAGCCTCGTTCCGGCCCATCCCGGTCGTCGAGAATGGCAAGCAGACCATGTACGGGCTGAACTACGAAATGACTGCCTGGCGCCACGGTGAGGAGGCGATGGACCCCTTCCACGACGAGGTGGGATATCTCCTGTGGGAGCCCGAGACGGGACAGGTGCTGCGGTGCTTCGCGGTGCCACGTGGGATCGCCATCCTCGCCGGGGCCAGCGCCAGCCCCGGCGACAAGACGCTCAATTTCAAGGCGGAGCCCGGGTCGTCCACGTACGGGCTCGTCCAGAACAGGTACCTTGCCGAGCGGAGCACCTGTGGCCGGTTCGAGAGCACCTTCTTGTTCAACGACGACGGGACGTTCAGCTACAGCTCGGACCTCGTACTGACCCTCGCCGCCACCGGTAGCGAGATGCACCACACCGATCGCAATACGCTGAAGCGCACCCAGGGTTGAGGGCACCGGTCCGAAAGGACGCGTAGACCGCCCCGGTCGCCTTCCACCATCGCCGACGGCGAAGCCGAGCCGGCTCGTGACGTGGCGGGCGCCGGCCTGCTCCCTCCGGCCGCCTCCGGGGTCGTGTGTCCCGCCACCGCCTCCGGCCCGGCGCGCCGGGCGGACCAACGGGTTGTTACTATCGCGGTAGGAGAAATTCGGGTCCCGCTGGGACCGGACCACCCCGGGCCTGGACCGCCCGGGACGGCCGCAGGACCCGGGCCCGGGGTCGACCGGCGGCGTGGCCAGGTGGCATCGGGGGCCGGGCGAGCCCCGTCGGTCCCATCCATCCATCGCAGCAAGGAGACGCCGATGGCGACTGCCGACCTCGACCTCGGGCGGTACCAGCTCGGGTGGAGCGACGAGGAGGACTACGTCTTCAAGCCCAAGAAGGGGCTCAACGAGGACATCGTCCGCGAGATGTCCGCCATGAAGAAGGAACCGCAGTGGATGCGGGACTTCCGGCTCAAGGCGCTGAAGCGGTTCGAGCGCAAGCCCATGGCGCAGTGGTTCGCCGTCAACATGCCGGACCTGGACTTCGACGACATCTACTACTACGTCAAGCCCACCGGCGGGCAGGTCAACGACTGGGAGCAACTTCCCGACTCCATCAAGAGGACCTACCAGAAGCTGGGCATCCCCGAGGCGGAGCGCAAGTACCTGGCCGGCGTGACCGCCCAGTACGAGTGCCTGCGCGGGTCGACCCGGGTGTGGACGACCGCCGGCATGCGGCGGATCAAGGAGCTGGTGCCCGGGGACCGGGTCTTCGCCCTGGATCCCGGGACCTGCCTGCTCGAGACCGCCACCGTCGTGGCCGGGGGGGAGTCCGGCGAGAAGGAGATATACGAGATCACCGCCCGGGGTCGGACCATCGGTGCGTCGGGCAACCACCCGTTCCTGGTGCTCCGGGACGGGCGCCGGCCGGGAGCCAAGAAGGCCCGCTTGGCCGCTCGGTGGGTCCCGGCTGAGGACCTGGCGGAGGGCGACCTGGTGGCCATTGCGACCGACGTCCCCGAGTACGGCGAGCCGGCCGCCATGCTGGTGCCCGGCGACCCCCGGGCCGCCGGCTTCCCCGCCGTCAGCAGCGACGACCTCTGCTGGTTCCTCGGCTACTACCTGGGCGATGGCTACCTCGACCACCGCGGCGCCGACGTCGCCGCCGGGATCGCCGTCGACCGGACCGACGAGGTGCTCATCGAGGAGCTGCGCAGGGTGGCGTCCGAGCTGTTCGGGCTCGACTTCGGGCTCAGCGCCGACGGCTACCGGCTCACGGCCCGGGGGACGGCGCCGCTGGCGGCCTTCCTCGAGCTCAATGGCCTGGGCGGCACCTCGTTGGCCAAGCGGGTGCCCGACTGGGTGGTCGGCCTTCCCCGTTCCCAGCGGGTCGCCTTCCTGGCCGGCTTGCGCGACGCCGACGCCGACGCCGACGCCGACGCCGAGGCCGACGTCCGCGCCGACGTCCGCCACCACGCCACGTCGAAGGACGCCAAGGACTGCAGTGCCAACGAGGCGTTGCGCGAAGGGGTGAAGGAGCTTCTCTCGCTCTGCGGCATCGGCGGCAGCCCCGGCTACCGAACCGCCGAGGGCACCGTCTTTCGTGCCCACACCAGCGACATGCTCGGGTTCGCTCGGATCGAGCGGATCGAGCGCCAGGGGGTCGAAGCGGTTTACGACATCGAGGTTGCCGGCCACCACAACTTCGTGGCCGAGGGGTTCGTCGTCCACAACAGCGAGGTGGTCTTCCACCGCAACCGGGAGGATCTCGAGTCCCAGGGGGTCCTCTTCTGCGACATGGACACCGCGGTCCGGGAGTACCCCGACATCGTGCGGCGGTGGTTCGGGACGATCATCCCCCCCAACGACAACAAGTTCGCCGCCCTGAACTCGGCGGTGTGGTCGGGCGGCTCGTTCATCTACGTCCCACCGGGCGTCAAGGTGGACCTGCCGCTCCAGGCCTACTTCCGGATCAACGCCGAGAACCTGGGCCAGTTCGAGCGGACGCTCATCGTCGCCGACGAGGGCTCCCAGGTGCACTACGTGGAAGGGTGCTCGGCCCCGGTGTACACCTCGGACTCGCTCCACTCGGCGGTGGTGGAGCTGGTGGCCCTTCCGGGCAGCCGGATCACCTACACCACCATCCAGAACTGGTCGAACAACGTGTACAACCTGGTGACCAAGCGAGCCAGGGCGGAGGCCGAGTCCCACGTCGAATGGATCGACGGCAACATCGGGTGCCTGGCCCAGGGGTCACTGCTCACCACCCCGGGCGGCACCAAGCCGATAGAGCAGGTCTCGCCCGGCGAGCGGGTGCTGTCCTTCGACGAGGAGAACGGCGAGCTGTGCTTCCGCACGGTGACGGCCAAGCGGTTCTCCGGCCACCAGCCGGTGCGCGAGGTGCGGACCGGTCAGCGTTCGCTCTGGGTGACCGGCAACCACCCCTTCTTCTCCTACCACTACGACGCCGATCGGCCGAGGAAGCTGGGCCGTTACTCGCTCGGCTACGTCCGGGCCGACGCGCTCCGTGCGGCCATCGTGCCGGCCACCTCGATCGACTACGGACGGCCCCAGAAGCTGGAGCGGGGCGACGGCGACACCCTGCCCGTGTTCGCCGGCGCCAACCAGTACGCCGCCGGCTTCGAGGGCGTCCGCCGTCGCCCGGCGCGACTGGCGCCGGTCGAGGAGACGACCAACGACCTCATGTGGCTTTTCGGGCTGTTCACCGGGGACGGTTCCATCGAGCGGGAGCCGGCGGCCAACGGCGGCACCCGCTGGGCCCGGGTGACGTTCTCAACTCCGGACCTGGACCGGGCCCGTCCCCGGCTTCTCCGGGTGATGCACCACCTCTTGCCGGGCACTGCTCCCGGGGAGCGGGCCGACGGGGTCACGGTCCGCTGGTCGAGCGTGGAGCTGGCCGACCTCTTCGAGCGCAACGGCTTCACCACGGGCGCGCTCGACAAGCGGCTCCCCGACTGGGTGCTCGACCTGCCCGAGGATCAGCGCCTCTCGTTCGTGGCCGGCTACCTGGACTCGGACGGGTGTGCCCCCGCCGGTAGGCGTGGCTTCTCGCTGAAGTCGGCCAACCGGCAGCTCCTGGAGGACGTGTCCCGGGTGCTGACGTCACTCGGGACCTCGTGCCGCCTGCACACCGATGCCCGGGCGGAGGGGCCGTGCGAGATCGTGGGCTACCGGTCGCGGTGCCGAGGCAGCCACCGGCTCGATCTCGACGCCGATCCCCGCCTTTCAGCGCTGGTGAGCGACGAGCTCCGGCTGGCGGTCGAGGCACAGATCCCCGCGTCGACCACCTGGTTCCGCACCGTGGGGCGCTCGCAGATCGTCCTGCCTCCCGCCGTCGAGATCCGGCCGGTCGAGGTCGCCGAGGCGCTGGTGGACGCGCCGACCTGGGACATCGAGGTCGAGGGGACCGGCAACTTCGTGAGCGAGGGGTTCATCGTGCACAACTCGCGGCTCACCATGAAGTACCCCTCCGTTTACCTGATGGGGCCCAAGGCGTCGGGCGAGGTGCTGTCGGTGGCCTACGCCGGGCCGGGCCAGCACCAGGACGCCGGGGCCAAGATGATCCACGTGGCGCCCGAGACCACCTCGACCATCATCTCCAAGTCGATCTCCAAGGACGGCGGCGCCACCACCTACCGGGGCCTGGTCCACGTGGACGAGGGTGCCCGGCGGGCCAAGGCCTTCGTGCGCTGCGACGCCCTGCTGCTCGACGACGAGTCGGTGTCCGAGTCCAAGCCCTACATGGAGGTGGGGGAGCAGGACGCCAGGATCGGTCACGAGGCCACGGTGTCCAAGGTCGGCGACGACCAGCTCTTCTACCTGATGAGCCGGGGACTGTCGGAGAGCCAGGCCATGGGGATGATCGTCAACGGCTTCATCGAGCCGGTGACCCGGACCCTGCCCATGGAGTACGCGGTCGAGTGGAGCCGCCTCATCGAGCTGCAGATGGAGGGCGCCGTCGGCTGACCCCGCCTCGGCGCGGGCGACCAGGCCGGCGGGACATCCCCACGAAACGGCTGACGGCGCTGCCCGGCAGTGGCACGATGGGGGAGATGGCGATGCGCGAACAGTGCAAGAACTTCCAGAGCCGCACCTACGCGTCGGGCGAGGTGGCCCGCTTCTGCGTCCTCGACCTGGCCCCTGAGGCTCCCTGGCGGTGCCCGGCCGACTGCCCGGCCTACGAGCGCCGGCTGGCCGACGCCGGCTGGATCCACGGCAGCCTGGTCGAGCCGCCGATCGAGGACGAGCCGGCCGCCGGCGGCGACCAGGTGGCCGGCCTCCTCGACAGCGCCGAGGACATCGTCAACGCCGTGTCCCAGGCGGCCCTGGCCGAGGCCAGGGAGGCCGACGCCAAGCGGGCGGCCCGGTCCGACCGCCGGCGCTGGTGGCACCGGCACTGACCCGGCGGCCGGCCCCGGCGGGGGCGGCCGGCACTGACCCGGTGGTCCGGGTGCCTCTCAGCTCCCCTCGAAGCGGGGCGCCCGTTTCTCCGTGAAGGCGGCCAACGCCTCGGCCAGGTCGTTCGAGGCCAGCATGCCGGCGTTCCAGGTGGCCACGTAGTCGAGGCCCTCGGCCACGGTCCGGCCCTCGCCGGCCAGGAGGACCGCCTTGGTGCCCTGGACGGCCAGGGGGGAGTTGGCGGCGATCTCGGCGGCCAGGGCCCGTGCGGCCGAGAGAGCGGTGCCGGCGTCGGGAAGGACGTCGTTCACCAGCCCGATCTCCCTGGCCCGGGCCGCACCGACGTCCTTGCCGGTGAAAGCCAGCTCGGCGACGTGGCCCGCCCCGACGATGCGGGGCAGGCGCTGGAGGACGCCCAGGTCGGCCACTATGGCCATCCGGGCCTCGCGGACCGAGAAGACGGCGTCGGCGGCGGCCAGCCGGATGTCGCACGCCGTGACCAGGTCGACGCCGCCCCCGATGCAGTAGCCGTGGACGGCGGCGATCACCGGCTTGGGGCAGGCCGCCACCGACGTGACCGCCGCCTGCATGCCCAGCACCGAGTGGCGGGTGGCCCGGGCCCGGGCCGCGGTCGAGCCCCCGGCGCCGCCGCCTGGCCTGGAACGGTCGGTGCCGCCGCCCGGGGTGGAACGGTCGGTACCGCCCCCGGCGAGCGTCCCGGCCATGGCCTTCAGGTCGAGACCGACCGAGAAGTGCGGGCCCCGGGCCGCCACCACCACCGCCCGCACCTCGGGGTCGGCGGACAGGCCGGCCATGGCCCGGGGGAGGTCGG
>JBOGGE010000007.1:0-7884 GCA_050743865.1 Acidimicrobiales bacterium
GGGACACGGGCGGCCCGTCCGCTCCCTCCTCGGAGGGAGCAGTCCCCAGGTAGGCCGCGTAGATGGATGGCCACCCAGGCCTCCTAGAGGCTGGACAGAACCCCGCCTACAGGCCGGCTCACCGTCACCAGCCCGCTGAACTGGGCCTTTACTCGCCGGGGGAGTCGTCTCGTGACACGAGGATGACACAAGGGCTCGCAGCCGGTGGCAAGGGCCGGGGCGAACTTGCCGACCACTAGCGTGGGGGAATCCAATCGTGTCTCGTGAACTGGGAAAACAGGCGTTCGCCATCCGATGACGGCAGCCGGCAGGGCGGTCGCCCTCCCATCCCCCGGTGTGACACAATCCGATGTGACATGGCCAGCACGTCTTTAGGGGGCCGCTGCCGGTGGGGGGACGCAATCGCGGCACTGACTCGCCCAAGCTGCTCTCCCAGGCCACGGCCATCACGTGGCTGGAGTCCCTCGGGTGGACCAAGGAACGAGGCGGCTCCCACGTTGTCAAGATGACCAAGCCAGGTTGCCGGCCGATCACCCTGCCCGCGCATAAGGGCGCGGACTACGGGAAGGGGTTGAAGGCGACAATCGTGAGGCAGGCAGGTTGCGCCCAGATCGAAGGAGGTGGTTGACGTGTCACAACTGATGGACCTCCGGTACACCGTCCGAGTCCATGAAGAGGACGGTGGCCTGTGGGCAACCGTCACCGAGATGCCCGGACTCTTCGTCTCGGGGGATTCGATTGACGAGATCCGTGAGGCTCTGACGGAGGCGATGAGTCTCTACATGTCCAGCCACAACGTCACCGTGCAGTTCCACGACCTCCAGCTGACGGGCCGCAAAGAGGTCGGCGACGACATCGAGTGCTACGAGGTAGCCCTCAGTAGCTGATTGAGGCTATGACGTCCCAACTCCTCGTCGACGGCGGCCCGTGTCCGGTCCTCGTTGTCGGGCCATTGGTGCGAGTAGGTGTCCAGCGTCTCGGCGGCCGACGAGTGGCCGAGACGAGCCTGGACGACCTTCACGGACTCGCCGTAGCGGATCAGGAGCAATGCGTAGAAGTGGCGCAGGACATGGAACCCGGTCCCGGCGGGTGCGCCGGCAGCCTTCACCGCCGGCCGCCAGACGTCCGAGAAGCGGGTACGGCGGATCGGCTGACCGTCCTCGGTAGCGAACACCAGCCCATCCGGCCCGGGGGCGTAGGTGGCCATGTGGGCCGCCAGCGCGTCGAGGACGACCTGGGGTAGGGGCACCGTGCGGTTACTGGCGTCCGTCTCGACGCAGGGGCTGGTGGCGATGATGCGGTCGGCGACCGCGGCCCGGAGCACGGCCACGACGTAGCGGTAGATGACTTCGACGGTGGCCGGGGACAGCGACTCGGCACGGCCCTTCACCCACGCCTGAACCTCCGACGTCCTGATCCCGCCCAGGGACCGCTGCCCGAACGTCGGGTAGATATGCCAGCGGAAGTTCATCTCCACCTGGGCAGCGGTCGATGGACGCTGGACCTGCATCCCTCGCCAGAGTTCGGCGTACTCCCTGAACATCACCCGGCCGGCCGAGGGGTCCTCCTCCAGGAGATCGAGTCCATCGCGCAACTGGGCGATGAGATGACGCGTGCTCTCCCGCATCCGCCGGTCGTCCATGACCGTCCCCCTTACTCAGCCGTTCCGTCGTGGAAGGGTCTGGTGGGATAATCGCGCCGCAGCGACGCACTTGCAACGGGCTGCGCGCCCGACGGAAGGAAGCGCACGATGACCGGTAACGGCTACCGGGTGACTTCTGATGGAGAACGCCAGTGGAGAGGTGCCGACGGTGCCTGGTACTCCACCGAAGAGCTCGCAGTCCGGGCTGCGGAGGCCGAAGTGCCCTCCATCTATCGACGGCCGCCGCCGGCCGTCCCATCGACCACGCTGCCGGCGGGTGGCTTCCTCGCCATCGCGAGCGGCGCACTCGTGGTCATCGGGGCATTTCTCGGCTCCTCGCTGTTTGGTGTGGGTTTAGGGAGGTCCGGGCCAAGTGGGGGTTCCCGATCCGCGTGGTCAGACGGCACGATCGCTTGTGCACATTCAGGACATCAACGTCACCGAGCTGCAGTCAAGGCTGGCCGAAGGCCACCCGGAGGGCATGGCCTTGACGGCAGCGTGACCAGGACTGTCATGGGCTCGATGATGGAGACGGGCCGCCGCCAGGCGGTCCTGAGTGCGTCCGATCCGCTGCGCCGGGCTGGGTGCTCGCAGTAAAGGAAGGGGTGGTCTGCGAACGTCTGTTCGGTGGATGCCCACCCACACCAAACAGCGAGGAGCCCATTTCTCCCTTGGTTGTCGGTCGTGGGGCTCATCACCCGCAACGCATTTCAACTGGGCAAAGACGCGTCGTTCAGCGCGGACGGTCTCGTACTGCTCCTCCTCGGCGTGGTGGTGGCTCTGATCGGCGTCGTGCGGCTGACGAGCAGCTCTATGCCGCGATGGATTCAGAGCTCGACGATCGCGCCCGGCATCGTCGCCGTGCTCGTCTGTCTCAACCGCTTGCCTGCGCTCCATTCGACCGCCGGCAAGCTCAACACGTCGACGGCGGGCATCGTCGCTGCCTCTACGGGCTTTGGGGTGTGGGTAGCCATTGTCGGAGGAGCGTTGGCGATCGTTGCCGGGCTCATCCTGCGTTCCAAGCCGGTCGTCACCGATGACTCAAACGACACCAGCGGTCGGGGTGGCGATCGAGGCCCAACCGGCCTCCGCTGGACCGTGAGAATCCTGGGCGTTCTGGTGCTCATCGCCGTCGCGGTCCTGGTCGGTGACCTGATCCGGGGTCACAACCCGCCAACTGCCGTAGCTGGGTCTGCGCCGGCCGCCCGGTCCGCGTCAGCGGCCACCACTCCTCCGACCACCGTTCCTGGCGTCGTCACGAAGGGCTGCACCAACCTCGTGGCTTGGAACGAGACCCTCCTCGGCGAGCCGACAGAGATCGCCCCCACAGTGGCCGCGACCCTCGCCGCCGACCCTCCCCTCCACTGGACGGACGTGAGCGCCATGGAGACCGCGCCGAAGCCTGCGTATGGCGAGGTCGCGGTCGATGGCGCGGCATTCGTCCAGGCCACGTCGCTTGCCGAGACGAACGGCGACCTGGTACCGCTCAAGCGTGCCGGCGAGGCTCTCACACGGGACTGCCACATCCTGGGCCTCCGCAGCTCCACATGAGGTGCAGAGTGCACCGGCGCCTTCCCAGCGGTTGGACCGGCTGACCGTCGCCGCGATTCTTGGTCCTATGTTGGGTCACAATTCTGCACCAAACGAACAGGGCACAAGGTGATACGCCCTGTCAATTGCCCAGGTCAGCGACCTATGGCTACCGACAGTACCTTCTTGAAACCCCGCTGGCAGAACCCCGCCTACAGGCCGGCTCACCGTCAACAACCCGGACCTGCGGATTTCACTCCGCGGTGATCACCTCGTGCCCCACAGATGGCTCATGGTGCCGTCGGCCGCGCCCCAGATCGGCGCGCCAGTTCAGCCCGGATCTCGCAACCGAAGATGGCGTCCCGACGCCAACGGCCGCCCACTCGGACGAAGTGATCCAGCGGCTGTGCTCTGAGCGACCGCTCGGTCGGTCACGGAGACGCCGCCGGAGCATCCCGTCGTCTCGGCGACGCTTGTGGCCGGGACGACGGGGCGTCCGACCTGGTGGTACGCCGCCAGCGAGATCATCGCCGAGGCCGTCCGTCGTTCGGGTGCTCCGCAGGTGCGGAGAACGGACGTGGCTGCGCCGCCGCTTTGACCGGTCGCTCTCACACGGATTATCCGTATCGGCAGTATGCCAGTAAGCATACTCGGGATGGGTATACTGGTCTCGTGGCCCGCAAGAACCCTCCCTCCACGAACCCGTTCCACTACGGCTCGCCGGTGATGGGAGACCAGTTCGTCGGCCGTTCCCAGGAAGTGGCCGCCGTGGAGTCTCGAATTCGCAGCCACGTGAACGTCGTCCTCGTCTCGCCCCGTCGCTACGGGAAGAGCTCCCTTCTGGCTCAGGTCGAGCAGAACCTCACCCCGGCCAAGCTGGCGATCGTCCATGTCGACCTGTTGCGGTGCAAGGACCTCTCGGCGCTGGCCGGCGTGATGACCTCTCAGCTGTTCCACGTGCCCGGAGCTCGCTGGGCACGGATGCGTCAGGCAATGCCGGAGTTCCTCCGCCGGCTTCGGGTAAGGCCTTCGGTCACGCTCGACGAAAAGGGGCTTCCTCGCTTTGACTTCGGTCCCCGGCTCGTTCCCAGCGACGCCGATCAGATCATCGCCGACGTCTACGAGCTATTGGAGGAGGTGGGACGCGCTCGGCCGGCAGCGTTGGTGCTCGACGAGTTCCAAGCCATCATCCAGCACGGAGAGCACCTGCCGAACCTGCTCAAGGGACTGAGCGACGAGCACCCTGGGGTGAGCTTGGTCATGGCCGGATCGAGCAGGCACATGATGGAGCGACTCGTGCTCGACGAGAAGGCGCCGTTGTACGGGATGGCGCAGAGGATCGGCTTGGGCGAACTTCCGCGGGCGGAGGTGATGACTTTCCTCCGGGCACGGGCCGCGGTGGGCCAGAAGGCAATGACCGAGGAGGCCGCAGAGCTCATCGTGGACACGGCCGGGCCGGTCCCCAATGACGTTCAGCACCTCGCCTACGAGACGTTCGACGCCGCAGGGGACGTCATCGATGTCCGGGCGGTTCGTGAGGGGTTTCTCAATGGGATCGATCACGAAGTCCCGATCTACAGCGACCGATATCAGAGCCGGGCTCCCGGCCAACGCCGGGTCCTCGTGGAATTGGCCAAGTCGGGGGGAACCAGCTCGCCGACGTCGGCAGCCTTCGCCGCCGCCGTCGGGCTCGCCACGGGGGCCTCGGCGCGCAAGGCGATGAAGGCACTGGGCGACGACGAGCTCGCCATCGAACGCAACGGGAAGTGGGTGGTGTCGGACCCGTTCTTCGCTGGGTGGCTACGCGGGTTCGCATGATCACCTCGCCCACAGTGCGCACGCCGGCCCGAGCGGAGCACTGGAGCTGGCTCATCGCCTCCATGCCCACCGAGCTGCGCCTGGCCCAGGACCACCTCGACATCCTCCCCGACGTCGGTGGACGGGCGCCCGCCGGCCGGGTCATGGGTGGCCCGTCGGGAGCCTCAGGCCCCGAGGGACACGAGCAGCCCGCCGGCCGCCAGGGAGCAGGCCATGACGGCCAGGCAGGTGGCGGCGGTCACCCGGGCCGAGAGGGCCCGGCCCACCATCACCATCGACGGCAGGCTGAGCGCCGGCAGCGAGATCAGGAGCGCCCCGGTCACCAGCGGTGAGAAACCTATGGCGATCAGCCCGACGATGATCGGTATCTCGGCGGCGGTGGGGATCACCAGCAGGGTGCCGGCGGTGGCGGCGACCAGGCCGGCCAGCACCCCCCAGCTCTCGGCGCCGTGACCGAGGGGGAAGAGCCAGCCCCGGAAGGCGCCGACGGCCACCACCACCACGAAGTACTCGGGCACCAGCAGGAGCACCAGGCGGCCGACGGCCCGCAGGTAGCGGACCGGCGTCGTCCGGATCGACAGCGGCACCGGCGCCTCGGCCGGCGGCGGCTCCAGACCGGCCCCGTGAGGGGCGAGGCGGGCGACGACCGGCGCCACGGCGAACACCAGCACCGCCCCCAGGACCAGGCGGGCGGCGGCGTACTGCCAGGGCAGCACCAGGGCCAGGAAGAGGAGCACGACCGGGTTGAGCAGCGGGTTGCCGAGCCAGTACGAAAGGGCGGCCGACACGGGCACTCCCGCCCGGCGCATCGAGCGGGTCACCGGAGCCGTGCAGCACGTGCACATCAGGCACGGGAGCGACAGCAGGCCGCCGAAGAGCGACGAGCGGGCCCGACCCGGCCGGCGGAGCAGCCCGATGGTGGTCTCGGGCAGGAGGGTCTCCACGCCGGCGCCGACCAGGATGGCGACGATCAGGGCCACCCAGACGTCGTTGCCGTAGGAGGCGACGAAGCTCCAGGTGGCGTGCCACGTCGGGGCCGCACCGGGCGAGCCGGCGGAGGCGAAGATCGACGTGCCGGGGTAGGCGTGGGCGCTCAGCACCTTCACCACCTTGTGGCCGTAGGGCCACCACTTGGCGTAGGTGATGCCAGCCACCGCGATCACGGCGAGGATGGCGGCCCCGACCGTCACCTGGCGCCGGGACCATCCTCCGGCGGGCGAGGGGACGCCCAGACCGGCGGAGCCCGCCCGGGGCCCGGGGAGGTCGCCGGGGAACGAGACGGCCAGGGGCCGTTGGCCGGTCAGGGGATCGGACGGCAGGTCGTCTACGCAGAGATACTGCTCTCCACCGCCCGCCGCAGACCAGTCGTCGAGCCTGCTCTTCGGCGTCCGGTCCCGTCCGCGGCGAGCGTGCTGGACTTGCCCGGGGCCGGTGGCCGGCGCGTGCCGACTCGTGGGCCGGGTCCGGTGGTGGGTAGCGTTGCCCCGATGTCCACCCCCGCCGCCGTGCGGCGCTCCGGTGGCCTGATCGACCGACGGCTGGCCTCGCGGGTGTCGGCCACCCGGACCTTCCTGGCGATGGCCGTCGCCGTGGGCCTGCTCGCCACGGCCAGCGTGGTCGCCCAGGCCGTCCTCCTGGCCACGATCATCGAACGGGCCGTGCTGCACCGGGTCCCCCTGCCGGCGGTCGGGCCCGAGCTGGCCGGCCTGGCCGTGGCCTTCGCCGTGCGGGCCGCCTGCACGTGGGCCGGCGAGGCTGCCGCCCACCGCACGTCGGCCACCGTCACCTCGTCGCTGCGCCGCCAGATGCTCCGCCACGCCCTGTCGTTGGGACCGACCTGGCTGGCCGGGGAGCGGGCCGGCGAGCTGTCGCTGGCCGCCACCCGGGGGACCGCCGCCCTCGACGTCTACTTCGGGCGCTACCTGCCCCAGGCGGTGGTGGCCGGGCTGGCCCCGGTGGGCATCCTGGCCTGGGTGGCGTGGGAGGACTGGCCATCGGCCCTGCTGCTGGCCGGGCTGGCCGCCCTGGTCCCGGTGGCGATGGTCCTCTTCGGCCGGGAGTCCGCCACCCGCACCCGCCAGCAGTGGCGCCGGCTGTCGTCGCTGTCGGCCCGTTTCCTCGAGCTGGTGCGGGGACTGCCCACGCTGCGCGCCTTCGGGCAGGAGTCGCACGGCCGGCGCCAGGTGGCCGAGGCCACCGAGGGCCTGCGCCACACGACGATGGGGACGCTGCGGGTCGCCTTCCTGTCCGCCCTCGCCCTTGAGTTCCTGGCCGGCGTGGGCACGGGCCTGGTGGCCATGGTGCTGGGGCTGCGGCTCCTGGGAGGGGAGGTGTCGCTGTTCACCGCGCTGGCCGTGCTCCTCGTCTCGCCCGAGGTCTTCCTGCCGCTGCGGCGGGCGGGCAGCGAGTACCACGCCAGCGCCGAGGGGCAGGCGGCGGCCGAACGGATCCTCGACCTCCTCGACGAGCCGGTGCCGGCGGCGGCAGGGACGGTGCCGGCGGCGGCCAGGGGGACGGTGCCGGCGGCGGTGCCGGCCACGGCGACCGCTCCCGACCTCTCCGTCGCGCCGCTCGCCCTCGACGGGGTCACGCTCACCTACCCGGGCCGGGCCGTCCCGGCCCTTGACCGGCTGGACCTGTACCTCCACCCCGGGGAGCACGTGGCGCTGGTCGGCCCCTCGGGTGCGGGAAAGTCGACGGTCCTGGCCCTGGTCCTGCGCTTCGTGCGCCCCGACCGCGGCACGCTGCGCGCCGGCGGCGTCGACGCGTGGTCGATGGACCCGGCCGATTGGCGCCGGCAGGTCACCTGGGTCCCCCAGCGCCCCCACCTCCTGACCGGCTCGCTCGCCGACAACTTGCGGCTCGCCGACCCCACCGCCTCCGACGACCGGCTG
>JBOGGE010000008.1:0-28982 GCA_050743865.1 Acidimicrobiales bacterium
GGGCGGGTCGCCGGTCGAGGTTGGCTACGTGCTGCCGTTGTCGGGAAACTTCGCCGCCAACGCGAAGCTTGAGGAGGAGGGCTTCAAGCTGGCCCTCAAGCAGTTCGGGTCCAAGGTCGACGGCCACTCGATCACAGTGCACTACGTCGACTCGGGCGGCACACCGGCGAACGGCCTCTCCCAGGCGACGAAGCTGGTCACCGCCACCCATGTCCAGGTGATGGAGGGGCCTCTCGTGTCGAGCACCATCGCCGCCGTGTCGCCCTACGTCATCGGCAAGGGCATCCCCGAGGACGACCTGTACCTGGCGAGCCCCCAGCAGATGGACACGTACAAGACCAAGGGGCTCGGGCTCACCTCGGGATGGGATGGCTACGGGGTGTCCTCGGCCGGGGCCACCTGGGCCTACAAGACACAGCACTGGCGTCACGCCACGGTGATCGGCGGGAACTTCTCCTTCGGCTGGCAGACGGTCGGTGGTTTCGACGCCGCCTTCACCAACCTGGGCGGCACGATCCAGAAGCAGATCTTCATCCCGTCCAACGCCACTGACCTGTCCTCCTACATCTCGCAGATCCCCTCCACAACGAACGGCGTGTGGGTCGAGTTGTCGGGCGCCCAGGCGGTGACGTTCGTGAACGACTACCAGTCCTTCGGCCTGAAGGGGAAGATCCCCCTGCTCGGCATCACCCAGCTCACGACACAGTCGGCGGTGCCCAGCGAGAAGGCGACAGCGGCCCTCGGGACCTACACCGACGCCCAGTATTGTGATGGGAAGAGCACAACGGTGAACCAGAAGTTCGCCGACGCCTTCCACAAGGACTACGGCACATGGCCCGGCTACTACGCCGACGCCGGCTACGTGAAGGGCGAGATCCTGGTGAACGCCCTCAAGAAGACGGACGGCAAGGCCACAACAGGCAAGAAGCTCAGCAACGCCATGCGCAGCGTGCACATCAAGGCGTCGCGCGGTCCGGTGACGATCAACCACTCAACGTGGTCGCCCACCCAGAACGCCTACATCTGCAAGGTGAAGAAGGTGAAGGGCACACTGCGCAACGTGCCCGTCAAGACCTACACCGCCGTCCCGCCGTGGGGCCTGCACATCAGCAAGTCCCAGTGGACGACAATATTCGCCAAGGAGTCGGCGGGACCGCCGAGCCCGTAGGGGATCCAGCGCAGGGCGCCGGGGGCGCCGTCGTCCGGCAGGCCCGGGCGGCGTCGTCCTCGTGCCGCGCCCGGCGGGTGAGCCGTCCGGCTGGGAAGGGAGGGCGATGGTCACGAGCACCTGGAACGCCGTCGGCCTGTCGGCCGAGCTGGTCCCCGTGCGCTTGTCGGGGATGACCGTCGCCGGCCGTCCCCTCGTGGCCCGGCGCCTGCTCGACAAGCTGGAGGCGGCCGAATGAGCGAGCCGGAGGCGGGCGAACCGACGGGCGCCGTGGGCTGCGTCCGGCCGTCCACGGAACGGGTGCCGACCTGAGCCCGTTCGACCGGTGGTTCATGTACTTCCCCGGCCAGTACCGCTGGTCGGCGGGGCTCGCCCTGGCGCTGGGCTCGGCGCCGTACGGTGGCGCCGAGCTGGGGGAGGTGGACGCCGTCGGGCGCAACCTGCTCGACCGCGTCGGTGACGACGAGGCGTGGTTCGAGGAATGGGTGGCCATGGCCGATCGCCTGCGAGCGGGCGCCGGTGCCGACGCGGCGGCCGGCCGTTCGCTGACCGCGGCGCGGGCGTACCTGCGGGCCGCCAGCTACTACCACGTCGGTGAGCGGTTCCGGCTGCCCAAGGACGCCGCAGCCCTCGACGCCGCCCGCAGGGGGATCGAGTGCTTCGGGCGCTTCGCCGGCCTGGTCGATGGGCCGGCGGTCGAGCGGGTGGAGGTGCCTTTCGAGGGCACGAGCCTCCCCGCCTACCTGACCCTGCCCCCCGCGCCCGAAGGTCCCGTGCCGTGCGTGGTCTTCTTCGATGGCCTCGACATCACCAAGGAGCTCCAGTTCGTGCGGGGGGTCACCGAGCTCGTGCGTCGCGGCGTCGGCTGCCTGGTGGTCGACGGCCCGGGCAACGGCGAGTCCATCCGATTCCGCGGCCTGCCGCTGCGTCCCGACTATGAGACGGCGGGCAGGGCGGCGATCGACTACCTGGAGGGGCGGCCGGAGGTGGACGCGGGGCGGGTCGGCGTCATGGGCATCAGCCTCGGCGGCTACTACGCCGCCCGCTGCGCCTCGAAGGAGCCCCGGTTCGCCGCCTGCGTGTGCTGGGGCGCCATCTGGGACTACCGAGCCACGTGGGAGCGGCGCATCGCCGAGGCCTTCTCGGGCGCCATGTCGGTGGCCGGCGACCACATCTGCTGGGTGCTCGGGTGCGACACGTTCGCCGAGGCGCTCGACCGCCTCGCCGCCTACCGGCTGGACGGGGTGGTGCAGGCCATGCGCTGCCCCTACCTGCTCCTCCATGGTGCCCGCGACGAACAGGTCCCCCTGGCCGACGCCGAGGCGTTGCTTGCCGCCGTCGGATCGGCCGACAAGGAGCTGCGCGTCTTCGACGAGCGGACCGGCGGTGCCACCCACTGCCAGAACGACCGGCTCACCGCCGCCACCGTGGTCATCGCCGACTGGTGCGCCGACCGCCTGGGGGCGCCGACCGCCGACCCGCCCGTTGCCCGCATATGATTGGGCTAGCATCATGATTGGCAGGACGGCTGGCGACATCGTGGTGCGCCACGCCGCCACCGCAGGGCCACGGCGGGTAGGGGACCGCCCGGCCGTTCGACCAACGGACCGCTGGCCGGGGCCAGCTCGAGAGGAGTGCGACCGATGAGCGTCGACGTCCACAATCACGTCATGCCCACCGAGGTGCTTGACCTGCTGCGGTCGGAGCCCTCCTACGGCGTCACCATCGGCGACGACGCCGTCTGGAGGGGCGCCCACCACGTGCCGTTCCTGATCGACGAGTCCTTCCACGACCCGGCGGCGAAGCTGGCCTACATGGACGAGCGCGACGTAACGGCGGCGGTGTGCTCGCCCCCGCCGACCCTGTTCTTCTACGAGGTCGACGACGCCGCCGTCGACAAGCTGTGCCAGGCCAACAACGAGGGCCTGGCGCGCTTCTGCGAGCGCGGCGCCGATCGCCTGCACTGGCTGGCCAACCTGCCCATGCAGAACCCCGATGCCGCTGCCGCCGCCTACCGGGGTGCCGTCCGAGACGGCGCCGTGGGTGCCGCCATCGGGACCTCGGTCGCCGGCCGCCGCCTCGACGGTCCCGAGTTCGAGGTGTTCTGGGCGGCGGCCACACACCTGGGCCTTCCCGTCCTCATCCACCCCGCCTGGAACGAGCCCCACGCCGCCCTGGATGCCTACTACCTGCAGAACGTCATCGGGAACCCCCTCGAGACCACCGTCATGGTCGAGCGGATGATCTGTGCCGGGGTGCTGGCCCGCCACCGCAACGTCCGCCTGATCCTGCTGCACGGTGGCGGCTACGTGCCCTACCAGGCCGGCCGGCTGGCCCACGCCTGCACGGTGCGGCCGGAGATCGCCATCTCGGCCGACGACGTCTGGGACGCCTTCGGCCAGCTGTACTTCGACACCATCACCCATGACGCCGCCGCCCTGCGCTACCTGGTGGAGCGGGTGGGGGCCGACCGGGTGGTGCTGGGGACCGACATGCCCTACGACATGTCGACCGACCGCCCCATGGAGGCCCTCGCCGAGGCCCTCGACGCCGGGACGGCGAAGGCGGTGGCCGACGCCAATCCTGCCCGGCTGTTCGGCCTCGACGGCGGCCGCTGAGCCGCCCGGGCGTCGACCCCGGCAACCGCCCCGCCCCTGTGCGCGCCGCCGTCCTCGAAGCGCCCGGTCACCTCGTGGTCCGCGACCTGCCGGCTCCCCGAGCCGGTGCCGGTGGCGACCTCGTCGAGGTGCGCGTCGAGCAGGCCGGCGTGTGTGGCACCGACCGCAAGGTCGTCGACGGCTCGATGCCGGCGGCCCTCCCCCTGGTGATCGGGCACGAGCTGATCGGCCGGGTCGCCGGCGGCACGGCCCCCGGTGCCCCGGCTGCGGGGACCCGGGTGTTGGTCGATCCCAGCCTGTCCTGCGGGCGGTGCGCCACCTGCCGGCGCGGCCTCGTCCACCTGTGCCCCTCCGGGGGGCTGATGGGCCGGGACGTGGACGGCGGGCTGGCCGAGGTGGTGGCGGTCCCGGCCGACCGCCTCCACGTGGTGCCCGAGCCGGTGCACGACGACGACGCCGCGCTCCTGCAGGTGCTGGGCACGTGCGTGCACGCCCAGCGCCAGGTGGGCGTGTTCCCCGCCGACCACGCCGTGGTCGTCGGGCTCGGGGTGTCGGGCCTCCTGCACGTGCAGCTGCTCCGGGCGCGCGGGGCGCGGACGGTGATCGGCGTAGGCCGGTCGGCAGCCAAGCGGGCGCTGGCCGACTCGCTCGGCGCCACCGCCACCTGCGCGCCACCCGATGCGCCGTCCCTGGTGGCGGAGCTGACCGGTGGGGAGGGCGCCGGCGTCGTGGTTGAGGCGGCCGGGACCGCCGACACCGTGTCGCTGGCCGTCGAACTGGCCGGCTTCGGCGCCACGGTGGTGGTCTTCGGAACGGTGGTCGGTGTCGGCTGCCCGTTGCCCTTTTACGACCTGTACCGCAAGGAGCTGCACCTGGTGAACCCCCGGGCCGCCGTCGGCCGGGACTACGACGACGCCATCGCCGTGGTGGCGTCGGGCGCGGTTCGGGGCGCCCCGCTCCTCACCGAGCGCCTGCCCATCACCGGCGCCCCCGCCGTCCTGGCCGGGTGGTACGAAGCCCCGGGGCGCCTCAAGGTGGTGTTCGAGCCGTGACAGGAGGAACGTGATGGACCAGTTCAAGGTGGTGCTCACCGACCAGGTGTTCCCGGGCACCGAGGTCGAGCGGGAGATCTTCGCCGAGGCCGGCGGGACGCTGGAGGTGGCGAGCGGCGACCGGGAGGCCGTGGTGGCGGCCGCCACCGGCGCCGACGCCGTCCTCACCACCTTCTTCTCCCTGTCGGGTGACGACATCGCCCGGCTCGAGCGGTGTCGCATAATCGCCCGTTACGGCATCGGCGTCGACAACGTGGACTTGGCGGCGGCGGCCCAACGGGGCATCGTCGTCACCAACGTCCCCGATTACTGCGTCGAGGAAGTGGGGGCCCACACCCTGGCTATGGTGCTCGCCCTGCTGCGCAAGCTGCCGGCCGGCCACGCCGAGGTACTCGCCGGGGGGTGGGGAGTCGGCAGCCTGCGCCCGATGCTGCGTCCGTCGGAGATCACGCTCGGCCTCGTCGGCTACGGCCGCATCGCCCGGCACGTGGCCAGGAGCGCCCGGACGCTGGGCATGCACATCCTGGTCCACGATCCGTACCTTGCCTCGCCCCCCGACGACGACGAACTGGTCGATCTGGCGGAGCTGCTCCGCCGGAGCGACGCCGTGTCGCTGCACGCCCCGCTCACCGACGAGACTCGGGGGCTGATCGGTGCCGAGCAGCTGGCCGCCATGAGGCCGGGCGCCGTTCTGGTCAACTGTTCTCGGGGGCCCCTGGTCAGGTTGGCGGACCTGGTCGACGCCCTGCGGAACGGTCACCTGGCCGGGGCCGGCCTGGACGTGTTCGAGAGCGAGCCGCCCGACGCCGCCGTCCTCGATGGCGTGCCCAACCTGATCACCACGCCCCACAGCGCCTTCTACTCGGAGGCGGCGACGAAGGAGTCGCAGCAGAAGGCGGCGACCCAGATCGTGAAAGTCATGCGGGGCCAGCCGGTCGACTACCCGGTCCGGCCCCCGTCCTGAGCTGGTGGCCGTCGAGCTGATCGGCCTCGACGAGGCGGCGGCGGTGGCCGAACGGGTCGGCGCCAAGGCGGGCCGCCTCGCCGACGCCCGTCGCCGGCGCCTTCCCGTCCTCCCCGGCTTCGCCGTCCTCCCCGGGCCGGGTCGGGCGCTGGTGGCCGAGCTGCTGCCCCAGGTGGCCGAGCGCGGTCCCCACGCGGTCTCGTTGGCCCTGATGGAGCGCGTCGCCGGGGAGGTCGACCTGACCCCGGCGATCGAGCGGGCCCGCACCGTCGGGACGTCGCTCGTGGCCCGCTCGAGCTCGATCGTCGAGGACGACGCGGTGTGGTCGGGGGCGTTTTCCTCCTTTCTCGATCTCCGTCCGGACCAGCTGACCACCGCCGTCGCCGGGTGCTGGGCGTCCACGGTGACCCCCTCGGTCCTCGAGATCTGTGAGCGGACGGGGATCGGGCCGCCCGAGGCGTGCCCTGCCGTCCTGGTGCAGCCGATGGTCGAGCCCCAGGCCGCCGGCACCGCCACCTTTACGCCGACCGGCGTTGAGATCATGGCCGTGTGGGGCTCTCCCGCTCCGCTCCTGGCGGGGTGGGTGGAGGGCTGGCAGGCCACTGTCCGGGGCGACGACGTGACCGGACCGGCAGTGGGCGAGGGGCCGCCTGGGCGCGGCCGGGCGCTCGATCGCCCCTTCCCTGCCGGCTGGTTCCGGGCCGTGGCCGACCTGGCGTCCGCCGCCCTCGACGGTGCGCCGGCGGCCATCGAATGGGCGATGGTGGACGACCGGCCCCTCCTGCTCCAGGCTCGTCCGGCCCTGCTCCGGGCCTGCCCGGTCGCCGTCCCGGCCCCCCACGACGAGGCAGCGGCCCCCCCCGTGGGCCCCGGAGGGGGTCGGGGCGTCACCGGCACCGCCGGTGAGGTTGGCGAGGTCGGCGAGGGGGCGGCCCTGCTGCCCGGGGCCGTCACCATCGCCCGGGCCATCGCCCGCTACGGCGGCCCGTTGGGGGACGAGCTCGTCCTGCCCTGGTTGCTGTCTCTCGGGGACCCCGTCGGTGAGCCGACCGCCTCCTTGGGGGATGGGACTGGGTTCGACGCCGCGGTCGGCATGGCGTCGGCGCTGGTGGCCGAGGCCATGGGCACCGGCCGGGATGGGGCGGCCGAGGCCGCGGCCGAGCACCTCGCCCGGGTGGAGCGGGGCGACCTCGGCGCCCTAGCCGGTGTGCGGCCCGTCGATCGGGCCACCGCCGGGGCGGTGCTCGCCGGCTTCGGCTCGGCCGGCCGCTCCCTGGTAGAGGCGGGGGTCCTGGCCCACCTCGAGCAGGTGTGGTGTCTTTCCGTCGAGGCGGTCCGCCGGCTGCTGGCCGATCCGGTCCCCGGCGATTGGCACCGGCACCGTCACCGCAACCTGCGCTGGCAGGCGCTCCTCCAGCAGGTCATCGCCGTCCATGGGCGGGCGATGGTCGGCGACGGCGTGTCGCCCGGCCGGGCGGCGGGCCCGGCCCGCCGGCTGTCGGCCAGCCGGGACCTGCGCCGCGTGGTGCCGGGCGACATCGTGGTGCTCCGCCGGCCGAGCCCGCAGCTGGCCCCGTCCCTGTGGGTCGCCTCCGGCCTGGTGGCCGAGAGGGGAAGCGGGGCCGCCCATCTCGTGGAGGTGGCCCGGTCCCTGCGCGTGCCGGCGGTGGTCGGCATTGGCCCGATCGAGGTGGCCGAGGGGGACGACCTCCTCTTCGTTGACGGCGATGAGGCCCGGGTCGCCGCCCTGGCCGACGGGCGCCGGCACCAGGAGGCCCATGGCTCCAGCACCCGGCGCGCCGGCTCCCGACCGTGACGCTGCTCCACGCCCTGGCGGCGGTAGGAGCCGGGATCGCCGCCGGGACCATCAACACCGTGGTGGGATCAGGGACGCTGATCACCTTCCCCGTCCTCCTCGGCCTCGGCTACCCGCCGGTGGTGGCCAACGTGTCCAATACCGTTGGCCTGGTGCCCGGCGGGTGCAGCGGGGTGGCCGGCTACCGGCGGGAGCTGGCGACACAGGAGCACCGGGTGCTTTCCCTGGCGCTACCGGCGCTCGCCGGCGGTCTGGTCGGCGCGGCGCTGCTGCTCGAGCTGCCGCCGTCCGTGTTCAAGGACGCGGTCCCGGTGCTCATCTTGGGGGCGTGTGCGCTGGTGCTCCTCCAGCCCCTGGTGCGCAAGGCGATCGCCGGGCGCGGCGCGGAGCGCACGGGAAACGGCGGGTGGCTGCTGCGGCTCGGGACCTTCCTGGTGGGCACCTACGGCGGGTACTTCGGGGCGGCCCAGGGGGTGATCCTGATGTCGATGTTGGGCATTGCCCTGCAGGAGACGACGCAGCGCCTCAACGCCCTGAAGAACGCCCTGGCGCTGGCGGGCAACTTGGCGGCGGCGTGCGTGTTCGCCGTGGTGGCGCCGGTCTCGTGGCCGGTGGCCGGCGTGCTGTGCGCCGGGACCCTGGTTGGTGGCGTCGTCGGCGCCCGGGTGGGGCGCCGGCTGTCCCCGCAGGTGCTGCGGGCTCTCATCGTCGTCATCGGGGTGATCGCGGCGATCCGCTTGCTCGTCTGACTGGTCAGGGCTCCGGCTCCCGCTCCCGCTCCGGCTCCGGCGGGAGCGAGGCGAAAGATGGCCCTCGACGTGTGCGCGGAGCGCGGCGCCCTGCTCATCGAGATGGCGACCATGCCCGACCACGTGCACCTTCTGGTCGGGATCGACCCACAATTCGGCGTTCATCGCCTGGTCAAGCTCATGAAGGGCCGGTCCTCCCGACTACTGCGCCAGGAGCTCCCCTCCCTCAGGAGCCGCCTGCCCACCTTGTGGACCAGCTCCTACGACCAGCTCCTACTTCGTGGCCATGGTCGGGGGCGCTCCACTTCAGGTCATCAAGCAGTACGTGGCCAACCAGCGCAACGCGTGACCCGGGTCATCTTCGGCCCTACGGGCCGAGCCGGGCTCTGCCTCCCCACGGCGAAAGACGGGGGCTTCCCGCCCCGCACCCCGTTTGGGTGATCCCTCAATATCTCTGGTGCAACCTTCTACGGATGGCTGCGGCGACGGCCAATGCCAGAAGGGTGCCGGCGGCCAACGGCAACATCCGGCGGAGCAATGGAGCGCCGGCCACCTCGAGGAGGTTCACCGGTTCGGCAGCGCGCTGATCGATCTGCCGCGGCGCTCGCGTACCCTTTGCTGTCACCCGGTCCGCTGGCGGGGTGTGGTCACCGTTCGGCTTCGCCGTCCCACCGGCCGACGCAGGCCCGGCCGCCCCACCGGTCGACATGGCGGGGGCCTCGACCGCTGCCACCGGCCCGTCGGTGGCCGGCGGAGGCGGTTCGACGGTCGGCCTCGGCTCGGGCACCGGTCCAGGAGCGGGTGCGGCCTCCAGCACCGTGCGCTCGAGGTTGTCGACGAATTGGCTCATCACCTTGCTTGATATGTCGGCCAGAACGCTGCGACCGAATTGCGCGACCTTGCCGGTAATTTGAAGCTCCGTCGCCACCGACACCCTCGTTCCGTCTTCGTACGGCACCAGGGATGCCGTAATGGTGGCGTTGGCGTTGCCCTGGCCTCTCGTGTCCCGGCCCTCGGCCCGGAGCACGGCGCGGTGGGCCGTGCGGTCCTGCTCGAGGAACCTCGCCACGCCCTTGTACGACGCCGTGATGGGGCCAACCTTCACCTTGACGATCCCCCGGTACTCGTCGTCGGTCACTTCCTGAAGTTGGGCACCTGGCATGCAGGGCGCGATCCGCTCAAGGTCGGTCAGGACCGACCATGCGTCATCGATATCGAGGGCGACCTTGAATTCGTCCTGGAGCTCCATGTCGGTCTCCTTGTGTGATCGGGCCGTCGACGCCCGCCGGGCCTGCGTGAGGCAGCGGGCCGACTGTAGCGCCCCTCATCGGTGCTGCCCTGCGCCGCCGGTCAGAGTGCGGCCGGTTGCGGCGAGCTCGTCGGATGGTGGACCGGCCCGGTGCGGTCCCGCAGCGACGGCGCCGGCCGCCCGGTGCGCATGGCGATGATCTCGGCACAGATCGCCACCGCCGTCTCCTCCGGGGTCCGAGCCCCGATGTCGAGCCCGATGGGTGCCATCACCCGGTCGAGCTCCGACTGGTCGATGTTCGACCGGCGGAGCCGTTCGAGCCGGTCCGAGTGGGTGCGCCGTGATCCCATCGCTCCCAGGTAGCCGACATTGGTGGCGAGCGCGGCGGTGATGGCCGGGACGTCGAATTTCGTGTCATGGGTCAGCACGCAGACCGCGTCCCGCGGCCCGAGGACGTCCCTGATCGAGGCAAGGTAGCGAGCCGGCTGGTCGGCCACGATCTCGTCTGCCAACGGGAACCGGGTTCGGGTGGCGAACGCCGGCCGAGCGTCGCACACCGTCACTCGGTAACCGAGCACCTTGGCCACCTTGACGAGGGCGGCGGTGAAGTCGACGGCGCCCAGTACGACCATGTGCGGTGGCGCCGCGAAGACCTCCAGGAAGACGCCGACCTCTCGCATCCGGGCCTCACCCCTCCGGCCGTAGTGCCGGGTCGCCGACAGGCCACCGGCGAGCGCGCCGAGGGCGTCGCGCCGCACCACCTCGTCGAGCTCGGCACCGCCGAGCGAACCTTGCATGGGTCCGTCGGCCGGGACGAGCAGGTCGGCACCCAGCACCGGCAGGGCCCCCATCGCATCGGTCCCGGCTGCGGTCACTGCCTCGGTCTCCACGACGGTCGCCAGTACCACTGGCCGTTCCGCTTCCAGTGCTTCACGAAGGGGGTCGTAGACCGAGGGCACCTCGGGCGTCACCAGCACGTGGATGGTGCCGCCGCAGGTGAGCCCGACCGAGAACGCCTCTTCGTCGGAGTACCCGAAGGTGCAGCGCCTCGGCGCTCCGGCGGCCAACGCCGCCAGTGACTCGGCGACCACCGCGCCCTCCACGCAGCCGCCGGAGACCGAGCCGGCGACCTCGCCGAGCTCGTTCACAGCCATCGTCGCTCCGGGATCCCTCGGTCCAGAGCCCTCCAGGCCGACCACCCGGGCGACCGCCACCCGGCGCCCGGCTCGGCGCCAGCGCTGGATGTCCGAGATCACCTCTTTCACGGTGCACCTCCTGTGGCGTGACCGGTACCTGATCGATCCTGCCACGATTGGCTCAGCCACCACGCTGCAACCCATTGCCGTCATTCCAGCGGGGTGGCCGGCACCCGCCTCCGGCACCGGCACGGGCCCTCGCCGGAGTTGCTGGAAAGGCGCCGGGTCTGGGCGGTGCGAAGATGGCGGGAAGTAGCACCAGGGCAGAGCGGCAGGGCAGAGTGCCAGGGCATCGCCGGACCGACGGGCAGGCCCAGCAGGACGAGACGAGCAGGAGGAGAGCGCATGCGAGTGTCCATGACGGTCAACGGGGCGCCCGAGGCTCACGATGTGGCGACACGCACCCTTCTCGTGCACTACCTCCGGGAGGTGCTCGGGCTGACCGGCACCAACGTGGGCTGCGACACGACGTCGTGCGGTGCCTGCACCGTGCTCCTGGACGGCGAATCGGTCAAGTCGTGCACGGTGCTGGCGGCGCAGGCGGACGGCTGCCAGGTCACCACCATCGAGGGCATGGCGGCAGCCGACGGGACGCTCCACCCGATCCAGCAGGCCTTCCACCAGCACCACGGGCTCCAATGCGGGTACTGCACGCCGGGGATGGTCATGGCCGCCGCCTCCTTCATCGAAGAGCATCCCCGCCCGACCGAGGCCGACGTGCGCCGGGGGCTCGAAGGCAATCTCTGCCGGTGCACCGGCTACCACAACATCGTCCGGGCGGTCCTGGCCGCCGCCGGGTCCGAGGAGCCGGTCGCGTGATCCCGGCCCTGTTCGAGTACCGGCGCGCCGGATCGGTCGAGGAGGCGCTGTCCCTGCTCGCCCAGGATCCGGACACAACCAAGCTGCTGGCCGGTGGCCACTCACTGCTGCCGCTCATGAAGCTCCGTTTGGCCGCCCCGACGATGCTGGTGGATGTCGGCCGCCTGGGCGACCTGCGGTACGTGCGGGAGGAAGGGGACCAGGTGGTGATCGGGGCGTTGACCCGGCACCGGGACCTCGAGGCGTCCGAGGTGGCTCGGGCCCACGCTCCGCTGCTGGCCTACGTGGCCAGCCAGGTCGGCGACCCCCAGGTACGCCACCGTGGCACGATCGGTGGCTCCCTGGCCCACGGCGACCCGGCTTCGGACCTGCCAGCGGCGGTCTTGGCCCTGGGCGGCACGCTGGTGATCCAGGGTGCGACTGGGACGAGGGAGGTCCCGGCCGACAGCTTCTTCCGGGGGTTCCTGGAGACGGCCGTCGGGCCGGACGAGATGCTGACCGAGATCCGCGTGCCCAAGGTCGCCGGGGGTTGGGCGTTCCACAAGTTCAACCGCCGCGCCCAGGACTGGGCCATCGTCGCCGTGGCGGCGGTGGTCGGCAGCGCCCCCCGGGTGGCTCTGGTCAACATGGGGTCGACCCCCTTGCGGGCCCGGGCGGTGGAGGAGGCGCTGGCCGGCGGAGCGGATGCCGTCGCCGCCGCAGCGACTGCGGCCGAGGGTCTCGATCCGCCGAGCGATCTTCACGCCAGTGCCGGGTACCGCAGCCACCTGGCCACCGTGCTCGTGCGCCGGGCCCTGGAGGACGCGGCCGCACGTGCCTGACCCGGCCCCCGGCACGGGGATGGACGAGGACGTCGCCGGTCCCGACGAGGTCCGTGCGGCGCTGGCCGCCCACGGGTACCTGGCCGACGAGGGCCTGGCGACGGTCGTCTTCCTCGCCCTCTCCCTCCACCGGCCGTTGCTGCTCGAGGGTGAGGCCGGCGTCGGCAAGACCGAGCTGGCGAAGGCCATTGCCCGCTGGCGAGGCGGCGAGCTCCTGCGAGTGCAGTGCTACGAAGGCATCGACGTCACCCAAGCCGTCTACGAGTGGGACTACGCCCGCCAGCTGCTCCACCTCCGGGCGGCCGAGGCGAAGGCGGTCAGCGGTCAAGGCGCCGTACCATCCGATCTGGAGGACGAGCTGTACTCCGAGCGGTTCCTCGTTCGCCGTCCCCTCCTGGCCGCCGTGGACTCCCCGGTTGGCTCATCCCCGCCGGTGCTGCTGATCGACGAGATCGACCGGGCTGACGACGAATTCGAAGCCTTTCTCCTCGAAGTCCTGTCCGACTACTCGGTGACGGTGCCCGAGCTCGGCACCTTCACTGCCCGGGTACCGCCCGTCGTCGTCGTCACCTCCAACAGGACCCGCGACGTCCACGACGCGTTGAAGCGCCGCTGCCTCTACCACTGGGTCGAGCACCCCGACTTCGAACGGGAGGTGGCGATCGTGGCGCTCCGGGCTCCCCACGTCCCCGCCCTGCTCGGGCGCCAGGTGGCGGCGGCCGTCGAGAAGCTGCGGGGCATGGGTCTCTACAAGCCGCCGGGGGTGGCCGAGACGATCGACTGGGCCGAGGCGATCGCCGCGCTCGGGGCGCGAGTGCTGGACGAAGCGACGGTGGAACGGACCCTCGGGGCGGCCGTCAAGTACCGGGAGGACGCCCAGCGGGTGCGGGAGGAGGGCTTGGCCCAGCTGACCGCATCGGCCGTGGCCGGCGCCGGGTGAGCACCGCCATCCCCGGCGACGAGGCCGGAGGCACCGCCCGGCTGGGGCGGCGAGTCCGGGAGCTCCCCGAGCGGCTGCCGGTCGGGTTCGCCCGGCTCCTGCGCCGGGCCGGGCTCGACGTTCCCGCTGACGCCGCGCTGCGCTATGGCGAGGCGCTGGCGGCGGTCGGGCTGTCCCGGCGGGGGCCGGTGTACTGGGCCGGGCGCGCCACCCTGGTGCACCAGCCGGAGGACGTGGCCATCTACGACGCCATGTTCACCGCCTTCTGGCTCGGCCGCCCGGCACCCGGACCCGTTGAGCCGACCGCTCAGGTCGCCACCATCGCCACCATCGCCAGCGTCGACCCAGCAGACGGACCCGACGGACCCGACGGCGGCACCGACCGACCCGACGGCCCGGACGACGACGGCACTGCCGATGACGGCGCGCCCTCGTCGGTCGTCCGGCTGCTCTACAGCCCAACCGAGGTGCTGCGTCACAAGGACTTCGCCGAGTGCACCCCGGACGAGCTGGCCGAGGCGCAACGACTGATGGCGGAGGGTCGCTGGAGTGGCGCCCGACGCCGCACTCGCCGCCGCCGTCCGGCATCGGGGCGAGGGGACTGGCCCGACCTGCGCCGCACCGTGCGCCAGGCCCTCCGCACGGGCGGCGAGCCCGTTCGGCGGCGATGGCTCGAGCCCGGTGACCGGCCCCGGCGGGTGGTCTTCCTGTGCGACGTGAGCGGCTCCATGGCGCCCTACGCCAGAGCGTTGGTGCGCTTCATGCATGCGGCGGTGGCCGGACGCCGCTCCATGGAGGCCTTCACCATAGGCACCCGGCTCACCCGGGTGACCCGTGCGCTGTCCCAGCGCGATCCCGATGCTGCCCTGGCCGCCGCCGCCGGCGCCATACCCGACTGGTCCGGCGGGACGCGGCTGGGAGAGGCGCTGGCCGAGTTCAACGACCACTGGGGGATTCGGGGGCTGGCCCGCGGGGCGGACGTGGTCGTGCTCTCCGACGGGTGGGACCGGGGCGACCCGGCCGTGCTCGGTGCCGAGATGGCGCGCCTGGCGCGGGTGGCCCACCGGATCGTGTGGGTCAACCCACTCAAGGCCACGCCGGGCTACGCCCCCCTGGTTCGGGGGATGGCCGCCGCCCTGCCGCACGTCGACCATTTCGTGGAGGGCCATTCGCTGGCGTCGCTGGAAGCGCTGGCGCGGGTGCTCGGTGACTTCGCCCGGACAGGCCGCGCCAGGGGCGGCGGGGGACGTCGGCGCCCCCGTCCCGGGGGCGGTGCCGCGATTGACAGACTGACTCGCTGTTCTTAGCGTGACCGAGATGGCACTCTACCGTGGTAGCGAATGTTGATCTCGACGGATCCGTCGGCCGTGCCCGGCGGGGTGCCCGTCGATCGTGCGCCGGAGCGGGAGGGCTGAGCGGTGCCGGGATTGTTCGGGTACCCGGTCGACCGCCTCGAGGACGACCTGCTGCTGCGCGGCGCCGCCCGCTTCGTCGCCGACCTCGACCAGCCGGACGCCTGCCACGTGGTGTTCGTCCGATCGCAGGTGGCTCACGGGCTGCTCCGCTCGGTCGACGCCACCGAGGCGCTCGACCGGCCGGGGGTGATCGGCGTCTTCACCGCCGGTGACCTCGGGCTGCCGGGCCTGGGCGAGTTCCCGCCGCCCCCCGGGGGACCGCGCCCCGAGCTCCTCCGCCCGTGCCTGGCGTCGGCCAGGGTCCGTTTCGTCGGCGACCCGGTGGCGGCGGTCGTGGCCGAGAGCTACCCGGAGGCGGTTGACGCAGCCGAGGCCGTCGTGGTGGAGATCGACGAGCTGGAGGCCGTCGTCGACCCGCTGGCCGCGCTGGAGCCGGACGCCCCCCTGCTCTTCCCCGAGCTCGGCAGCAACGTGGTCCGTCACGACCATACCGTGGCCCACCACGACCCTCTCGATGGAGCGGACGTCGTCGTAACGGCCCGGTTCGTCAACCAGCGCTTGGCGGCGATTCCGCTGGAGCCGAACGGTACGCTGGTCGTTCCTGGAGCCGACGGCCAGCTGGTCTGCTACGTGAGCAGTCAGGCACCCTTCCAGGTCCGCGAGGCTATTCGTCGGGCGCTGGGACGGACCGCCGAGCAGGTGCGGGTGGTGGTGCCGGCGGTCGGCGGCGGGTTCGGAGCCAAGGGGGGCGTCTACCCGGAGCAGATCGTGCTCGCAGCCATCGCCGAGCGGACGGCCCGGCCCGTCCGCCACGTGGAGACGCGCTCGGAGAACCTGCTGGCCATGACCCAGGGCCGGGGCCAGGTGCAGGATGTCGAGCTCGGGGCGACGGCCGACGGCCGGATCGTGGGGATGCGGGCCCGGACGGTGACGGATTTCGGCGCCTACGCCTTCCGCGGCGGCGTCAGCTTCCTCACCAGCCGCCTGATGACGACCGGCGTCTACCGGATCCCCAGGCTCGATCTCCTGGCCTACGGCGTCGTCACCAACACCTCGCCGACCGGTCCCTATCGCGGGGCCGGGCGCCCGGAGGCTGCCGCCATGATCGAGCGGGCGGTTGACCTGCTGGCGGCCCGGCTCGGGATGGACCCGGTCGAGGTACGGCGGGTGAACCTGATCGGTCCCGGGGAGTTCCCCTATACCACCGCCACTGGTGCCAGCTACGACAGCGGGAACTATTCGGCAGCACTGGACCAGGTGCTCGAGCTGGCGGACTACCGGGCGCTGCGCCAGGAGCAGGCCGATCGCCGGCGCGACGGCAGCGGCGTCCAGCTCGGCATCGGGATCTCGACGTTCGTGGAGGTCAGCGGGACCGGTGCAGAGTACGGTGCCGTCCGGATCGCCACCGACGGGCATGTGGTGTGCACGACCGGCTCGTCGCCTCACGGCCAGGGGCACGCCACCACGTTCGCCCAGCTCATCTCCGACCTGTTCGACGTCGACATCCACCAGGTGGAGCTCGTCCATTCAGACACCGGGGTGGTGCCTCGCGGTACCGGCACGTTTGGATCGCGTTCGGGGCAGCTCGGAGGCAGCGCAGTGTTCCGAGCGGGCGAGGTGGTGCTCGATCGGGCGCGCCGGTTGGCCGCCGACATGCTGGAGGCCGATCACGCCGACGTGGTGCTCGACGGCGGCCGCCTGGCCGTGGCCGGCGTGCCGGCCCGCAGCCTGTCCTGGGCCGATCTGGCTGCCCATGCCGGCTCGCCCGAGGGGCGCGCCGTCCTCGGCGACGCCGGATTGTCGGCCGAGACGGACTTCGACCAGCCCCAGGGCACCTATCCCTTCGGCGCCCACCTGGCGGTCGTCGAGGTGGACGTCGAGACGGGCAAGGTCGAGCTCCGGCGCCTGGTCGCCGTCGACGACTGCGGGAGGGTGCTGAACCCGACCGTGGTTGCCGGCCAGGTCCACGGTGGGCTCCTCCAGGGCCTCGCCCAGGCGCTCTTCGAGGAGGTGTCCTACGACGAGCTCGGCAACCCGCGCTGTCCCACCCTCGTCGAGTACGGGGCGCCCAGTGCCGCCGAGGTTCCGAGCTTCGAGCTGGGCCACACGGTCACCCCGTCGCCGCGCAATCCGCTCGGCATGAAGGGCGTCGGGGAGGCCGGGACGGTCGGAGCCACCCCGGCGGTGCAGAACGCGGTGATCGACGCACTGTCGCCGTTCGGCGTGACGCACCTCGATCCGCCGCTGACCCCGTGGAAGATCTGGGAAGCGATCCGGGGCGCCGCCGCCGGCCGGACGGAGGGCGATCAGGGAAGCTGACCCGGGCAGTCAGCCGGTCCGGAGCGGCCGGCCAGGTTGCCGCCGAGATCGGCGGCGATCCGCTGGACCAAGATGCGTGGCGGACGCAGCTCCCGAAGGCAGCGGCGCCCCATCGAGTAGCTGGACGGCCCGTACCCGGACCGCCGGCCATCCGTGCAGGGCCTCGAGGACGGCGAAGCGGTTGGGATCACCGTCGCGCAGCTCAACCGATTCGTGCCTGCCGGTCGATTTCCCCGAGGGCCTGGGCGAACACCGAGCGGCCGTCGTCGAGCACGACCGTGGCTTCGACCGTCGGAGCCGCCCGGGAGCCCAGGCCCGTCCGCCTCGACGGCAGGATGCGCGTCAATGGACGGCATCCCTGTGGTGAGCGTCGCCAATGGCGGCGTCCAGCTCCGCGATCCCACTCAACCCGCCGTGCAGGGCGATCTCGCCCACCCGGTGAACCCGGCGCCGGGCCCCGCTGTCGGCGAGGTACTCGACCGGTGACTTTCCGTAGAGTCGTGCCAGCATGACCGCACCGGCATGGCGAAGCGCCCGCTGACGGTCGGCGGGGCCGTCGTACGCCTTCCACAGCGCCATGGCAGCGGCGAAGGGGCGATCGCCTGTCTCGGCGGTCCGAGCTCGGAGGTCCTTCAGGGCCAGGTGCGCCGTCATCACACCGAGGTCGAAGGCGGGGTCGCCGGTGTGGACGACCTCCCAGTCCACCACCACGGCCGGCCCGGGCGGCACGAGGACGTTCTTCGGCGTGAAGTCGCCGTGGACCAGGCGGCGAGGGGACGCCTCGACGGTGTCGAGGATGAGGCGCCGGAGGGCGGCATCAAGCTCCGGGCGACGCAGTGCCGTCGCTCGGTAGTAGGGGTCGAGGCGCTGAGCCTCGAACAGCTGGCGTGGACCGTCGCCGGCAAGTGTTCTCGGTGGATCGAGGCGGTGAAGTGCGGCCGCCGCCCTGCCCAGGGTGGCGGCGACCCCCGTCCGGCTGCGACCGGCCAGCAGCTCCCCTTTGTAGGTGGGCGCCGGCCCGGCGACCAGCTCCTGGCCCAGGATGACCCGGTCGTTGTCGAAGAACCGGAGCCGGGGCACGCGGGCCGGTCCGATCTGGCCGTCGAGGATGGCGAGGATGGCTGCCTCGTTGGCCCCACGCCGGCGGTCGACTCGCCATTCGTCGACCACCGCCAACCGGGCCAGGGGGGTCTTGGCCACCCAGCGGGCGTTGCCATCGACCACCTCGGCCACCAGCGAGGAGACTCCCCCGGCCAATGGGGTCAGCCGGGCGCTTGCCGTGACCCGTCCGGCGGCCAGCAGCACCTGGCGCAGCTCCTCGATGTCGGTCGGCGCCGTGGTGGCCCGGGTCATGATGGGGGGACGGCGTAGGGATCCGCTGGGGTAGTGCCCTGGAGGACCCTCATCGCGTCCTCGGCGGCCCGGCGGCGGACCTCGTCGACGGACTGGAGCGAGGAGAAGATGTCACCCGGCTCGAGCGTGCACCGCGAGCTCAGGAAGGCGATCTGATCGAAGGCGTCGTGGATCATGTCGGAAGTGGACCCGTGCTGGCGTTCGTCACTGTTGACGGTGGTTCGGATCGTGAGGTGGTGCGGATCCTCGATCTCGTCCGGCGTGGTCAGCCAAGGATCCGTCGGCCCGTAGCCGTCTTGTGACCTGCCCAGGGTGACGGTCTTGGCCTGACGCTGCCGATCGCGGGCGGACACGTCGTTGCCGGCGGTCCAGTCGCCGATCACCTGGGCGGCCCACCGGGCCGGCACGTTCCGGCGCCGCCGCCCGACCACCACCCCGAGCCCGGCGGTCGTCGAACCGGGGTGAAGGAACCGAGCGACTCTCACCTGGGGTTTCCAGCGGGCGAAACGGTTCGGGGCACGGGCACGGGCACGGGCGCTCCTGGCCAGGCGGTCGACAACGGCGAGCCTGTCGATGCTATGCGTAGCATCGGGACGCCACCGGCTGCTACCGGCCGGCCATGATGTCGCCTGGCACGATCGAGCGTGGCCCTGATCCCGGCGGTCGCACTCGCCGTGAGCCGCGAGCGTCGCGACAAGTCCCAGAAGGTGCACGACCACCACAGGCGCCAAGAGGCAAGCCTTGCACCGGAAGGCTTCGAAGAAGGCCCGTCAACTACGCTCGATGCCGTCGAAGCCCTTGCCGCCAACGCCCCGCAACTGGCCACGGTGGCACGCGACAAGGAGATCGGGGGTTAGCCGGCACGATGTCCACACCGTCGCTCGACGTCCTGTCGTCGCCCGAAGTCCTGTGGACGCCGGATGACGGTGCCGATCCGGCACCGGCCATGAGAGCATTCCTCTCAGTGTGCGAGGGACGGGCCGGCACGCACTTCGACGGGTACGACGACCTGCTGGCGTGGTCGGTGGCCGATCTCGAAGGGTTCTGGTCCTCGGTAGCCGCCTGCGCCGGCGTCGACTGGCATGACCCGCCGGCGAGGGTGCTGGAGCGCGGCGTGATGCCCGACGTCACCTGGTTCCCGGGCGGGACCCTTTCCTACAGCGCCCGCTGCCTCCGGAGGGCCACCGAGCACCCCGACGACGTGGCCATCGTGGCCAGGAGCCAGACGCGTCCCGACCAGGAGTGGTCGTGGGCTCACCTGGCCGCCGAGGTGTGCCGGATCCGCAATGGTCTGCGGGCGTTGGGGGTTCGCCGGGGCGAGGCCGTGGCTGCGTACCTCCCCAACCTGCCCGAGACGGTGGCCGCCCTCCTGGCGACGGCCAGCCTGGGGGCGACCTGGGTGTCCTGTCCCCCCGAGTTCGGGACCAGGAGCGTGCTCGACCGGCTCGGGCAGGTCGGACCGGCGGTCCTCTTCGCTGTGGACGGCTACCGCTACGGCGCCAAGGCCGTGGACCGCCGCGCCGAGGTGGCGGCCATCCGGCGCGGCCTCCCGACGCTGCGGGCCGTGGTCCACCTGCCGTACCTGGCGGACCGCCCCATGGAGAGCTCGGTGCCCTGGGCAGAGCTGGGGGCGGGCGACCCCGAGCCGTTGGCCCATGACCCCGTCCCCTTCGCCCACCCGCTGTACGTGCTCTTCTCGAGCGGCACGACCGGCCTGCCCAAGCCGATCGTGCACGCCACCGGCGGCATCCTGGTCGAGCACTGGAAGGCGCTCGCCCTCCACCACGATCTGGGGACGGCCAGCCGGTTCTGCTGGTTCACCACCACCGGGTGGATGATGTGGAACTACCTCGTGTCAGGTTTGCTGACCGGTTCGACCATCGTCCTGTTCGACGGGGACCCGGCCTATCCCGACCTGGCCGCGCTGTGGCGGATGGCCGGCGAGACCGGGGTCGACGTGCTCGGCGCCGGCGCCCCGTTCTTCATGGCGTCGAGGAAGGCGGGCATGCATCCCGCCGCCGTGGCCGATCTCTCGGCCCTGCGCCAGGTGGGCTCGACCGGGGCGCCGCTCCCGGCCCCCGGTTTCACGTGGCTGTCCGAGGAGCTTCCCTCGGTGCAGGTCAACAGCATCAGTGGCGGGACCGACGTCTGCACGGCATTCGTGGGCATGAACCCGCTCGTCCCCGTGTGGGCGGGCGAGATCAGCCGTCCACTGCTCGGGTGCGACGTGGCGGCGCTCCGGCCCGACGGCACTCCGGCCGATCCGGGTGAGCAGGGCGAGCTGGTGGTACGGGCTCCGATGCCGTCCATGCCGGTCGGGCTGTGGGGCGACGGAGACGGGACCAAGCTGCGTGAGGGCTACTTCTCCCAGTTCCCCGGATGGTGGCGCCAGGGTGACTGGATCACCTTCACCGAACGAGGGAGCTGTGTGATCTCCGGCCGGAGCGACGCCACGCTGAACCGGGCCGGAGTGCGTTTCGGCACCGCCGAGATCTATGCCGTGGTCGAGGCCCTGCCCGAGGTGGCCGATTCCCTGGCCGTTCACCTCGAGGATGGGGACCAGCTCGTCCTGTTCGTGGTGACGGCGGGCGGTCCTGCCGACGACGAGCTTCGGGAGAAGATCGCCCGAGCCCTGCGTTCCGGTCTCTCGCCGCGCCACGTTCCCGATCGGATCGTGGAGGTGGGTGCCGTACCCAGGACCCTGACCGGCAAGAAGCTCGAGGTCCCGGTCAAGAGGATCCTCCAGGGGGTGCCGCCGGAGCAGGTGGTGTCGGAGGGCGCGCTGGCCGATCCGGCCGCCCTCGACCAGTTCGTGGACCTGGCCGACGTCCTGCGCGGCTGAGCCCCCGGGAGGCCGGCCCGCCCGCCCCCGACCCGCCCAGTCCGAGCCGTCCGGAATGGGTGTGCCGGGACCCCATGACGCCCAGGTCGCCGGTACCGGTGCCGAGACCGGCGACGATGGCCGCCAGGTGACGCTCGGGCCGCTCGGGCGGGTCAGCCACGACCCCGTCGACCAGAGGGAACCGGGAGTGCTCTTCCAGCGCGAGCACGCGCATGACACACCTCGACGCAGCTCGTCGGGATGCCGCCCCACCGCGGCGTCGAAGGGCCGCGGTGCCGGCGCCCGGCATGGTCGACGGCGCCCCCGCACCCTGCAAGGCCCGCCGCCGCGGCCGGACGCGGGTGGTCGACCGGCAGGATGACCGAGATGCCACCGGGCCGATGCGGCCGGTGGCATCGTGGAGCCGATGAGCGGACCTGCACGACCACCGACGAGCGGGCCCGGACAGCCATCCGAGGGACCGCCCGGCGGGCGCTCGCCGCGGCTGCCGGTCGGCCCGGGGCCGGCCCGCCACCGGCGATCGGGCAGGCGCCGGCGCGGCCAGCGGGGTGGGCGGCGTACGGGGCTTCTCGTGGCGGTCGTGGTGCTGGCGGCGGTGGCCGCCGCCGTTGCCTACGGCGTCGTGGCCCGGCCCTTCGCCGGAGCTCGCCGTGGCCGCGGGACGACGGAGGCCCCGACCACGACCAGGTCGGTACCTCGGACCACTGTGCCTTCCACGACCACCACGTCGGTACCCCCGACCACTCTTGCACCCACGGCGACCACCGGGCCGGGCACACTTCCGCAGACCGACGCGTTCCCCTCGTCGTCCACATCCCAGTTCCAGGCCGAGATGGCGGCCCTGTGGCAGGGGGTCGTCACCGGCCATGCCACCCCGGCGATGCCGGCCTTCTTCCCCGAGTCGGCGTACGCCCAGCTGAAGTCGCTTCCCGACCCGCGCGCCGACTGGGAGGAACGCCTGGTCCGGGACTTCGGCCTGGATGTATCGGCGGCCCACGCCGTGCTGGGTGGCGCTGCCGACTCGGCCAAGCTCGTCGCCGTCGACGTTCCCTCCGGTTACGGGCACTGGGTGCCGGCCGGGGTGTGCAGCAACTCGATCGGCTACTACGAGCTGCCCAATGCCCGGGTCGTCTACGACCTCGACGGGAGCACCCGGTCGTTCGGCATCGCCTCGATGATCTCCTGGCGCGGCGAGTGGTACGTCGTTCACCTTGGCGCCATCTTGCGATCGACGACAGGGGGGGTGGTCGACGATCCGGCCACAGGACCCGGCGCGTCGGCCCCGTCCTCCACCTGCTGATCGATCGCACCGCTGTCGACCGACCGCATGCTCGCTTCCGACGGCACGGCGATCTCCCGCCCGCACCTCCTGGCGGCTGCTGCCGGATCCTGTGGATAGCGTGGACCCGTGCCCATCAGCCGGTCGAGCGACGCCGCGGACGCCATGGTCGCCCGGGTGGACTACCCGATGTTCGTGGTCACGGTGGCTGACGGCGGTGAGGCGAGCGGCTGCCTGGCCGGTTTCGTCACCCAGTGCAGCATCGAACCGGCCCGCTTCCTTGTCTGCATCTCCAAGGAGAACCACACCTTCCCGGTGGCCGCCCGGGCCAGCGGGCTCGGCCTGCACCTCCTGGGGGCCGACCAGCAACCGATGGCGGCGCTCTTCGGCGAGCTCACCGGCGACCGGATCGACAAGCTCGCGCTGGTGGACTGGCGCCCGGGCCGGTCGGGTGCGCCCGTGCTGCCCGAGTGCGCCGCCTGGGTGGAAGGCCGGATCCTTTCCCGGGTGGACCTCGGCGACCACGTCGGCCACCTGATCGAAGTCGTCGACGGCGGTGCCGGCTCGCACCGTGGGCAGCTCGACTTCACCCAGGTCACCGATCTCGATCCCGGTCACCCGGTAGGGGGTGGGTAGGTCGGACCCCGGTCCTCCCGACCCGCCGGCCCGTTCAGCCGGCCCGTTCAGCCGGCCCGACCCGCCGGCCCGTTCAGCCGGCCCGTTCAGCCGTTCTTCGCCAGCTCCGAGAACGGCGTGTTGCGGTTGTTGCCGGGCTCCTTGGGCAGCCCCAGAACCCGCTCGCCGATGATGTTGCGCTGGATCTGGTCGGTGCCGCCGTAGATCGGTGGCGCCTGGGCCAGCAACGCCAGCTCCGTGATGGCATTGGCCGAAGGGGTCACGCCAGCCCGGGCTAGCGTCGCCCGCCCCTCGTCGTCGTAGGCGTGGAGGGTGCCCGCCGCCCCGAGCACCTGCAAGCCCAGGTCGCGCGACAGTCGCATGATGTGGCTCATCGACAGCTTGGCGATGTTCGGCATCCCCGGGACGTCGCCTCCGGCCTCGCGGACCGCCTTCAGCCGGAGGCCGTTCATCCTGCCGAGCTCGTTCCAGGTGTAGAGCTGGGCGAGCCCCTGGCGGACGAGCGGGTCGTCGGACCGCCCGCGGGAGCGGGCCAGGTCGACCATGACGCCGGTGCCCCCGCGCATGGCCCGCAGCATGGCCCGCTCACCGGAATCACTCGCCGCCTCACCGGCATCACCCGCCGCCTCACCGGCATCACCCGCCGCCTCACCGGCCGACGGGCCGCTCGCCGCCTCACCGGCATCACCCGCCGCCTCACCGGCCGACGGGCCGCTCGCCGCCGGGCCCCGGCGCCCTAAGCGATCCGGATCCCGGGCCACGAAGGCGCCGGCCCGCCGGTCCAGGTCGCCGGCTACGGTCCCGGGGGTCGCCACGCCGCCGGCGCCGTTGCCGCCGCCGCCCGACCCCAGGCCGGCCCGCTCGAGCCCCAGGGTGGTGTTGGCCACCGCCCAGCCCCGCCCGACGCCTCCGATGACCGCCGCGTCGGGCACCCGGGCGTCGGTGAAGAACACCTCGTTGAAGAGCGACCGGCCGGTCATCTCCCGCAGGGGACGGACCTCCACCCCCTCCTGGTGCATGTCCAGGGCGAAGTAGGTGATGCCCTGGTGCTTGGGCACGTCGGGGTCGGTCCGGGCCAGGAGCATCCCTAGGTCGGCGTGCTGGCCCCCTGACGTCCACACCTTCTGCCCGTTCACGATCCACTCGTCGCCGTCGCCGACGGCCCGGGAGGTCAGACCGGCCAGGTCGGAGCCGGCCCCCGGCTCGGAGAAGAGCTGGCACCAGGCGCGGCGACCGGTCACGATGTCCCGGACGTACGTCTCGACCTGTTCCGGGGACCCATGGGCCACGATCGTCGGGGCCGCCAGCAGCAGCCCCAGGCCCGACGGAGGCCCCAGGGCGCCGAACCGGGCGATCACCTGGACCACCCGGAGCGCACCGGTCCGCGACATGCCCCGCCCGTAGGCGTCGATCGGGAGCGACGGCGCTGCCCAGCCGGCCGTCCCCAGGCGTTCCCACCACTGGCCGACGGTCAGGTCGGGGTCCCAGTTGGACGCCAGCCATTCGCCGAGCTCCTCGATCAGTGGGCCGTCCGCGCCCCCTGTCGCCACCGCCACTGCTTCCTCGACCGCTGCCGCCGGCGCCGTCGGGGCCACCGCTGCCGCCGGGGCCACCGCTGCCGTCGGGTCGGAGCCCCCGCCGGGCCGGGTCATCGCCCGCCACCCCCGCCGGGCCTGCGCCCGGTCCCGGCGTCGTAGCGGTCCATCTCCTCGGTGGTGGCCGGCGCCTGCTCGAACTCGAGCAGCCCGGCTTCCCCCCACTTCTGGCGGAGCCACCCGTTGTTGGCGTCGAGGAGCCCGAGCCGCCGTACGTTCGGCACCAGCTTGGCGAAGAACGCCCGCTGGAAACCCGCGAACACCGAGGTGCCGGTCACCCGGGCCGCCTCCTTCAAGTACGGCAGGACGTCCTCGGATGGGTAGCCGAGACGCTCCCAGATCTCCGGCGTGCTCGAACGGGCCCGGTTGCGCACGGTGCACTCCATCAGGAACTCCTGGCGCTCCAGCAGCTCGGCCGGGGACAGCTCCTGGTACAGCTCGCCGAGGCTGAGGATGCCGAAGGCGACGTGCCGAGCCTCGTCGGACATGATGTAGCGGAGGATCTTCTTGAGCAGGGGCTCGGTCGTCGTGCGGTGGAGCTCGCCGAAGGCGGCCAGGGCCAGGCTCTCGATGACGATCTGCATGCCGAGGTAGGCGATGTCCCACCGGCTGTCGGCCATGATGGCGGTGACCTGCTGCTCCAGGTACGGGCTCATCGGGTAGACCGGGGTCAGCTTGGTGTCGATGTACTTGGCGAACACCTCGGTGTGCCGGGCCTCGTCCATGGTCTGGGTGGCGGCGTAGTACTTGGCGTCGATCCACGGGACCGTCTCGACCAGCTTGGCCGCCGTGATCATGGCCCCCTGCTCGCCGTGCATGAACTGGCTCAGGCGCGCCGTGAGGATCTCGACGCCGAGACGGTTCAGCTCCGGCTCGCCCCACGACCTGAGCGGGGAGCCGGGCAGGGTGGTGGCCACCCGGAACAGCGGAGCCACCGCGTCGTCCCCCATCTGGGCCACGACGCGCTCGGGGTCGACGGCGGTGTCCCACTCGAGGTCGGTGACGCTGTTCCACTGGGCGCCCATCGCCTTGTCGTACAAGGTGACGAGCTGGGAGCGGTCCCGCCCGTAGTCCCACGTGAACACCCGCACGGCCTCGTCCTCGACCAGCTTGGCAAAGGCACGCTTCTCGGTCGCCGTCGGCTCGGCACCGCCGTCGGCCGGGCTTTCTACCTCAATGGACGCCGTCATCCCCCCCGGGATAACACGCTTTTACCCTCGCCACAAGCACGCCGCCCGGACCCGCTTCGAAAGGCCGCCCGCGTCGTGAGCGGGAGGTGGGTCACGAGGCCGAGGGTCCGGCCGCCCGGCCGGGCACGGCTCGGCGCGGGGCGCTTGCATCGGCGGCCCGCGCCCGGCGCCGCCCGGGGCCCGACGTCTTCTATCGTTCGTGACCGATGCCCGCCGGCCCCCGCCATGCCCGCTCCCGGCTCACCGTCAGGGGGGCGGTGCGGGTGCCCGAAGTAGGGGCGATCTTCTGGTTCGTGAAGGCGCTGTCCACCGCCATGGGGGAGGCGACCTCCGACTTCATGGTCCACACCATCGACCCGGTGGTGGCGGTCCTGTGCGGGTTCGGCGCCTTCTGCATTGCCCTCGTCCTCCAGTTCCGCCAGGGGCGCTACGTGGCCTGGTCGTACTGGCTGGCGGTGGCGATGGTCGGGGTCTTCGGCACCATGGCCGCCGACGTGCTGCACGTGGCCGTCGGCGTGCCGTACCCGGTGTCGACCATCTTCTACGCCCTGGTGCTGGCGGCGGTCTTCGTCGCCTGGTGGCTCACCGAGAGGACACTGTCGATGCACTGCATCGACACCCCGCGCCGGGAGGGGTTCTACTGGGCGGCGGTCGTGGCCACCTTCGCCATGGGCACCGCGCTGGGGGACTTCACCGCCTACGACCTTCACCTCGGGTACCTTCCCTCGGCCATCCTGTTCGCCGGGCTCATCGCCGTGCCGGCGTTCGGCTTCCGGTGGCTGCGGTGGAACGCCGTCCTCTCCTTCTGGTTCGCCTACGTGGTGACCCGGCCGCTCGGCGCCTCGGTCGCCGACGGCCTGGGCAAGCCGGCGTCGGTGAGCGGGCTCGGCCTGGGCGACGGGTGGGTGGCCCTGGCCTTCGGGGCGGTGATCTTCCTCGCCGTCGCCTACCTGTCGGCCACCCGGGCAGACGCCCGGCGGTCGCCGGCGGTCGGGTCCGGTCAGGCCTGAGCCGGCCGGGCCGTGGCCCGGACGGTGACGAGCCCGAAGCAGACGGCGATGGCGGCGTCGGTCAGGGCCGGTCGGCGCCAGCGCCGGTCGCCGGCGGCCAGGGCCAGGGCGGTGGCGGCGTGAGCCCCGTCGACGGCGGCCAGGAGGAAGCGATGGCGACCGCCGTCCCGGTACGTGACCAGTGCCTGGGCCACCTGGCGGGCGCCGAGGACGCGAACCACCCTGGTGGCACCCGGGGTGGGCGTGCCGCCCATCGCCCGCACGACCCGAGCCGGGACCGCCAGCAGCCCCAGTCCCCAGGCCAGCCGGGCGGAGATCCGACGTTCGGGAACCGTTCGGGCCATGGCCGAGCCCTACCCGATCGCCGGGGCCGGGCAACCGCCGCCCTCACCGTCGCCCGCCGCCGGCGCCCCGGTACGCTCGGGACGGCGGGTGCGGCGCCACGAAGGGAGCGGCGATGGGCGGGTGGCCGGGCCGGGACGAGCTGACCGCCTGGCGGCGCGAGCTCGAGGGCGACTGGTACGCCGACACCCCCTACCTGGCCCACGTGCTGGCCCGCCGGGCCGGCGCCCGGCGGGCGGCGTCCATGGCCCCCCGGCTGGCCGCCTTCGGGCGCACCGTCGCCCAGGTGGTGGAGCCGGCGGTGGCCGAGATGGAGCGCCACCGGGATCTGCCGGCGTCGGTCCCCTACGACGGCGTCGGCAACCCGGTGGCCGGCGTGTCCTTCCACCCGGCCCACCGGGTCGCCGGCCGGGCCGTGTGGGCGTCGGGCCTCCCGGCCATGGCCCTGGGCGGGGGAGGCTTCTTCGAGCCGGCGGCCCTGTTCTACCTGCTGTCGCACGTGGGTGAGGGAGGGCAGGCCTGCCCACTGGTGTGCACCGTCGGCCTGGCCCGGGCGCTGGCCCGCCGGGGACCCGACGAGCTGCGCCGGCGCTACCTCGAGCGGCTGGTGTCGACCGACTACGACGGGGCGTGGCGGGGGTCGCAGTTCCTGACCGAGGTGCAGGGCGGCTCCGACGTGGGGGCCAACGCCACCGTGGCCGAGCCCGAACCCGATCGCCCCGGGGCCTGGCGCATCCGGGGGGAGAAGTGGTTCTGCTCGGTGGCCGACGCCGAGCTGTTCGCCGTGACGGCGCGGCCCGAGGGCGCTCCCGGCGGGACCGGCGGGCTCGGCTGCTTCCTGGTGCCCCGCTGGTCCGACACCACGCCGCCCACGCCCAACGGGTTCCGGATCCGGCGGCTCAAGGACAAGCTCGGCACCCGGGCGTTGGCCTCGGCCGAGATCGAGTTCGACGGGGCCCTGGCCTGGCCCATCGGCCGGGTCGAGGAGGGGTTCCACACCGCCGTCGACGACCTCCTGAACACCTCCCGGTGGATGAACGCCCTGGGGTCGACCGGCATCATGCGCCGGGCCGTGCTCGAGGCCGGCGCCTTCGTGCGCCGCCGCCAGGCATTCGGGGCGCCCGTCGGTGCCCAGCCCGTAGTACGGGAGCAGCTGGCGGTGATGAAGGCGGAGGAGCGTGCCGCCCTGTCGTCGACCATGCTCTTGACCGGGCTGGTCGAGCGGCTGGAGGCGGGCACCGCCACCGCCGGCGAGCAGTCGGTGCACCGGTTCCTGGTCAACGCCAACAAGTACGTGACGTCGATCGCCGCCACCGACGTCGTCCATCGCGGCATCGAGCTGCTCGGCGGCAACGGCACCATCGAGGACTTCTCGCCCCTGCCCCGGCTGTACCGCGACGCCATCGTCTTCGAGAGCTGGGAGGGCACCCACAACGTGCTCTGTGCCCAGGTGCGGCGGGACTGCGAGCGGCTCGGCCTGCTCGACCCCGTGGTCGAGATGGCCCGGCGCGAGCTGGCGTCACCGGGCGCCGCCGGGCCGGACGGCGCCGCCGTGGGCCACGCCCTCGAGTCGGTGGCCGCCCGCCTGGCGGGCGAGGTGGGGCACCGC
>JBOGGE010000009.1:0-9257 GCA_050743865.1 Acidimicrobiales bacterium
CTACGGGGTCCCCTACGACGGAGTGGAGTGGGTGGACAACTTCGGCGTCCTGGGCACGTCGTTGCCCGCCCTCCCGGCCGGTGCGCTCACCATCGCCGAGAACAACCGGCTCATGGACGACGCGCTGTTGAGCGGGCAGGTCGACGCCGTGCTGACGCCGAGCTTCCCGGCGGCGTTCGTCCGTCGGGACGGGCGCGTCCGGCGGCTGTTCGCCGACCATCGAGCTGAGGAGGTCGAGTACTTCCGGACGACCGGCATCTTCCCCATCATGCACGTGGTCGTCCTCCGCCGGTCGCTGGTCGAGCGGCATCGCTGGGCACCCTCGGCGATGGCATCGGCCTTCGAGCGGGCCAAGGCTGCCGCCTACGAGCGGCTCCGCAACCCGCGCAGCCTCCCACTCGCCTTCCTCCAGGATGCGTGGGAAGAGCAGCTCGAGCTGCTCGGGCCCGATCCGTGGCGCTACGGGCTGGGCGGCGCCAACCGGGTCAACCTGGCGACCATCATCCGGTACGCGCACGAGCAGGGGCTGATCGCCCAACGACCGGAGGTGGAGGATGTGGTCATCCCGCTCGGCGACGACTGCTTCACCGGGACGCCCGGGTACTGAGCGGCGACGAGCGGGTGCCGAGCGGTGACGAGCGGGACGGGGGTGGTGAAGGTCCGATGAGGGACGTGCAGTTCGTCGACACCACCCTGCGGGACGGGCAGCAGAGCCTGTGGGCCCTGCGGATGCGCACCGAGATGATGCTGCCGGCCCTGACGGACCTCGACAGCGCCGGTCTCCTGGGCTCCGAGATGGTCGTGCCGGTGACCCAGTTCGTCAGGGCGGTCCGCGAGCTCCACGAGGACCCGTGGGAGTGGGTGAAGGCCGCCGCCGGCAAGCTCCGGCGGACCCCGCTGCGGATGGTCGGCGGGAGCCGGTCTTACTTCTCGAAGGTCCCGCCCTGCATCGAGGAGCTGCTGCTCTGCCGGCTGGCAGAGCTGGGGATCGCCACCGCCCGGATCTCGGACCCCTGGAACGACTACGACGCCATCGGCCGGGACCTGGCGTTCCTGGCCGACCATGGAGTGGACGCCGTGGTGAACGTCATCTATTCGGTCTCCCCGCGGCACACGGCGGACTACTACGCCCAGCGGGTGCGGGAGGCCGTCGCCGCCGGAGCCCGGCGGCTCTGCTTCAAGGACGTGGGTGGGCTCCTGACGCCGCCGGTGGCGGCCGTCCTCCTGCCGCTGGTGGTCGAGGCGGCGGGCACCGTCCCGGTCGAGTTCCACGCCCACTGCAACAACGGCTTCGCTCCCTATTGCGCTCTGCAGGCGGCCGATGCCGGTGTGGTGGCGATCCACACGGCCATCCCGCCGCTGGCCAACGGGACCTCCCAGCCGTCCGTGTTCTCCGTGGCGCGCAACCTGGCTGCCCGGGGCCACCGGCCGTGCGTCGATCTGGAGCCGCTCCGCCGGGTAAGCCGGCACTTCGAGGCGGTGAGGCGGGCCGAGGGGCTTCCCACCGGCGACGTGCTTGAGTACGACGAGGACGCCTACCGTCACCAGATCCCGGGAGGGATGCGGTCGACCCTGCGCGACCACCTGGGAGAGGTCGGGATGCAGGACCGCCTCGACGAGACGCTGGAGGAGGTCGCCCGGGTGCGGGAAGAGCTCGGCTACCCGATCATGGTGACGCCGCTGTCGCAGTTCGTGGGGACGCAGGCGGCGCTCAACGTCCTCGGTGAGCGCCGCTATGGAGAGGTGAGCGACGAGGTCATCGGTTACGCCCTGGGCCAGTGGGGAGCCGAAGCGATGGAGGTGATGGACCCCGAGATCCGCCGCCGGATCCTCGACCGGCCCCGGGCGTCGCAGATCGAGGCGCAGCTCCGCTCGCCGGCCCCCGACCCGACCCTGGGCGAGATCCGCGCCGCCTACGGCGAACAGGTGCCCGACGAGGAGCTGGTGCTCCGGGTGCTCGTCGGCGCCGAGGGCACGGACCTCGGGCTGGAGCGGCGCGAGGTGCACGAGAGCTACGAGGACTACGCCCGCGCCCACCACCCGGTGATGGCGATGTTGGGGCGCATCGCCGAGATCGATCTTTGCGGACGCGTCGAGTACCGCACCGCCGACTGGGACCTCGTCGTCGAGCGGGGGGAGGCGAATGGCTGACCTGCTGAAGGGCCTGGTGGTCATCGAGATCGCTCAGGTCATCACCGGGCCAATGGCCGGCCTCCAGTTGGCCGAGCTCGGTGCTGACGTGATCAAGGTCGAGCCCCCGGTGCGGGGCGATGCCTTCCGCCGGTGGGAGGGCGGCCGTGGGGGCGAGGGCGGCCGTGGGGGCGAGGGCGACCGTGGGGGCGAGGGCGACCGTGGCGCGGCAGCCGTGCCGGCGAGCTTCGCCGCCTACAACCGTGGCAAACGTTCGGTCACGCTCGACGTCAAGACCGAAGAGGGGCGGTCGCTCTACCTCCGGCTCGCCGGTCGGGCCGACGTGGTGCTGGAGAACTTCCGGCCGGGCGTCATGGACTCGGCGGGGATCGGACCGGTCGAGCTGCGACGTCGGTTCCCGCGTCTCGTCTATTGCTCCATCACCGGCGCCGGGCCGGTGGGGCCCCGGGCCTTGTTGCCGACCTACGACGCCGTGGCCCAGGCGACCAGCGGCCTGTGGAGCCAGTTCACCGACTTGGCCGATCCGGAGCCCGTCGGGCCCCCGCTCGCCGATCAGCTGACGGCGCTGTACGCCACGATCGGCGTGCTGGCGGCGCTCGATCGGCGGCGGCGGACCGGGACCGGTTCGACGGTGGAGGTGAGCATGCTGGGCGCCTGCATGGCCTTCCAGACCCTGGCCGTCACCGGCCTGCTCGCCGGCGAGGCGGTGCCCGAACGCCAGACCCGGGCCCGCCGCTCGCTGACCTTCGCCTTTCGCGCCTCCGACGGCCTGCCCTTCTGCGTCCACCTGTCGTCGCCGCAGAAGTTCTGGGTGGCGTTCTGCCGCGCCCTCGGCCGCCCCGAGCTCGCCGACGACCCCCGGTTCGCCCGGAAGCAGGACCGGACGTCGGCCTACGACGAGCTGCGCGGGGTCCTCCAGGAGCACCTGTCGTCCCGGCCGCGGGCGGAGTGGTTGCGCCTACTGGAGGGCCAGGGCCTGCCGGCGGCGCCCCTCCACCACCTCGGGGAGGTGGTCGCCGACCCGCAGGTCGAGGCGATCGGGATGCTGGCGGGCACGGGCGGCGACCGGGTGCTGGGGAGCGCCGTTTCACTCGACGGGGAGCGGTGCCGTGCTACGGCCCCGGCGCCGGGGCTCGGTGCCGACACCGACGAGATCCTGGGGGAGCTGGGCTGCTCGGCCGACGAGCTCGGGCGCCTCCGGGCCAGCGAGGCGATCTGAGGATGGACCCCGCCGGCGGGTCGGGGAGGACCATCCCCTCGTGGGTGCGGGCGATCGATGCCCACGTCCACCTGAGCGACGAGACCTGGGCGGCCACCATGGGCGACGAGCGCGCCCGGAGCATCGCCCGCGCCTTCGGCCGGACGCAGGTGGTCGTGCCCGTCGACGAGATGGCGGCGGAGTACCGCGAGCGTTCGATGATGGCCGTCATCGTGAACTCGACCGACGCCACCGTCACCGGGCGGGCGTCGGTGCCCAACGAGCACATCGCCGAGGTGGTCGCCGCCCATCCCGACGTCTTTCTCGGCCTCGGGGTCGTCGACCCGTGGCAGGGAAAGCTGGCCGAGGAGGAGATCTGTCGCATCGCCGAGCTCGGGCTCGTCGGCGTCGGCGAGCTCAATCCGGCCCGGCAGCACTTCGCCCCGAACGACGAGCGGTTCGCCCCCCTCTGGCGGTGCGCCGACGAGCTGGGATTGGTGGTGCTCTTCCACGGGGGTTACGCCGCAGCCGGCTCCAACACGCCCGGCGGTGGCGGGGTGAAGCTCCGGTTCGCCAGGCCGACACTGCTCGACGACGTGGCAGCGGACTTCCCGACCCTGCGGTTGATCTGTGCCCATCCCTCGTGGCCGTGGGAGGCCGAGGCGCTGGCGGTCGCCATGCACAAGCGCAACGTCTACCTCGACCTGTCCGGGGTGGCTCCCAAGTACCTGTCGGCGGAGGTGCGCCAGTACGTGCGGCGCCGGATCCCCGAGAAGGTCCTGTTCGGCACCGACTGGCCGAGCCTGTCGGTCGACCGGTGGCTGGAGGAGTTCTCGGCGCTCGAGCTCGACGACGACGTGCGCCACAAGGTGCTCCTCCAAAATGCCATGCGCCTGTTCGGGCTCCGCCACCGCGACGCGGTGCCGCCCGGTCCCGAGGTCGGCCGTTGACCCCGGGCGGCTTTCCCGGAGAGCTCGACGTCGAGCGGCTGCTGGCGTGGCTCGCCGCGTCCGACGTCACCCACTTCGAGCTGCGGATCGGTGGGGCGGAGCTGGTGTACCGGCGCCACACCGGCCGTCCCGGCGACGGAGCCGGTGCCGGCCCTGGGGACGGGCACCGGCCGCGGCCGCAGGCCCCGGTGGCGCCGAGCCAGGTAGTGGAGGCCGCGCCGGCGGGATCCGGTCGCGATGCGGCGGCCCCCGCCCCGGCGCCGGCGCACCCGGCGGACGTCCTGCTCACGGCGCCGATGGCCGGGATCTTCCACCATGCACCGGCGCCGGGCGCCCCGCCCTACGTCGTGCCCAGGGCACGGGTGACGGCGACGGCGACGGTCGGCCTGATGGAGTCGATGAAGGTCTTCACGGCGCTGGCCGCCGGGACTGCCGGGACCGTGGTCGCCGTGGTTGCCGGCAACGGTCAGCCGGTGGTCAAAGGTGAGCTGCTGGTCACCATCCGTCCGGATCGACCAGCCGGTGTGGTCGGGCCCGGTGGCGCCGGATGACGGTGCGCGTCGCCGAGGGCATTGCCGGGGTGCTGGCGGCGTCGGGGACGGGCGCGCTCTTCGGCGTGCCCGCCAGCGAGACGATGGCGATCGTCGTTGCCGCCGAGCGGCAGGGCATCGCCACCTACCATGCCCGCCACGAGCAGGCGGCGGTCGGCATGGCCGACGGGTACGGCCGGTTCTCGGGACGACCGGGCGTGGTGGTGGTTGGGCGCGGGCCCGGCTTCACCAACGGGCTGAACGCCATCATCACCGCGGTGAAGGCGCGCTCGCCGGTCGTCGTCGTCACCGGCGAGCTCCCCCGGCCCTACCAGGGGGAGCGGGCCGGAGACCACATCTTCCACTCGAAGAACGTCGACCAGGCCGGGATCGCCGAGCTGGCCGGCTGCCTGACCGTCGCCGTCACCCGGCCCGAGCAGGCCTGCGCCGAGGCGCGCCGGGCGATCGAGCTGGCGAGCACCGGTCGGGTCGTGGTGCTCCTGGTCCCGACGGACGTCGCCGCCGCCGATCTCCCGGCGCCCCCGTCGGCGGCGCCGCTCGCCGTGCCGGTGCACCGGGCGCTGGCGCCGGATCCGACGTCGATCGTCGCCGTGGCGGACCTTCTCGGGGAGTCGTGGGCCTGCCGCCGTCCGCTGGTGCTCGCCGGTCGGGGGGCGTCGAGCCCCGCAGCCCGGGAGGCCCTCGTCGAGCTGGGGGACCGGATCGGGGCGGTCATGGTGACCACCCTCGGCGCCAAGGACCTGTTCGCCGGGAACCCGGCGGACGGGCGGATCCTGGGAACGCTGTCGCCGGCGGCGACGTCGGGGCTGGCCATGAGGAGCGACTTGGCGCTGGTGTTCGGGGCGTCGCTGAACCCCTTCACCACCTACGGCGGGGACCTGCTGGCCAAGGCGAAGGTGGTCCAGTTCGACGACGATCGGCGTGCCTTCGGCCGCCACCTCCCGGCGGATCTCGAGGTCATGGGCGACGCCGCCACGTCGGCGCAGCTACTGGTGGACGAGCTCCGTCGGCGTGGGCACCGGGAGGAGGGGTATCGCCTGCCGGCCGTGCTGGACGAGCTGGCTGCCGGACGCCACCCCCGACCGGCGCCAGGAGGCGGGCTGGACGGGCCGGCCGCCCTGCGGGCGCTCGATGCCGTCCTCCCGGCGGAACGGGTCGTCGTCGTCGACGCCGGCGCCCACATGCCGTTGGCCGCCACGTGGCTCCGGGTGCCGCGCCCGGACTGCTTTCTCACCACCGCGGTGGAGTACACGTCGGTCGGCTCGGCGTTCGGGATCGCCGCCGGCGCCGCCATCGCCGACCCATCGGTCACCACCGTCCTCGTCATCGGGGACGGTGGCCTGGCGATGGCGCTGCCGGACCTCCAGACCCTGGCCCGGTACCGGCTGCCGGTCGCCGTCGTGGTGGTCAACGACTCGGCGTTCGGCCAGGAGGTGCAGCTGCTCCAGCTGGCCGGGCTCCCCGACGACATCGCCCGCTACCCGGCGATCGACTTCGAGGACGTGGCTGGCGCGGTCGGCGTCTCCGGCATGACCGTCCGGGCCCCGGGCGACCTGGCCAGGGTGCCCGAGGCGCTGGCCCACGGCCTCCCCCTGGTCATCGACTGCAAGGTGCCCTCGGAGACGCTCGGCGAGCACACGGCCCTGGTGACCCGCTTGGGACGGTGAGCGCGGGGTCACCGTCGGCGCCGACCTTGACAATCCTGTTTCGATCCCCTAGGGTAGTATCTACTTGAGAAGGTAGTTGATGGTGGGAACCAGCTCCGGGGCGGGAACAGCGGGGTCGGTCCCGAAGGTTCGTCAGTAGCTGCCGTTGGCGCCGGAGGAGGATCGATGTCATCGACGAGGGTGGGGTTGCGGGACCGGCGGCGCTCCGGCGGCGGGCGGCGGGTGTGGCGGCTCGCCGGGGTTGCCGCCGCCAGCGGCGCCATGGTCGCCACCGCCTCCGGCGTGGCCGGAGCGGCGACATCCAACGGCACCAGCGGCACACTGCACGTGGCAGTGGTGGCCCCGTTCACCGGTGTCACAGCCAATTTCGGCGTCCTCCTCTCGTTCCCGTGCAAGGCGGCCACGTCGCTGATCAACAAGGCCGGCGGGGTGATGGGCAAGACCCTCGGCTGCCAGCCGGTGAACAACTACGGCGACCCGGCCGACGCCGTGCCGTCCCTCCAGAAGGCGTTCGCCACCAGCAAGACAATCGTGGTCGCCGAGGGGTTCGACAGCACCACGGCGGCGACGACCATCCCGCTCGTCGAGCGGCAGAAGATCCCCTTCATCACGACCAACGGGCTGACCAGCTACGACAGCCAGAAGAACAAGTACTTCTACCGGATGAGCCCGTCCGACGAGCAGAACGGCGCCGCGTACTCGGTGGCCGCCGACCACCTGCACTTCAAGAAGGTCGCTATCATTTACGCCAACAACATCGGTGCCTCGGGCAACATCCCGGGGACCAATGCCGCCGCCAAGAAGGTGAACCTGCAGGTCACCTCGAACCTCGTCATCCCTGGGGACGAGACCTCGTACTCGAGCACCGTGGAGCGGGTGGTCGCCGGCAAGCCGCAGGCGCTGATCTTCTACGCCGACTCCCAGACCACGGCGACCTTCCTCGCCAACTACTCCCAGCTGACCAACGGAAAGCTCCCGCCGATCGTCACGGCAGAATCGAACATCCTGCCGACATTCGTCTCCGCGCTCGGCAAGGTGGCGCCGGTGAGCTACATCACCAAGAAGATCTACTTTGTCGGCCAGACCATGACACAGAAGCAGCCCGCCTTCACAAACTTCTCGGCGGCAATGAAGGCGGTCGGGGCGCCGGGCGGCGCCATCAACGGCGTCGTCTCGTCGATCTTCACAGGGCTCAACATTCTCAGCCTGGCGATGGACGAGGCACACTCCACCAAGGGCACCGTGTACAACAAGGACGTCTTGAAGGTGGTGGCGGCGCACAAGGGTTCAGTGGTCGTGCACACCTACAAGGAGGGGCTCGCTGCGCTCAAGAAGCACAAGAGCATCCAGTACGTGGGCACCGGCGGACCGATCAAGTTCGACTCGGCGCACAACTTCGTCGGTAGCTGGGGCGTCTCGAACATCAACGCCACAGGGACACCGAACCAGGTCTTCACCATCCCGGGCACGAAGGTGCTCGCTGACGCGACGGGCGGCCACCACTCGAAGGGGCGATGAACCTCCTCGTCGAGACCATCGGCTTCGGCATTTTCAGCGGCTGCGTCATCGCCCTGGGGGCTGTCGGTTTCTCCGTGCAGTTCGGCATCAGCAACGTCCTGAACATCGCCTACGGCACCTTCCTGACGCTGGCCGCGTACCTGGGCTATTTGCTCAACACCCGGCACGTGAACCTCTGGCTCTCGGTGCTGGTCGTCGGCTTCGTCATCGCCGTCGTCTCGGTGGTGTTCAACCGGCTGCTCATCGGCACGCTCATGCGGCGGGGCGCCGGGTTCGTCGTCACCCTGATCGCCACGGTGTGGGCAGGGATCGGCCTGCTCTACGTGATCATCCTGGTGGCGGGGCCGTCCGCGTACACCTACCGGATCGACAACGGGAGCACCCACAGCTTCGCCGGGTTCGTGCTGACCACCAGCCAGCTCATCGTCATCGCCGTGGCCGTGGTCCTCATGGTCGCCTACCACCTGCTGCTCACCCAGACGCAGCTGGGCAAGGCCATGCGGGCGACGTCGGTGAACCCGGTCGTCGCCCGGAGCTGCGGGATCCCGGTCACCCGGGTCATCGATGCCGCATGGTTCATCTCGGGCCTGCTGTGCGGGGTCGCCGGGGTGGTGCTGGCGGCGACGACCACCACCTTCGGTTCGACACTGGGCACCACCTTCCTCATCTACATGATCGCGGCCACGGTGCTCGGTGGCATCGGCCAGCCCTACGGGGCCATGATCGGGGGCCTGATCGTCGGTCTCTCGACGCAGCTGGTGGGGGCCTACAGCTCGCCGGCGTACGAGGACGTCGCCGCCTTCGTGATCCTCACCGCCATGCTCCTCATCCGCCCGCAGGGCCTCCTGGGGTCGGCGGCAACGGCGAGCCGGCGGCTGGCCGGCGGGTGATCGGGGCACCGACGAGCACGTTCGCCACGATCGAGAAGGAACCGAGATGAGCCCCGTCGACTACTACGTCACCATCCTCCTGGTGTACATGGGGACGGATCTCATCGCCGCCTGGGGCCTCAACCTCGAGTTCGGGGTCACCGGCGTGCCGAATCTCGCCTACATCGTGTTCTTCGCCTGCGGGTCGTACACCTACGCAGTGCTCACGGTCGGCCCGGCGTCCCAGTTCGGCGGGGCGGAGACCTACATCATCGGCGCCCGCATGGATCCGGCGTTCGCCATCCTCATCGCCATCGCCGCCTCGGCCGCCCTGGGCATGGCGATCGGGCTGA
>JBOGGE010000010.1:0-34488 GCA_050743865.1 Acidimicrobiales bacterium
CGGTGAAGGTCTCGACCAACAGCACCGGGACGCCGTGGGCACAGATCATGTCGGCGCTCAGGCGACGCAGCGTGCGGGAGAGGACCGAGGAGGCCAGGTTCTTCGGGTGGGCACCGGGCAGGATGCATTAGCGCTGGTTGTTGGCGACATTGCGGTGCCCACGCCCTCGGACCCGTGGGTATCGGCGATGGCGCCCATACGCTCGGCCACGTCCTCGGGGGTGAGCGCCGGCCCTGCCGACACCACGCGGGGTCCGGCGGTCACTGTGCCGCCCGGAGCTGACGGAGGAGCTGGGCGCCGACGACCAGCCATGCCGCCCGTTCCTCGACCGACCAGGAGCGGTCACCGGCCTGGGCCACCACCGCCGGGGCGAGCACCGCCGCATCCTCGACGGTCAGGGCCACGAGGACCTCGGAGCGGGCGGTCACCGGGGCCGCCAGTGTCCAGGGCGACGACGGGGCCGGCGGCCACCGTCGCCCAGGCGGTAGGCGGCTGATCCCGCCGGCAGCCAGGTGACCGCGTGGTCGGCGCCCGTTCCGGGTATGGGCAACGTGGGGTGCCTCGGGCACCGGCGACCCCGACCGCCAGCCGGACCATCGTGGAGAATCGAGGTGACCGTGCCACGACCGTCGCAATCCGCCGACGACTATCCTCCGCACGTGCTGCGGGAGTACGCCCTACTCGCCGACGGCGAACGGGGCGTCCTGGTCGGGCCGCGGGGCGACCTGACGTGGATGTGCGTGCCCCGCTGGGACTCCGATCCGGTGTTCTCGTCGCTCATCGGCGGTGGCGGTCTCTACGCGGTCACCCCGGCGGATGCTCGTTACGTATGGGGTGGTTACTACGAGGAGGGCACCCTCGTCTGGCGGAGCCGATGGGTGACCACCACCGGGATCATCGAATGCCGGGAGGCGCTGGCGTTCCCGGCCGATCCCCATACTGCCGTGGTCCTGCGCCGCGTACTGGCCGTGGAGGGTGATGCGACCGTCCGGGTCGTCCTCGACGCCAGGGCCGACTTCGGCCGGCGGTCCATGACCGATCTCCACCGTCGCCGGGGGATCTGGACCGGCCGCAGCGGCTCGCTCCACCTGCGCTGGTCGGGAGCCGATGCGGCCCGGCGCGGCAAGGACGGCGCTCTCGAGATGCGTCTCCAGCTCGCCGGGGGCAACCATCACGACCTGGTGCTGGAGATCGGCGACCGGACGTTGCCGGAGCAACCAGCCACTGCGGGCACCGCGTGGAGCTTCACCGAGGCGGCGTGGGCGGCGGCGGTCCCTTCCCTCGACAGTGCTCTGGCTCGCCGTGACGCCCGGCACTCCTATGCCGTGCTGCGTGGCCTCACCAGCGCCGGCGGGGGCATGGTGGCGGCGTCGACGATGTCGCTGCCAGAGCGGGCCGACGAGGGGCGCAACTACGACTACCGCTACGCCTGGGTCCGCGACCAGTGCTACGCCGGACAGGCGGCGGCCGCCGCCGGGTCCTTTCCCCTTCTCGACGCCGCCGTCGCCTTCATCGCCGAGCGCGTCCTGGCCGACGGTCCCGGGCTCAAGCCGGCCTACCGGACCGACGGCGGGGCCGTCCCCGACGAGCGCCGCCTCACCCACCTGGCCGGGTACCCCGGCGGAGCCGACAAGGTCGGGAACTGGGTGAACAAGCAATTCCAGCTCGACGCGCTCGGCGAAGCGCTCCTCCTCTTCGCCGCCGCTGCCCGTCACGACCGGCTCGACACCGAGCACTGGCGGGCGGTGGAGGTTGCCGTAGCTGCCGTCGAGGCCAGGTGGACCGAGCCCGACGCCGGGATCTGGGAGCTGGCCGACCAGCGCTGGGCCCATTCGAGGCTCATGTGCGTGGCCGGACTGCGGGCCGTCGCCGGAGCCGCCGCTCCCTCCGAAGGTGCCGCCTGGTCGGCGCTGGCCGACACGATCGCCGCCGACGTCGGGTCGGACTGCGTGCACCCGTCGGGCCGGTGGCAGCGGGCCCCGTCCGACGAGCGGGTGGACGCTGCGCTCCTGCTACCGGCGATCCGGGCGGCGACGTCGCCCGACGACCCTCGCAGCCGGAGCACCCTCGAGGCGATCGCCGGGGACCTGACCCAGGACGGCTATTGCTACCGTTTCCGCCAGGACCGGCGGCCGCTCGGGGATGCCGAGGGAGCCTTCTTGCTGTGCGGGTTCCTCATGGCGCTGGCCACCCACCAGCAGGGAAGCCCCGTCGAGGCCATGGCCTGGTTCGAGCGGAGCCGGGCGTCCTGCGGGCCGGCAGGCCTTTTCACCGAGGAGATCGACGTCGGTCAGCGCCAGCTGCGGGGCAATCTCCCGCAGGCGTTCGTGCATGCGCTCCTTCTCGAGTGCGCATTCTCGCTGGACCGGCCGTAGCGGGCCCGGCGATCGCTCGATCGGCCGTAGCGGGACCAGGCTCCGCCGGCGTCAGGGGGGCGACCACGCGCCGTGCCGCCGGGCGCCCCTCGCCAGCAGGACCCGCCCTCCGACCATGAAGGCGCCGAGGAAGGCGAGCGACACCACCACGAACGCTGCTGCCGTTCCCTGCCCGGCCAGCACCCGCAACACCATGCCCACCACCACCGTGGTGACGCAGACGACCGTGCCGGTGAGCACCGCCACGGGCCGGCGACGTGAGGTGGCAAGCCGGGCGGCCAGCCACCGGGCAGCCAGCCACCGGGCCGCTAGCCACCCGGCCGCCAGCCCGGCGGCGAACGGCCACACCGTCGAGAGGTACCCGACGACCGCGTCCGTGTGGTGGTGGGTGGCCCGCCCGACGGCGACGAACACCACGACGGCCCCCAGGTCCACCGCCGGAGCCGCCCACCGCATCGCCCCGGACCGCATCGCCCCGGACCGCGCCTCCCCGGACTGCGCCTCCCCGGACCGCGCCTCCCCGGATCGCATCCTCACCGACCGCATCGCCCCAGGGTAGGGCCGGCCGGGACCCGGTGGCCCTGGCGTCACCCCGGCTGCACCCCGGCGGCGGGGCTCATCCGGGAGGCTTGACGATCCGCTTGGCCAGGTGGGCCTCGATGTGGCTGTGGTCCTTGTCCCAGCTCCAGGCGTCGGCGTCGGCCGGGGGATCGATGGGCGCGTCGGGCCCGAGAAGCTGGCGGACGGCCGACTCCAGCTCGGGCGGGGTCGACGCCCCGACGCAGACGACGGTGGAGTCCTCGTCCACCAGGATGTTCGTCGGCACTCCCCGGATCCCGAGCTGCTCGGCGAAGACGCCGTGCTTGTCGACCAGGACCGGGCCCGTCACGCCCCACAGCTCGCAGAACTGGCGCGCCTCGGTGAAGGGGTCGACCCCCTCCCACACATTCACCAGGATGACTTCCAGACCAGACCGGCCTGCACGCCGCCGCAGATCCTCGATGATCGGCGCCTCGGCGTTGCACGGGCCTCACCAGCTGGCGAAGACGTTGACGACGTACTTCCGGCCCGCCCATTCCCCCAGGTCGCGCAGCTCCTCCGTCCACAAGTCGGCCAACGGGACGATGGGGAGCGGGCGCCCGACGAGTGGATGGGCCACGGACTCGACGGCGGCCGCCGGCGGTCCGGTGAGGAGGTCGTCGACCACGGTGATCGTCCCGGCGCCGGCGTTGGCCACCAGCAGCCGCCCCGGCCGGCGGGGGTCCTCGGTGACGCCCCCGGGGGCCGTGCCGACCGGGATGCGGGACCATTCCCGGCCGTCGAGCCCGAGGACGCTGACGGTGCCGTCGCCCCGGTTGGCCACGTAGACCCGGTCGCCCGCCACGCCGACGGTCAGGCCGACCGGGGCGTTGGGCACCGGCATCTCGGCGGTGACCTCGGACCGGCTGCCGTCGATGCGGGTGACGGTGCTGGCCAGGGAGTCGGCCACGTACACGTCGCCGCCGACCGGGTCCACCCCGACGGCGCAAGGCCCCTGCCGCAGCGGGATCCTGGCCAGCACCGAGAGGTCGCCGGCGTCGACGACGGTGACCGTCGAGGCCACGAAGTTCACGCAGTACACCCGGCCGTGGCGGGTGTCGGCGGCGACGGCTCCGGCCCCCAGCTCGGCTTCGACGGCGGCCACCCGTTCGAGCCGGTCGACGTCGACCACGCTCATCGTCGAGCCGACGGCGTCGCCGCAGTACAGCCGGCGGGACTCCTCGTCGACGCACAGGCCGGCCGGGTACGACCCGACGGCCACCGTCGCCTCCACCCGGTGGGTGGCCACGTCGATCACCGAGACCTGGTCCGAACGGGCGTCGGCGGTGAACACCCGCCCCGTCCGGTGGTCGATGGCGATGTCGATCGGCTCGATGCCAACCGGGACGGTGGCCACCACCGTCATGGCGTCGGTGTCGACCACGGCCACCGCGTTGGAGCGGGAGCAGGTCACGTAGGCCAGACCGGTGCGGCGGTCGACGGCGATCCCCTCGGGGTCGAGCCCGACCGGCACCTCGCCGGCCAGGCGGTAGGGGGCGGCGGCGGTGCTGGCGATCCAGCAGCTCGGGCCGTCGGGAGCCATGTACGTCTCGTCGGGGGCCGCGTCCTCGTCCGAGGGCGCTCCCGGCGCCACCTGCATACGAGCTCCTCTCGCTTCCGTGGTCGCTACCCGGCCCGGAAGCGACGGATCCTGCCGCTTCCCGGAGTGCCCCGCCGCGGCCTCGGTGTGCCGGGGGGTATGAATGTGGAGATGGACGTTAGACCACCCTCGGTCGATTCTGTGGCCAGGTCGCTCGGCGACGTCCCGTTGCCGCACGCCCTCCTGGTCGAGGCGGCCCGGGAGGCGGTGGCGGCCGGCGACCCCTGCTCGGCCAGGGGGCGGGCCGAGAGTCGGGCCCGCACGCTGCTGCGGCCGGTCGTGAACGCCACCGGCGTCCTCCTCCACACGAACCTGGGCCGGGCCCCGCTCGCCCACCGCCAGGAGGCCGGCGCGTGGAACCTGGAGCTCGACCTCGAGACGGGCCGGAGGGGCTCCCGGCGCAACCACGCGGCGTCCCTGGTGGCACGGGCGGTCGGCGCCGACGACGCCCTGGTGGTCAACAATGGCGCCGGCGCCGTCCTCCTGGCCCTGACGGTGGTCGCTTCCGGATCCCCGGTCGTGGTCAGCCGGGGGGAGATGGTCGAGATCGGCGGCGGGTTCCGGGTGCCCGAGGTCTGCGCGCTCTCGGGGGCGCCGATGGTCGAGGTGGGCACGACCAACCGGACCCGGCGGTCGGACTACGAGGCAGCGCTGGCCAGCGATCCGGCCGTCGCCGCCGTGCTCAAGGTCCACCCCTCGAACTTCACGATGGGCGGGTTCACCGAGTCGGTGGGGGTCGACGTCCTGGCCGGGCTGGGGGTGCCGGTGATCGCCGACCTCGGGTCGGGCCTGCTCGACGCCGGCGCCCCGTGGCTGGAGGGCCCGCCCCCGGCGTGGCTGGCCGGCGAGCCGGCGGCCCGCCAGACCCTGGCGGCCGGGGCGGCGCTGGTCACCTTCTCCGGCGACAAGCTGCTGGGCGGCCCCCAGGCCGGCATCGTGGCCGGCCGGGCCGACCTGGTGGCGGCCTGCGCCCGGCATCCCCTGGCCCGCGCCCTGCGGCCGGGGGCGATGGTGCTGGCCTCCCTGCAGGAGACGATGCTCGCCTACCTCCGTCGCGACGGGCAGGCGATCCCGTTCTGGCGGATGGCCACCGCCCCGGTAGCGGGCTTGGCCGAGCGGGCCCGGGCGGTGGTGGCCGAGGTGGTGGCGGCCGGCGGACGGGCCGAGGTCGTGGACGTCACGGCGGTGGCCGGCGGCGGCTCGGTGCCGGGGCTGGGCATCCCCTCGGCGGGCGTCGCCGTCGAGGGAGACCTCCGCCGGGCCCTGCGCCGGGGGGAGCCCCCGGTGGTGGCCAGGGTCGAGGGGGGGCGCACCGTGTGCGACCTGCGGAGCGTCGACCCGTCGCTCGATGGCGTCGTCGCCGCCGCGCTCGCCGCCGCGCTGGCGCCCGGTTCGCCCGGGTCGCCCGGGTCGGCCGGACCGGCGGGGAACGGGCGGGGACGGTAGGGCGCCGGGTGCACGTCGTCGCCACGGCCGGGCACGTCGACCACGGCAAGTCGACCCTGGTGCATGCGATCACCGGCATGGACCCGGACCGGTGGGCCGAGGAGAAGGCCCGCGGCCTCACCATCGACCTCGGCTTTGCCTGGGCCACGCTGCCCTCGGGGCGGGAGCTGGCCTTCGTCGACGTCCCCGGCCATGTCCGGTTCGTGAAGAACATGCTGGCCGGGGTGGGGGCGGTGGACGCCTGCCTGTTCGTGGTCGATGCCACCGAGGGGTGGCGGCCGCAGTCCGAGGAGCACCTTCGCATCCTCGACCTCTTGGGCGTCCGCCACGCCGTGGTGGCCCTCACCCGGGCGGTCGCCGGCGGCGACGAGCTGGTGGGCCTGGCCCGCCTCGAGGTGGAGGAGCGCCTGGCCCGCACCACCCTGGCCGGGTCGCCGGCGGTGGGAGTGGACGCCCCGGTCGGGGTCGGGATGAAGGAGCTGGTGGCGGCGCTCGACGCCATGCTGGCCCGGACGCCCGAGGCCGTCGACCGGGGCCGGCCCCGGCTGTGGATCGACCGGAGCTTCGTCATGACCGGGTCGGGCACGGTGCTCACCGGCACGCTGGCCGGGGGCCCGCTGTCGGTGGGGGACCGCCTCGACGTCGTGCCCGGACCCGGCCGAGCCGGAGAACCGGTGCCGGTCCGCGTCCGCGCCCTCCAGTCCCACCAGCGTGCCCAGCAGTCCGTCGGCCCCGGGCACCGGGTGGCGGTCAATGCCGTCCCGGTCGCCTCCGGCGAGCACGGCGCGGCACGGCTGGCCGCCGTCGGGCGGGGGCAGGCGCTGGTCCGTCCGGGGGCGTGGGCGCCCACCGCCACCTTCGACGCCAGCCTGACGGTGCTCGACGGGGCGCCGGGGCCGGTCGGCCGGGGCGGCCGGGGCGCCTACCACGCCTACCTCGGGTCGGGCGAGCACCCGGTCCGGCTGCGGGTGCTCGGGGCCGACGAGGTGCGGCCGGGCGAGACCGCTTCCGTGCGGCTGCGGATCGCCGTGCCGCTCCCCCTGCTGCCCGGGGACCGCTACGTGCTGCGCGACGCCGGCCGGTCGGTCACGGTGGGCGGCGGGGAGATCCTCGACGTGGCACCGGTGCTCCGGCCGTCGCGGGCGGCGCCGGACCGTTCGGTGGACCGGGTGGTGAGCGAGCGCGGCTGGGTGGACGCCGACGTGCTCGAGCAGCTGACCGGCGAGCGGCGGCCGGCCGACGTGGCCGGGCGGTGGGTGGTCGACCCGGCCGTCCTGGCCGAGACGACGGATCAGGTGCGCCGGCTGGTGGCCGAGGCCGGGCCGCTGGGGCTCGACGTGGGCAGGCTCGACGAGCGCCGGCGGGCGGTGCTGGCCGAGCTGGCCCGGACGGGCGGGCTCAAGGTGGCCGGGGGCCGGGCCCTGCCGGCCTCGGCGGCCGCCTCGGACCGGGCGGTGGCGGCGCTCGAAGGCCATCCGTACCTGAAGGCGCTCGACGCCGTCCCCTTCGCCCCGCCCGACCCCGTAGCCGCCGGCGTCGACCGGGTGGAGCTGGGCGACCTGGTGCGCGCCGGACTGGTGGTGGAGCGCGACGGGCACTACTTCTCGTCGGGAGCGGTGGCCCGGGCGGCGGCAGTGGTGGCCGGGTTGCTCGGCGAGCATCCCGAGGGCGTGACCGTCTCCGCCGTCCGTGCCGCGCTCGGGAGCACCCGCAAGTACGTGGTGCCCCTCCTTTCGTTGCTCGACGCCACCGGGGTCACCCGCCGGAGGGGGGACGTCCGCATCGGCGGGCCCCACCTTCCGGCGGCGTGCGCAGGCCCGCTCCCCCCGGCCGGAGGCGCAGTGCTCCCGGCGTCCGCCGGGCACCGGCAGGCGATGACCGAGGAGGTGCGATGATCCGGCTGACCCAGACGGCGCCCGGCGGAGGCTGCTCGTGCAAGGTGGACCCCGGGACGCTGGAGCGGCTGCTGGCCATGGCCGGTGGCATCGGGGGTGAGCCCGGCGGCATCGCCGTCGGCGTCCCCGGTGCCGAGCTGGTGTGCGGCACCGAGCACGGCGACGACGCGGCGGTGGTGCGGATTGACGGTGGACGCGGTGTGGTGGCCACCACCGACTTCTTCCCGCCGGTGGTGGACGACCCGTTCGACTGGGGCCGGATCGCCGCCGCCAACGCCCTGTCCGACGTCTACGCCATGGGCGGCGAGCCACTGGTGGCGCTCAGCCTCCTGGCCTGGCCGGTGGGCGTGCTCCCCGACGAGCTGGCGGTCGAGGTCCTCCGGGGGGGCCTGGCGGTGGCGGCCCAGGCGGCGTGCCCGATCGCCGGCGGCCATTCCATCACCGACGAGACGCCCAAGTACGGCCTGGCCGTGACCGGCACCGTCGACCTCGCCCACCTGCTGCGCAACGACGCCGCCAAGCCCGGCGACCCGCTCAGCCTCACCAAGCCCCTGGGCCTCGGCGTCCTCAACTCCCGTCACAAGGCGACCGGCGAGCGGTTCGCCGAGGCGATCGAGACGATGGCCGCGCTGAACCGGGACGCCGCCGGCGCCGCGGTACGAGCGGGTGCGGCGGCAGCGACCGACGTCACCGGGTTCGGGCTCCTGGGCCACCTCTTCAAGATGGCCCGGGCCAGCGGGGTGCGGGCGGTGGTCGAGGCGTCGGCGGTGCCGTACCTGGACGGCGCCCGGCGGGCGCTGGCCGACGGGTACGTCCCCGGCGGCAGCCGCCGGAACCTGGAGTGGGTCCGGCCCCACCTGGAGAGCGCTGTCGGCGAGGACGAGCTCCTGCTCCTGGCCGACGCCCAGACCTCGGGCGGCTTGCTGGTCGCCGGCGAGATCCCCGGAGCGCCGGTCGTCGGCGAGGTCGTCGCCGCCGGCGGGACCGGTTCGCCCACCCTCCTCGTGCGTTGAGCCCCGCGGCGGGCGCCGGGCGCCGGTCGGCGGGGCCGTCGGGAGCGGGAACGGTCGGCGGGTCCGCCGGGAGCGGGGCCGGCCCCGTGGGAGGGCTAGGGTGCCCGTCGGAGGTGTCCAGGTGCCTGGTGGGCCTCCCCGCCTTCAAAGCGGGTGGGACGGGCGATCCCCGTCCGGCGGGTTCGATTCCCGTCCACCTCCGCTCGCGTCCGGGTGCGGCGCCGGTGCCGCCGCCCGGCGACCGGCCCACCCGGCGGTCAGGCGGCGACGGGCTCGACCGGCTGGTAGCGGGCGACGGAGAAGGCCAGGACCACCGGGACGTCGACGGCGTACATCGCCAGCATCACGGTGAGGATGACCAGCATGGTGCCGCGGGTGCCGTCCAGGACGAAGATGAACTCGAGCATCCCGCCGATCACCAGGTAGGCCAGGAGCGTCCACCCGAGCACGCGGGTGAAGCTGTCCCAGGCGAACTGGCGCATCCGGGCGACCGTGGCCACCCCGGCCACCAGCAGCGCCGCCGCCGCCGCCAGCAGGCCCCACGCCGGGCCCAGTGGCGCACGAGTGGGGAGGTAGGAGGCGAGGTAGATGCCGCCGACGATGACGACCGCCATGGAGGCGACCATCAGCTGGTTCACCGGTGGACGGGGCGGATAGATCCGGGGCGGCGGTGGGCCGGGGGAAGCCGGTCCGGTGCCGCCGACGGGCGGTCCGGCGGAAAGACCCGGCCCCCCCGCATGGTGAGCCGACCCCTCAGGGGCGTCGCCGGAAGCTTGCTGGCCCACGGTATCGGTGCTGTCCATCCCGGTCCCCTCAGGCCGCCAGGCGGGTCATGATGACGAGGATGGCGACCTGCATGGCGCCGGTGATCCCGGCGGCGTAGACGAAGCGCCGCATGAGGCGGCCGATGAGCTGTCCGTCGGGCACCGGCTTGCGCAGCTCGAAGAGGACGGCCAGGTTGGCCGGTTCCAGCAGCCCGAGGGCCACCACCGTGATCACGCCGACCACGGCGAACGACGCCACCAGCCAGGCATGCTCGGGGTAGGCGGCGCTCAGGTTGCCCTCGTGCCGGGCGAGCTGCCATCCGGCGGCCAGCGTCGCCGTCACCAGGGTGGGCATCACCAGGAGCATCTTCGGCATGAACCGCTTGGAGAACTCGATGCGCGCCGGGACCGACAGCCGCCCGATGATCGGGCCGACGACGAAGCCGACGAACAGGTCGACCCCGGTCCACAGTGCCCCGCCGGCCACGTGGAAGAAGTCGAGCGCCCACAGCCAGTTGCCGGCGATGGCCACCACCAGGAGGATGATGATGCCGAGGACGATGGGTATCCCCCTGAGCGGCACGATCTGCACCGGCAGCGTGCCGGTCGCCTGCGCCCCCGTCGCCTGGACGGTTGCGGCCAGCCCCGGGTCGAGGGTCGGGACCGCCTGACCGGTAGAGGCGACGCTGGTCCCTGGGGCTGGACTGTGCGGCCCGGCCGTCGTTAGCGACATCGTCCCTCCTCGTCTCCGCTGTGGTGCGGCGAGGCTAGCGGCGGTCGGGAGGGGGTCGCAACGATCGCGTCGGCCGGTGCTGGCGGGGCGGCCGGTGGCCGCTTGCGGGGCGGCCGGTGGCCGCTGGCGGGTGCTGGTGCGTGCTGGATGGAGCCAGGGTCGGGCACGGCGTTCAGCCCGGGGGCCCGGAGGGAGGCTCCGGGCCGGGGAGGGGCCGGGTGTGGTGGCTCCAGCCGACCCCGTCCCACCATCGCTGGCCACCGGGCGAGGTCGGGTCGGGGTCGGGGTACCAGCCGGCTGGCGGGGTCTGGCGGGTCGGAGGGATCTGCGGGGTCTGGCGGGTCGGGGGGATCTGCGGGGTCGGGTGGGACGTCGGGGGCAGGGGTTGCCCAGCCGGGGTGGCTCCGGGGGACGTGCCGCTGGCCGGACCCGGGCCGGGGTCGTACGGCCGGACCCAGGCCGGCCGCCCACCGAAGGGCGAGAGTGTCCGGGGCGGCTCGGTCACCCCGGCATCGGCCCGTGCCCGCGTCAGCGCCGACAGCAACTCGTCGAAGCGATCGACGTCGACGAAGGCCAGCTGCCCGACGAGGCGGCCGGCAATCGGCCGGCCGGCACCGATGCCCCTCATACCGCCCATGCCGCCCATGCCGCCCATGCCGCCCATGCCGCCCATGCCGCCCATGCCGCCCCCACTCGCTGTGAGGCTCTGGTGTCCGCCGTCAAATCCGGGGACCACCCAGATGACCGATCCATGCCGCCCGTCCCGACGCCGGAGGACGGCCATCGGAGCGCCGACTGGGGCGTCCCTTACATGGTCCCTGGCCCGGTGGACGACCAGCGCCCGCTGGTCGGTGACGGCGTACCGGGTCCGCCGGCGGTCCCGCCAGCGGTAAAAGAAACGGCCACCGACGACGTAGACGCCGAACGCCAGCAGCGGGACGTCCAGGGCGGCCGAGACCCGTGTCCCGGTCGTCAGCGCGCCCACCTCCCACGCCGCGGCGAGCGCCAACCACAGGAGGGAGAAGGGCACGAGGAAGACGTCCTGCCGGCCGAACACGGCCGCCGGGTCCGGCCCGCCCCGCCACAACACGCGCTCACCCGGGCGCAACCACGTCTCGGGGCCGGAGTCGGGCCCGTCCCTTTGCCCGGACGGCGGCCTCATGATGTGGGTGGCCCGGGCCTGCCGGCCAGCCCGGCGAAGGCGAGGACCTGGCGCCCACCGTGCCCGCCCGACGCCAGCAAGAGGCCGTCGCCGACGGAAGGGGTGGGGAAGTGGTCGGCGTTGCTGCCGACCGGCAGCGTGACCACGGTGGCGCCCGACCGGGGGGAGATCCCGTACAGCGTGGTGCCGCCGATCGACCACACCAGGCCACCGGCGACGATCGGGGGGCCGCCTGCTCCGCCGGCCGCCGTCCAGCGGACGGAGACGGCCGGGGGCGACGCCGAGGTCTGGACCGCCGCCAGTCCGCTCTCACAGGGCACGTAGACGACGGTACCGCTCACCGCGTCGCCGCCGTCGGCGGTGGCGTCGCAGACGTGGCCGGATGCCAGCGCGGCGCCGATGCCGCCCAGATGCGAGCGCGAAGCCAGGTACCCGACCTCGGACTTGCCGACCTGGAGCGCCGTGCCGTCGCCCAGGAGCGCGGGGGCGGTGGAGCCGAGGTCGCGGTCGCTGGCGTTGTCGCTCCGCCAGCTCGACGGGGTGAAGGACCCGACGAGCTGCAGCCGCGGATCGAGCTCGAGTACCGAGTCGCTCCCGTCGTAGCTGGCCGACGATGTGGTCACCGATCCGTTGCCTGCGGCCACCCACACGTCGCCGGCGGCGTCGACCTCGGGGGCGGCGCCGCCCATCCAGACGGCGCCCTGGTGTTGGCCGGCGTGGGCGTCGACCTCGTAGCGCTGCACCGGTCCGCCGGCTTCGGGCACCGACACGACCCATCCGTGGTAGTTGCCGCAGTCGCCGAAGTTGCCTCCGAAGCCGAAGACGACGCTGCCATCGTCGAGGGTCAGGCCGGTCCGTTGGAGGAGGGCAGCGGGATCTGTGCCGGAAGGGTCGACCGGGACGTCGAGCCGGACCCTGCCGGTGAGGAGGTCCACCCCGATCAGACGGTGGGATGCCGTGCCGTGGACCAGCAGGTCGGCCACCACGAAGACCTCTCCCCGGGCCGGGTCGATCACCGGCGTGCCGGTGATGCCGACGACGGGTGTGATGTCGCCGCACGGCAAGTCGCTCGATGGCACCGGCGTCCCCAGGTGCGAGGACCACAGCGCAGCCCCGCTGTCGGCCGCCAGCGCGTAGACGGTGTCGTTCTCGGTCGCCACGACGACCCGACCGGCCGCCTCGAGCGGCTCCCCGTAGATCTCGCCATCGAGGACCGGCGACGTCCATGCCCGCCGGGGAGCGGAGAACGTCCCCGACGAGGTGTCGTCGGCACCGCCTGTCGGGGTGCCGTGGTACACGGTCCAGCCGGCCGACATGCCTGGTGGCGGGCCGGCGCCGGTGGTGGTGGGGGCGCCCGTGGTGGTGGGGGCGGGCGTGGTGGTGGTGCCCGTGGTGGCGGGGGCGGGCGTGGTGGTGGGGGCGGGCGTGGTGGTGGGGGCGGGGGCGGGCGACCCGCCGCCGGCTCCGGACCTGCTCGGCTTTGTGGCCGGCGATGTCGAGACTCCCGAGTACACGGCCAGGGCGATCAGGGCGAGCGCGAGCACGGTGACGGTGGCACCGGACACCAGTCCGGCCTTCCGCCACCGGCCGCCGAATGGCCAGCGGCTCATGGTCGGTACCTACCCGTTCCCGGCGGTTCCCCAGCGCCTACGAGGAACGGCGGATCGGTGTCCAGGCCTCGCACGACCATTCGGGCCGGGCCGGCCATCTTGGCCAGGGTGCCGTCGAGCATGGCAAGGTCCCGGGCGCCGGTCGCCCGCACGAATAGCCACTCGGCAGCCAGGGCCACGGAGTTGGACGGAGTTGGACGGAGTTGGACGGATTTGGAGAGGCAACCGCGGCCAGCGAGAAGGAGGCGGTTGAACCCGAAATCCGAGCCGGCCATCCAGTCGATGCAGCTACTCAGGTGCCGGGTGCGTGGCTGCCGCGGCCGGGGCAGCGACGGCAACGGGGGCACGCGCCGCAACGGGGGCACGCGCCGCAACGGGGGTACGCGAGGCGGCCGGGGTACGCGAGGCGGCCGGGCTACGCGAGGCGGCCGGGGTACGCGCACCGCACCGGTCTAGTTCCGGCGGCTCACTGGCGCTCGTCCCGGCGGCTCACCGGGCTAGTTCCGGTGGCTCACCGGCGCTCGGGAGACGGAGGCCGGGACGCCAGGTGGAAGCCTCCGGCTCGGTCGGTCCGCATGGCCTGGTCGGTCGGTGGCGAACATGCGTTCGTCTACTTCGCTAGAATCGGCACCGTGGTGGTCTGGCAGGGCAGCCTGTTCTCGTCTGGCGACGAGGTGGCGGCACGATCCGTCGAGCATGGACGCAGCCGGCAGATGTTGGATGGCGGCGCGTGGGTCGACTTTCGACCCGGCTGGGTGGGAGGAGCTGATGCCCTGTGCGAGCGCCTCATGGCCACCGTGCCGTGGGAGGCTGAGCGCCGCCCGATGTACGACCGGGTCGTCGACGTCCCCCGGCTCCACCGGTTCTACGAGGCCCGCTGCTCGCTCCCTGACCCGTCGTTGCTCGAGCTCCGGCGGGCGCTGGACGCCGCCTACCAGAAGGAGATGGGAGAGCCGTTTCGCACCACGGGATTGTGCCTGTACCGGGACGGGTCCGACAGCGTGGCCTGGCACGGCGACACCATCGGGCGGGCTTCGGCGGAGGACACCGTGGTGGCGATCGTCTCGCTGGGCTCGACCCGTCGCTTCTTGCTGCGACGGCGCGGCGGGGGTGGGGCGCTCCGGTTCGAGGTGAGCTCGGGAGACCTCCTGGTCATGGGAGGCAGCTGCCAGCGGACCTGGGAGCACTCGATACCAAAGACGAGACTCCGGGTCGGGCCACGGATCAGCGTTCAGTTCCGCCCGGCCGGCGTCAGGTAGCCACCGGGGAAGAGCCGCTGGAGCGACGCGACGCTGTCTACCGGCAGCCGGGGTGGTGCCCGACAGCGTGGAGCCGTCGGCAGGTCGTCGCGGCACGGCTGGGGGTTCTCGGAGAGGAGCCAACCGGGGGGAGCGGGCGGATCGGCGAGCGGGCCGGCGACTAGAGTCGGAAGAAGGCTGAAGATTCGGTGTTTCGGCTTGGCGGGGGAGCGGTACATATCCTTTGCCCGGTCGGAGCATCGGGTGCCAGCCATGAGACGAGGCCCCTGGTAACCCCCCCTCCGCCCCAGGGGTCTCGTCGCGTTGGTTTACTGATGCCCGGCCCGGGCAGGACCGAGAGGCGTCTCCGACCCGCGGGTTTCCCGCGGGTCGTTGACGCGTCGCCTACGGGATCGCGAGGGCGGATTGGCCTTGGGATCCGAGGGTCGAAGCCGGAATGGCTCCCGAGATCAGCGATCAGCCGGGGATGCACTGATGCCGGCGGGGATCGAATGTTCGTCGCGCTCCATCGCAAGGTCGCCGATGGAGAGGATGCCGACCGGCGGGCTACGCCCTTCGGCAGCGCCGCGCACGACGATGTCGCGGTCGGTCAACAGTCCGTCGGTCCACCCCACCCGCCCTCGCTGACGACCAACGCACCAACGTTCCGCTCCCTCATGATGCAGGCAGCGTGCGACCCGGTCGTTTCGGGTGCCACCGCTGCCGGCTGGGTGCTCAGGATGCCCTTGACCGTCTGTGCGATCGGTGCCATATGGCCGCGTCCTCGGTTCGACCTGCCGTGGCCGGGGCGATCTCCCGCGCCGGGTCAGCATTGCCGCCCCGAAGGGTCCGTTCGCCCACTCGCCGGCGTGTCTACCCACTGGCGAGATCGCCGGTTCACCGCCTGGTGACCATGCCCGGTCGATCGCCGGGGGGCGTGTCGCCAGCCGTCCGGATCGGCACGTGTGCTGGGCTGCCCGAAGTGGTAGGAAGGAGGCGTGGCTTGCGAGCACCTCGATGGCCTGCACTCTTCCGACTTCCAGCCGCCAGAGCCCGCCGACGCTTGCGAGGACTGCTTGCGGGAGGGGACCCGCTGGGTGGCCCTGCGGGAGTGCCAGGAATGCGGGCACGTGGGCTGCTGTGACTCGTCAGTTGGCACTCATGCCACCCTCCACTACCGGGAGATGGGACATCCGGTGATGCGTTCGGTGATGCCGGGCGACACCTGGGACTGGTGCTACGTCCACGAGGAGACGGGCCAACTGGCTCCCTGACGCCGGACGCCGGACGGGCGCGGTGCTCGAGCCGACCGGGTGCCTCTCGGGTTGCCCGCTGGCTCTTGGCTCGAGGCAGGTCGTCGTTGGCGGAGAGGGCGGAGGACCCATCCATATCCAGGTGGAACGTCGGCCGGCGAGGGAGAGGACAAGGACGTCCGGGAAGAGGTGGCCGACGCCGGGCTTCGCCGGGTGGCACGGGAGCTGCAGAGCGGTCCGTTCGGCCTCGGTCAGGGGGCGGCTGCCACCCTGATGGCTCCGGAGAGGGCAGGCGGGCCCTCAGGAGCGCTGAGTGGGCCGGCGCCCGGCCAGGGCGGCCCGCACCGCCTCGACCCACTGCCGGCACGACCACCCGGCAGCGGTGGCCCGGTCGGCCAGTTTCATCTCGAGCGGCACCAACGCCGAGGACTGTATGGACCCGAGCCCACCGGCCTGCTCGGCGGCGTCGAGGACCTCGGCGGCAAGGTAGGTGCGCGCCGCATGCCATTCCTCGCCGTGGGACATCGCGGGCATCCCCTCGCCGTGGAGCAACCCGGACAGCTCGGTCCGGAGGTCGCCCTCGTCGCCGTGGGCCAGGAGATTGGTCCAGGCCCACACCGGCACCGGTAGCGAGCGGGACTCGAGGCGATCGGCGTAGCGGCCAAGGCAGAAGGACTCACATTCAGCCACCAACTCGGTGGCCAGCGCCCGCTCCTGGCGAGACCGTCTCCACACAGTTCCGGTGCTACCCCAACACCGGCCGGGCGAACCGCTCCTCACGCCGAGGGCGAACCGCTCCTCACGCCGAGAGCATGCTGGAGGGGCTTGCTCCGGCCAGCTGGCGCAGGGCGGCGCCGACCGACTCCCGTTGGGCGCCCGGCAGCCGGCCGAGGACCTCCTCCCAACCGGCGACCGTTCGGCACCCGATGGCGCCGAGCAACTCGGTCCCAGCCGAGGTGAGTGCGATCTGCAGCTCCCGGCGGTCGCGGCCGCGCCGGTGGCGAACGATCAGCTGGCGATCGGCCAGGACGTCGCACACCCGGGTTGCCGTCGACGGCGCAATCGACAATGCCTCGGCCAGGTCGATGAGGCGAGACTCCCCGAGTAGGGAGAGTCGGTCGAGGAGCCGGAGCTGGGTGGCGGTCAAGCCGTTGCCCAGCTCCGAAAGGGCGCTGTCCGAGACCGCCTGCAGGGCGCCGTAGGCGAGACCGAGCGCGTCGATGAACGACTCGACCTCCACCGGCGAGGCGGTGATCGACCCGACCGGCTGGCGCGACGTCACCGTGCGCACCGTGCCCCAAGGGGCCGACGGGTTTTTGTTTGCATCGGTGCACCCTCCACTTGTCGCCCTACGGGAGATATCCTCAACGCTACGTTACCCAACTTACGACCTTTGGCGGGCGTCGTCCCGGCTGCCGCGCACCACCGGCGGCCAGCGCGCTCCGAAGAGGCTGGCCCGGACCGCTGATGGTGCTCAACGCGTACGTCGATGTGGTGCCGTGGATCGTGTTCGTCGTGGTCGACCGCCATTCCGGCATGGGACCGGGATGGGCCGCCCTGTCGGCGGCCGCCTGCGGCTGCGGGATTGCCGGCTGGTCGCGTTGGCGGGCCCGGCCGTCGCTCCTGGGGGTGGTGGCGGTCACCGTCTTCGGCTCGGTGGCGGTGGTGGTGGTGCTCGACGACCAGACGTCGCAGTGGTTCGAGCCGGCGTTGCGGGCGGCGTGCGTCCTGGCGCTGGCGGTGACCGCCTTCTGGTCGTTGTCCGCGAGGTCTCACCACCCGCTCAGCCAGCCGTACACCGCTGACCGGGTCCCTCCCGGCCACGGGAGCGACCCGGCCTTCGCCCGGGTCAACCGGCGTATCACGGCCATCTGGGGAGCGGCGGTATCCCTCGTGGCCCTGTCGTTTGGGTGCGTCGCCCTCGGGCCGTCCGACTTCACGCTGACGCTGCTCGATTGGGTGGTGCCGATCGTCGTCATCGGTGCCGCCGTCCGCTGGGTGGCGATCGAGTGGTCGGGCTACCAGGTGGTAGCCGAGGGCACCGGTCCAGGCGCCGCCACGCTCGCCGACACCGCTCCCCGTGGCGTCGGCTACCCCCCTCCGGTGCCCGACGTGACCTACCTTCCGGGCGTCCGCCCGGGTCCCTGAGGTCCGGCGTGGACCAAGGGGCGTGGGACGCCCGGTACGGGGCCGAGGACCTGGTCTGGTCGAGCGGGCCCAACCAGTTCCTGGTGGCCGAGACGTCCGGGATGGTCCCCGGGCGGGCGCTCGACGTGGCCTGTGGCGAGGGGCGCAACGCGATCTGGTTGGCCGAGCGGGGCTGGACGGTGACCGGCGTGGACTTCTCGTCGGTCGGCCTGGCCAAGGCGGCGCGCCTGGCGTCCGGACGGGGTGCCGCGATCGACTGGGTCGAGGCCGACGTGACCGAATGGGCGGCTCCGCCGGCGTCGTTCGACCTCGTCCTCCTCTTCTACTTGCAGCTGGCACCGGAGCCGCGTCGGCGGGCTCTGGGGCACGCCGGCGCGGCGGTGGCTCCCGGCGGCACGCTGCTCCTGGTCGGCCACGACGCCGACAACCTGGCACGCGGGTGCGGTGGCCCCCAGGACTCCTCGGTGCTGTACCGGGCGGGCGAGGTGGCCGACCTCCTCGGGGTCGCCGGGATGGCGGTGGAGAGGGCGGATCAGGTCGAGCGGGAGGTGGCGACCGCCGACGGCCCGCGCCGGGCGATCGACGTCCTCGTCCGGGCGGTCGCCCCGGCCGGCGAACCGTCCACCTGAGGGGCGGTCGCCCCGGCCGGCGAACCGGTCAACGCCCTGGGAGCAGTCCCCGGACATACGCCGCCTGTCCCCCGTGCTGGAGGTCGTCGGCCAGCACGCTGACCAGGCGAACGCCGAGGGTGACCGGCGGGTCCCACCGGTCGTCGACGACCCGGTCGAGCGCTTCGGCGGTGACCGAGTCGAGGTAGCGGACCGTGGCGTCGTGCACGGCGTCGTGGTAACCGGCCAGAAGGTCGGCCGGCGCCCGGAACAGGGCCGTCTCGTCCGGCGGCTGGCCGTACCCGGTGGCCGAGCGATCGAACGGCAGTGTAAAACGTTCGGCCCATCCCTCCCACTCCTGCGACCTGCCCGCCAGGTCGGCGACGTGGTGGTCCTGTACCCGGGCGAGATGCCACACCAGCCAGCCGATCGGGTTGGCCTGCGGCCCCGGGCGCCAGGCGAGGTCGTCGGGGCCGAGTCCGCGTACCACGTCGTGCACGATCTCCCGCACCCGCTGGTACCCGTCGACCAGCAACGTCATCGATTCCATGGATCCTCCCTGCCGGGTGCCTTGAGCCCGTTCCGGGCTCGTGGGTAAGGTCACCCTATGCTACGAGGTCAGGGCAGCCTTAGGCGAGTGGGGGTCGCCCTTGCCTCGCTGGTCGTGGCCGGTTCGGTCCTGGCTGCCTGCGGAGGCGGAGCCGGTGGCGGGAGCGGCACGGCCGCTGGCGGGAGCGGCGGCACGGCGGAGGGCATCACCCTCTACAACGGCCAGCACGTCCAGACCACTCACGCCCTGGTCGGCGCGTTCGAGAAGGCCACCGGGATCGCCGTCCACGTCCGCAGCGATGACGAGTCGACCCTGGCCGTCCAGATCCTGGCCGAGGGAGGTCGGTCGCCGGCCGACGTCGTCTACACCGAGAACTCTCCTCCGTTGGAGGTGCTCGCCGGCAAGGGCCTGCTGACGCACGTGCCGGCGGCCACGCTGTCGCGTGTCCCGCCCCGGTTCGACTCACCCGAGGGCGACTGGGTCGGGGTGTCGGCGAGGGTGAGCGTCCTCGTCTACAACACCGGCCTGGTCAAGCCGTCGGATCTGCCGACCTCGGTCCTCCAGCTGGCCGGAGCCCGGTGGAAGGGCAGGCTGGCGCTGGCCCCGGGCGAGACGGACTTCCAGCCCATCGTCACCTCCGTCGACCGTGCCGTGGGACCGGCGGCGACGCTGCGGTGGCTCGATGCCCTGAAGGCCAATGCCGCTGGGCACGTCTACCCCGACAACGAGACGGTCACGGCCGACGTCAACAAGGGCCAGGCGTCCATCGGCGTCATCAACGAGTACTACTGGTACCGCCTGAAGGCCCAGCTCGGCTCGGCCGCGATGCACTCGGCGATCGCCTATTTCGCTCCCCGGGACCCGGGCTACGTGGTCGACGTGTCGGGGGCCGCCGTGCTGCGGTCGAGCCGGCACCGGGCGTCGGCCGAGCGCTTCCTTTCCTTCCTGACGAGCCGGAGGGCGCAGGAGATCATCGCCCACAGCGACAGCTTCGAGTACCCGCTCGCCGACGGCGTGACCACGCACGCCACCAAGACGCCCTTCGCCCAGCTCCAGCCGAACCCGATCGGTGTCGCCGCCCTGGGGACCGGCGCCGCCGCCGTACGCCTGCTCCAGGAGGCCCAGCTCCTGTGATCTCGACGATCCTGTGATCTCGACGATCGTGGTGGGGACCGACGGCTCGGGGACGGCCCGGCGGGCGGTGGCGGTCGCCGCCGACCTTGCGCGGCAGCTGCAAGCTACCCTTCACGTCGTCCATGGCTACCAGGCCCCGGCGGCGCTCGAAGGGGCTGGACCGGCGCTCGAGGGGGCGGCCATTTCGACGTCGAGCCTTTGGGAGGAGCTGAGTGCTGCGGTGCTCGAACGCGCCATCGGGGATCCGTCACTCGACCGGATCCGGGTCGAGCGGCACTCGGTGCCCGGCGGAGCGTGGCAGGGCCTGGTCGAGGTGGCCCGCCGGGTCGGCGCCGACCTGATCGTCGTCGGCAACCGGGGGATCGGGGGTCCGGGCCCGTCGGTGCCCGGCGCCGTGGTTGCCCACGCACCGTGCCACGTGCTTATCGTCAAGACGACGTGAGGACCCGCCGCCCGATCGAGGAGCTCGAGATCGTCCCGCCGGCCACCGGAGAGCTGGTCGACCGGATGGTCCTCCTCACCGCCGCCGGCGACGGATGGATCAACGTCGCCCCCCGGAGCCTCGAGGATCCCGGGCCGCCACCCAGCCTCCTCGCCGCCATGTTCGGCCCCAGCCGATCCACCGTGACGATGTGCACCTGGATGCCCCCGGGATCTGGCCGCCGAGTCGGCGCGGGGGCCACCGTCGGCATCGCCCATCCCGGTGGTGGCACCGCGGTGCGACGCCTGGCGTCGCTCGGCGTGCCGCTGCCTGACGGGTGGCGGGTGCGGCAGGACCACGTGCGGCGGGGACTGGTCGTCGACACGACCTCCGACGCTGCCCACTCCGATGTCATCGACTGGGCTCTGCGGGCAGGGGCGGCGCTGGCGCCGGGCCCGCTGACCGGCCGCTGGCTGGCCCGGGTGCACCTGCCGGTCCGCTCCTGACCATCCACCCCACGGCTCGGCGCGGGCGGTAGGTTCCGGACGGGATGGTCGTGGGGGAGGGGGGCCGCCCTCGCTCAGATCCCGCCGGCTCCCGCCAGCGCCTCGACCGCCCGTAACGGGAGCACGCGGTGGAGGAGCCAGCCGACCCGGGCTTCGAGGCCGACCGGGACCATCAGGCGGTCGCGCTCGATCGCCGTGACGACCGCTCTGGCCACCAGGGCCGGAGGATGTCCGTGGGAGAAGAGGCGGCGTACCCGGCCGATGGCGGCGACGCGGTCGCCCCGGTAGCGGGTCCGGGCGGCGATCGGCGTGTCGATCACCCCCGGGCAGACCACCGACACGCCGACGCCCCGGGGGGCCCAGTCGGCCCGCAGGCACTGGGACAGCGCCAGCACCGCAGCCTTGGTGGTGACGTAGGCGGGCTCGGTCGCCCTCGGGGTGTATGCCAGTCCGGACGAGACGTTGACCACGTGCCCGCTGCCACGCGCCAGCATGGCCGGGACGAAGGCCCGGCACCCGTGCACCACGCCCCACAGGTTCACCCCGAGGATCCACTCCCAGTCGGCGGCGGTCGTGTCGAGGAAGCGGCCCGTCAGCCCGACGCCGGCGTTGTTGACCAATACGTCAGGGATCCCGCCGAGCGTTTCTGCCAGCCGCGTCATCGCCCCGGCGTCGGCCACGTCGGCCTGGTGCGCCGTGCCGCCGGCGGCGGCGGCAGCGGCCGCCGCCGCCTCCTGGTCGAGGTCGACGGCTGCCACGCGGGCGCCCCGCTGGCCCAGGAGATCCACCGTGGCTCGACCGATGCCGCTTCCGGCACCGGTCACCACCACCAGGGCACCGTCGATCGCCGTCACGCCGTCACGCCGTCACGCCGTCACGCCGTCACGTCGTCACGCCGTCCGCCGTCCGCCGTCACGTCGTCCGCCGTCACGTCGTCCGCCGTCACGCCGGCCGCCGCTGCCGGGTGAGCCGATGCGGCGGGACCGCGGTACTCGATCCGGTACGCCTCGGGGTCGAACCGCCGGAGCGCCGAGCGGAATCGCCAGCTGGTCCCGGGCCACACCGCAACGTTGTGCCCGAGCGCGTCGAGGTAGTAGCTCTGGCACCCCCCGGCCGTCCACACGGTCTGCCGGCTGCGCTCGGCCACCCGCCGGCACCAGCGCTCCTGGGCCACGGGGAGGACGTCGAGCGAGGTGACGCCGCGCCGCTCCATGGTGGCCAGCGTGTCGAGCACGTAGGCGATCTGGGACTCGATGACGAAGACGATCGACGTGTGCCCGAGCCCGGAGTTCGGCCCGACCATGAGGAAGAGGTTGGGGAACCCGCTGACCGTGGTCGACTTGTAAGCCTGTGGTCGCTCGGCCCAGGCGTCGGCGAGGAGGCGGCCGCCGGCACCCCGGATCCGCCAGGCGCCGGTGCTCCCGGTGACGTCGAAGCCGGTGCCGAGCACGATCGTGTCGACCGGCCGCTCGATCCCGTCGGCGGTGGTGATCGAGTGGGTGGCGACCCGGGTGACGGGCTGGGTGACCAGCTCGACGTTGGGCTGGCACAGCGCCAGGTAGTAATCGCTCGACAAGAGCACGCGCTTGCACCCCAGCTCGTATCGTGGAGTGAGGGCTTGGCGCAGGTCGGGGTCCGCCACCTGGGAGGAGAGCTGGCGCCGGGCGGTGGCGACGGCCACCCGGGCCAGGACCCGACGGCGCCGGGGGCTGCCGACGAAGGCCAGCACGTAGGACTCGCGGGCCCAGTAGGCGGCGGCCCGGACGGCCCGCTGTACCGCCGGCGCCGCCCGGAAGCACTGGTGCTCGATGGCGGTCAGTGCCCGGTCGTGCCGGGGGAGGATCCACGGGGGCGTCCGCTGGAGAACCACAAGGTGGCCGACGTCAGGCTGGATCCGGGGGACGATCTGGACCGCCGATGCGCCCGTGCCGACGATCACCACCCGCTCGCCCGAGAGGTCGTGGCCGTGGTCCCACCGGGCGGAGTGGAAGACGGTGCCGGCGAAGTTGTCGAGCCCCGGAAGGTCGGGGATGCTCGGTTGGCTGAGCGGGCCGCGAGCGGAGACGAGGACGTCGGCCGTGTGGCAGCCGCCGCTGGTCTCGATCTCCCACCGGGCGTTGGCGTCGTCCCAGGTTGCCGACCGCACCTCGTGGCCGAGCCGGAGGTGAGGGCGGATCCCGAAGCGATCGGCGCAGTCCCGGAGGTACGCCTGGATCTCGTGCTGCGGCGAGAACGAGCGGCTCCAGTCGGGGTTGGGAGCGAAGGAGAAGGAGTACAGATTGGAGGGGACGTCGCACGCCGCCCCCGGGTAGGAATTCTCCCGCCACGTCCCGCCGACCTCGTCCCCGCGGTCGAAAACGCAGAAGTCGCGCTCTCCCTGCTGGCGGAGCCGGATGGCCAGCCCCAGCCCGCTGAACCCTGCCCCGACGATGGCCACGCGGGTCATCCGGCACCGGCGGCGGCATCGTCCCCCCAGATCCTCATCGCCCGCCACAGGGCGGCGGCGACGGGGTCCACCAGGCCGAGGGCGCGGCAGAGCCGGCGAACCTTGGCCACCGACCCACACACCAGTGCCCGCCCCTCGTCGCTGCGCCTGGCCGCCGTCACTACGTGGCGAGGGATGCCGTTGGTCCGGGCGAAGTACCGGCTGGTCGAGAGCATCTGGCGGGCCATCACGCCGAGCAGGAGGGGCGCCGCCAACGACAGCAAGCGGCGGCGGGCCGGGCCGAGCCGGGGCACCTCCCGCTCGAGGTAGTGCCGGGCGAAGGAGAGGTGGCGAGCCTCCTCGGTGACGTGGATCCTCACGATGCGCTCCAGCAATGGATGGGCGATGCCCGCCCGCAGCCATCGGTGCTGGACGTGGTCGATCGGTTCCTCGCCCCCCAGGACGAAGAGAAAGAACAGCGGCGGGAACAGCCGGGCCAGGGGGATCACCCCGAGCTCGGCCACGGCCTTGAGGGCTGGAGCAAGCCCTCGGACGTCCAGGCCGGACCGGTCCACCAGCTCTTGGAACATCATGGTGTGGTGGGACTCTTCAGCCACCTCGTGGTAGAGGTACCGGAACTCGGGCCGCCGGTTGGGCAGCCAGAAGGCATAAGCCAACAGCCCACGCTGCAGGATGTTCTCGAATTCCCACCCCGTCCGCATGGCGGTGGCGATGCGGTGCAGGCCGATGCGGGACCGCGCCTCCGGGGGCTGCCCGCGGTACCACTCGGTGGAGGCCAGGGGATCGAGGCGCTCCATCGACCACCGCTGGTCGGACGGGTCGACGCCGTCGGCGTCCCAGTCCACGTCGGCGAAGGCGTCGAAGTGCCGCTCCACCGACTGGCGGCTCAACCGGCGTACCAGGGCGTCGAAGGCAGGGTCGAGGGCGGTGTCCATTGGTCCTCCCGGTCTCGATTGCTTTACCATCGTACACTGTAACAGTTCAGAATGGTAAAATAAAGCGGTGGCCGAGTACCGGGTCGACGAGGTGGCCCGCCGGGCGGGGACCACCGTCCGCAACGTGCGGGCCTACCAGGACCGCGGGCTGCTGCCGCCGCCCCGTCGTGAGGGGCGGGTGGCGCTCTACTCGGACGCCCACCTGGCCCGGCTCCGTCTGGTGGGCGGGCTCCTCGAACGGGGTTACACCCTGGCCAACATCGCCGAGCTGGTGGCGGCGTGGCAAAAGGGCCAGGACGTCGGGGCGCTGCTCGGGCTGGAGGCAGTGCTAGGGGCTGCATGGTCGGAGCAGCCGGTCGAGACCGTGGCCGTGGAGGACCTGGCGCGCCTCTTCGCCGGCGTGCCGGTCGACGGCCAGACGCTCGACCGGGCGATCGACGTCGGCATCATCGACCCGGTCGGCGATGGCCGGTACCGCGTCAGGAACCCCAGCGCCCTGGAGGTGGGGTCCCTTCTGCTCCGGTCCGGGGTGCCGCTGCCGGCGGTCCTGGAGGCGGCCCGCCGGCTCCGAGACGACGTCGACGACGTGGCCCGCCAGTTCGTCGGCCTGGTCGAGGAGCACGTCTTCGGCCCGCTCGGCCAGCCGTTGCCGGCGCGGGAGGTGCCGCGCCTGGCGGGGCTGGTGGAGCAGCTCCGGCCGCTGGCCAAGCAGGTGGTGGAGGTCGAGCTGGCCCGGGCGATGGAGCGCCACATCCGGGAGAGGTTCGGGGAGCATCTCGAGCGGTCCGCCCGGGCCGTCGGCGCACCGGGCGGGTCCCGGGCGGTGGAGCCGCCGGAATAGCTCGGCACCCGGCGGCGTTGCAGAAGCCGTGGTACAAAGCTCGACCGCCGAACACCTGATCCTTCCGCTGCTGCCCCTGACCTCTGGGGTGGTGCTGCCCGGGATGGTCTTCACCATGGCCCTGGAGTCGGACGAGGCCAAGGCGGCGGTCGACGCCGCCACGGCGGCCGGTGGCCGCCTGCTGCTCGTACCTCACGTCGACGGTCGCTACGCCGGCACCGGGGTGGTGGCCGAGGTGGTCGAGCGCGGGGAGCTGCCCGGCGGACTGCCGGCGGTGGCGGTGCGGGGCGAGCGCCGGGCGGCCCTGGGCACCGGGGTGCCGGGCACCGGCGACGCCCTGTGGGTGGAAGCCGACGTGGTGGACGACGAGGATCCGGGCCCGGAGGCGCTGGAGCTCGCCCGCGAGTACCGGGCGGTCCTGGAGAACATCCTCGAGTCCCGCGGCGCCGGCCGGATGATCGCCCAGCTGCGCGAGGTGTCCGAGCCGGGACGCCTGGCCGATGTCGCCGGCTACTCGCCCGACCTCTCGCTCGGCCAGAAGGTACGGGTGCTCGAGACCTATGACGTCACGGAGCGCCTGCACCTGGTGCTGGGGTGGGCTCGCGACACCCTGGCCGAAGTCACCCTCCGAGAGCGGATCAGGAACGACGTCGAGGAGGGCATGGAGCGGACCCAGCGCGAGTTCCTCCTCCGACGCCAACTGGAGGCCGTCCGCAAGGAGCTGGGAGAGCTCGGCTCCGAGGGGGCCGGTGACGAGCCCGACTACCGGGCCCGGGCGGACGCGCTCCCCCCGAAGGTCGCCGAGGCCGTCCGGCGGGAGGTCGACCGGCTCGATCGGACCAGCGACCAGAGCCCGGAGAACGGGTGGATCCGGACGTGGCTCGATACGGTGCTCGAGCTCCCGTGGGGCGTCGAGTCGGAGGACCGGCTCGACGTCGCCCAGGCGGCGCGCATCTTGGACGAGGACCACGACGGCCTGGCCGACGTGAAGGAGCGCATCATCGAGCAGCTTGCGGTGCGCAAGCTGCAGGCCGAGCGTCACGTCGAGCCGGTGGACGGTCGCGGGGCCGGAGCCATCCTCGCCCTGGTGGGCCCGCCCGGCGTCGGCAAGACGTCGCTGGGGGAGTCGGTCGCCCGCGCCCTGGGCCGCCGGTTCGTGCGGGTGGCGCTCGGCGGCGTCCGCGACGAGGCAGAGATCCGGGGCCACCGCCGGACCTATGTCGGCGCGCAGCCGGGTCGGCTGGTCCGGGCCCTGCGGGAGGCAGGGACCATGAACCCGGTGATCCTGCTCGACGAGGTGGACAAGCTGGGCGCCGACTTCCGGGGCGATCCGTCCTCGGCCCTGCTGGAGGTGCTCGACCCGGCGCAGAACCACACCTTCCGCGACCACTACCTGGAGGTGGACCTGGATCTCTCCCGGGTCCTGTTCCTGGCGACGGCCAACGTCCTCGACACCGTGCCCGGGCCCTTGCTCGATCGCATGGAGGTCATCCGGCTGGACGGGTACACCGAGGATGAGAAGGTGGCCATCGCCCGGCACCACCTGGTTCGCCGACAGCTTGCCCGGGCCGCCCTGCGCGAGGGCGAGGTGGAGGTGACCGACGACGCCGTCCGGCGCGTCGTCGGCGACTACACCCGGGAGGCCGGTGTCCGATCGCTCGAGCGCGAGCTCGGCCGCCTCCTGCGCAAGGTGGCGACCAAGTTGGCGTCGGGAGCACTTCCGGCGCCGGTCGTGGTCGGGGGCGACGACGTCGCCGCCTGGCTCGGCCGCCCGCGGTTCTTCTTTGAGGCGGCCGACCGGACGGGCTTGGCCGGGGTCGCCACCGGCCTCGCCGTCACCGGCGCCGGCGGTGACGTCCTCTTCGTCGAGGCTTCCGTCTCGGAAGGTCCCGAAGGCCTCACGCTCACGGGCCAGCTGGGAGACGTCATGAAGGAGTCGGCGGAGATCGCCCTCTCCTACGTGCGCTCGCACGCCCGGGCGCTCGGGATCGACCCGGCGGCGCTGGCCGGGAAGCGGTTCCACGTCCACGTGCCGGCCGGTGCCGTTCCCAAGGACGGACCGTCGGCCGGGGTGACCATCACCACCGCGCTGGTCAGCCTGCTGCGGGAGGTGCCGGTTCGCCCGGAGTTGGGTATGACGGGAGAGGTGACCCTCCAGGGACGGGTGCTGCCGATCGGCGGCGTCAAGCAGAAGGTGTTGGCGGCCCATCGGGCCGGGCTACGCCAAGTGGTGCTGCCGGTCCGCAACGGGCCCGACCTCGAGGACGTTCCCGAGGAGATCCGTCGCCAACTGCGCATCCACCTTGCTGCCTCCATGGACGACGTACTGGGGGCGGCCCTGGACGGCGATGTGGCGCCGGCGGCGGCGGCGGCATGAGAAGAGGGGAGGGTCAGGGTGGACGACGCGGAGATCGTGGGTCGGATCGGTGAGCTGGCCGAGGAGGAGCGCCGGTTGGAGGAGACCGGGGAGGCACTGACGGTCGCCGAACGTCGGCGGCTCGACGAGCTGGAGGAGACGCTGGACCGGCTGTGGGATCTCCTCCGCCAGCGCCGGGCCCTCCGCCGGGCCGGCCGTGACCCTGACGAGGCGGCCGAACGTCCGGCCGGCACCGTGGAGCACTACCTCCAGTAGCCTGCATGGCCGTTGACGGGGCGCTGATACCGCCTCGGAAGACCCGCCCGAGGAGGAGCCGATGGCCCAGAGCGCCGGATTGCACGAGCACGAGGACTCGCTGTCGCCCGAGACGATCGAACGCCACCGGGCGAACGTCTCCCTCCAGGAGGAGCTCGAGGCGATCGACTGGTACGACCAGCGCGTGGATGCCACCGCCGACGCCTCGCTGGCCGGAGTGCTGGCTCACAACCGCGACGAGGAGAAGGAGCATGCAGCGATGACCCTCGAATGGCTCCGTCGCCACGACCCGGTCTTCGACGCCCACCTCCGTACCTACCTGTTCAGCGAGCTTCCGGTGACCGAGGTCGAGGCCCGGACCGAGGCCGGTGGAGGGAACGGGCCCGGTACCGGGGACGGTTCGCTCGGCATCGGATGTCTGAAGGGCCGCACCCAGTGAACCAGCTCCTCCGTGGCCATGCCCCGATCACCGACGCCGGCTGGGACCAGCTGGACGCCGAGGCCCGCCAGCAGCTGGCCCCGGCCCTGGCTGCCCGTCGGCTGGTCGACTTCGAGGGTCCACGAGGGTGGTCCCACTCGGCCACCAACCTCGGTCGCGCCACCGACATCAGTGCCCCTGGCGACGCGCTCCGGGCCAGGCAGCGGCGGGTGCTGCCGCTCGTCGAGCTGCGTGCCCCGTTCGCTGTCTCCCGAGAAGAGCTGGGTGGCGCCGATCGCGGCGCCCTCGACCTCGACCTCGCCGGGCTCGACAGAGCCGTCCGGGACGTCGCTCGGGCCGAGAACGTGGCCGTGTTCCACGGCTGGGCCGAGGCCGGGATCGTCGGGATCGCCGAGGCATCGGCGCACGGGCCGCGGGCGCTCGGCACCTCCTTCGCCGAGTACCCCGGGATCGTGGCGTGGGCGGTGGAGGTGCTGCTGTCGGCCGGGGTCAGCGGGCCGTACGGCCTGGCACTCGGGCCGGACGGCTACACCGGGGTGGTGGAGACGACGGAGCACGGCGGCCTGGTCGTGTTCGACCACCTTCGAGCCATCCTCGGCGGGCCCATCGTGTGGGCTCCCGGCGTCAGCGGGGCGGTGGTGGTCAGCCTGCGCGGCGGCGACTTCGTCTTCGAATCCGGGCAGGACCTCTCCCTCGGCTACGAGCACCACGACGCCGGATCGGTCCACCTGTACCTGGAGGAGAGCTTCTCGTTCCGGGTGGTCACCCCCGACGCCGCCGTGATCCTCTCGGAGTAGCCCGGGCTGCCCGGCCGGGCCACCGGGTCAGCAGAGGGGATGGGCGACGGTGAGGAGGAACTCGGTGCCCCACTGGCCGTCGACCACGAAGCCGGCTTCGGTCAGCTCGCCGGTGACCCGCTCCCTGGTGAACTTGGCGCTGATCTCGGTGCGCAGCTCCTCTGTCGGCCCGAAGTCCACCGTCATGTCCAGGTCGTCGATGCGGACCGACTGCTGGCAGCTCGACCGGAGCCGCATCTCGATCCACTGGCGGTCGGGATCCCACAGGGCGACGTGCGCGAACCGCTCGGGGACGAAGTTGGCGCCCAGCTGGTCGTTCAGCACGCAGAGCACGTTGCGGTTGAAGGCCGCGGTGACGCCCTGGTCGTCGTCGTAGGCGGCGAGGATGCGGGCAGGATCCTTGACCAGGTCGGTGCCCACGAGGAGGTGGTCGCCGGCTGTCATGGCGCAATTGAGGTCGAAGAGGAAACGCCGGCGCTCCTCGGGCACGAGGTTGCCGATGGTGCCGCCCAGGAAGGCGATCAGTCGGCGCCCCGTTCGTGGCACGCGGTCCAGATGGCGGTGGAAGTCCCCGACCACGGCGTGGACCTCGAGCCCGTCGTAGTCGTCGGCCACCCCGGCCGCCGCCGCCCTCAGGAACTCGTCGCTCACGTCGAAGGGAAGGTAGCTCCGCAGGGGCCCGTAGGCGGCCAGGGCGTCGAGGAGGAGCCGGGTCTTGTCGCAGGCCCCGGCCCCCAGCTCGACCAGCGAGTCGGCGCGCGCGATGGCGGCCACGTCGCCGGCATGCGCTGCCAGGAGCGCTCGTTCGGCCCGGGTCGGGTAGTACTCCGCCAGCCGGGTGATCTGCTCGAAGAGTCGGCTGCCGACCTCGTCGTAGAACCACGTGGGCGGGAGGTGCTTCGGGGAGGCGGTCAGCCCGGTGCGCACGTCCAGCTCCAGGGCGGCGCGCAGCTCGTCCTCGCTCAGGTGGACGTCGACCAGCAGGCCGCCGGCCACCGTTACAGATCCCTCGCCAGGCGGAGCCCGGAGAAGGCCCATCGAGCGGCGGGGGGGAAGAAGTTGCGGTAGGTGGCGCGTACGTGCCCGGCTGGCGTCACGCACGCTCCGCCACGCAGGACCTCCTGGTTGACCATGAACTTCCCGTTGTACTCCCCGACCGCTCCCGGGGCCGGGCGGAAGCCCGGGTAGGGGGAGTAGGGGCTGGCCGTCCACTCCCACACGCCGCCGTACATCCCGCCGCCGGCGGACGGGTGCAGGGTGACGCCGGCGCCGTCGGCAGGGTCCTGTCCGGCCGCTACCACCTCCCACTCCGCCTCGGTCGGGAGGCGGGCACCGCTCCAACGGGCGAAGGCGTCGGCCTCGTAGTAGCTGACGTGGCAGACCGGCTCGCCAGGGTCGATGGGTCGGGCGCCCGACAGGGTGAACACGGCGTCGTCGGGGGCTGTACGGGGGAAGTCGCTGGCGCCGGACGTCCAGTAGAGGGGCGACGTCCAGCGGTGCTCGTTGATCGCCGCCCACCCGTCGGCGAGCCACAGCTCGGGCCGCATATAGCCACCGTCGTCGACGAAGGCCTGCCAGTCGCCGCAGCTCACCGGCCGGTCGGCCAGCGCGAACGGCACCAGCTGCACCTGATGGCGGGGGCATTCGTTGTCGAACGAGAAGCCCGGCCCGCGATGGCCGATCTCGGCCGTGCCCCCGTTGTGCTCGGTCCAGCCCAGCTTGGCGGCGTCGGGAGACCTCGGTGGTTCCGGTGCCTCCCGGTAGGCAGGGAGCAGCGGATTGCACCACAGCACGTGCTTGGCGTCCATGAGGAGGAGCTCCTGATGCTGCTGCTCGTGCTGCACGCCCAGCTCGACCAGGTCGAGCACCTCGGGCTCGAGCGCCCCTTCGAGCAGCCGTTCCATGCCGGCGTCGACGTGCCGACGGTAGGCGGCCACCTCGGCCACGCCGGGCCGGGAGATGAGCCCCCGGCCGGGACGGGGGTACCTGGCCCCGACCGCCTCGTAGTACGAGTTGAACAGGAACCGGTAGGCCGGTTCGTCCTGGGCGTAGCCGTCGAGGCCCGGGAGGAGCAGGAAGGTCTCGAAGAACCAGGCGGTGTGGCCCCGGTGCCACTTGGTCGGGCTCACGTCCGGCATGGACTGGACCGTCTGGTCCTCGGGCGAGAGAGGAGCGGCCAGCGTCTCGGTCGTCGCCCGGACCGCCCGGTAGGCGGCAATGAGGCGGTCGCGCCGCCTGTCGTCGCTGTCAACCACTCCTGGTCCCCTTCGGGTGAGCCGGACCGCGTCCACCGTAATCGCCGCTTGGCCGGTCCGGCGCGCCAGGCCTCTGCCAAGCTGTCGCCGATGGGCATCGGACGTGACTGGCGGACTTCGGAGCCGTGGTGGCCGGCACCGCCGTCACCGCCGGCGGGCGCGCCCAACGTCGCGCTGGTCGTTCTCGACGACGTGGGGTACGCCCAGCTCGGCTGCTACGGGGCCCCCATCGCCACCCCGGTGGTTGACGGCCTGGCGTCCGAGGGCGTCCGCCTGGCCAACTTCCGGACCACCGCCCTGTGCTCCCCGACCCGGGCCTGCCTCCTCGCCGGGCGCAACCATCATCGCTGCAGCATGGGCCGGGTCGCCGACCTGGCGGTCGGGTTCCCCGGCTACTGGGGGCGGCCGTCGAGGGAGCATGGCTACCTTTCGGAGATCCTCCGGGCGCGTGGCTATGCGACCTTCGCGGTGGGCAAGTGGCACCTCACCCCCTGGGACGAGACCCACATGGGCGCCCCCCGCGACACCTGGCCCCTTGGCCGGGGGTTCGACCGGTGGTACGGGTTCCATGGTGGGGAGACCCACCAGTTCGTCCCCGCCCTCTACGAGGACAACCACGCCCGGCGACGCCCGGGCACCGCCGGGTATCACCTGACGGCGGACTTGGCCGACCGGGCGATCGAGATGGTGGGCGACCTCCGGGCGGTCGACCCCGATCGCCCGTTCTTCTTGTACTTCGCCACCGGCGCCTGCCACTCGCCGCACCAGGCGCCACCGGAGTGGACCGACCGCTATCGGGGCGCCTTCGACGGCGGGTGGGACGCCTACCGGGAGGCGGCGTATGCCCGCCAGCTCGACCTCGGGGTGCTCCCGGCTGGGACCCGCCTGTCCCCCCGCCCGTCCTGGGTGGCGCCGTGGGCCTCCCTGGCGGCCGGCGAGCGCGCCGTGGCGGCGCGGTTCATGGAGTGCTTCGCCGGCATGCTCTCCCACGCCGACCACCAGCTCGGCCGGGTCCTCTCCTTCCTCGACGACGTGGGCGACCTCGACCGCACCGTGGTGCTCGTGGTGTCGGACAACGGGGCCAGCGCCGAGGGGGGTGCCGCCGGCTCGATCAATGACGTCAGGATGGTCAACCTCGACCCGGCCGGGGAAGGAGAGCTGCACCGGCGCATCGACGAGATCGGCGGCCCGACGGCGCACAACAACTACCCCTGGGGGTGGGCCATGGCCGGCAACACCCCGTTCAAGCGCTGGAAGCGCGAGGTCCACCACGGCGGCGTGGCCGATCCGTGCATCGTGCGGGGGCCCGGGGTCGGGGCGGCCGGTGGCGTCCGGCACCAGTTCACCCACGCCGTCGACGTCCTTCCGACCGTCCTCGAGCTGGTGGGTATCGAGCCGCCGCCGGCGATCGACCACGTGCCCCAGTCGCCGATCGACGGGATCGGCTTCACCTACCTCCTCGGCCCTGACGGTGGCAAAGAGCCCGAGCGACATCACACCCAGTACTTCGAGATGTTCGGGTCGAGGGCCATCTACCACCGGGGCTGGAAGGCGGTCACGTACCACCCGATCGCCCCGCTCTACGACGACGGCCTCGACCCGAACGCCCCCTTCGACGACGACGTGTGGGAGCTCTACCACGTCGCCGACGACCTCTCGGAGATGGACGACCTCGCCGACGAGCACCCCGGCACGGTGTCGAGCCTGGTCGGCCTGTGGTGGTCGGAGGCCGAGCGCAACCAGGTCCTTCCCCTGGACAACCGGGTGCTGTGGGCGCTCGCCCATCCCAAGCCGGACACCCGCCGCCGCTCGCGGTACCGGTACTTCCCCGGCGGCGCCCAGGTTCCCGAGGGGGTGGCGGTAAACGTGCGGAACCGGTCCCACTCGATCATCGTCACCGTCCAAGCGCCCGAGACGCCCGGCGGCGTGCTGCTTGCCCTCGGCTCCGTGCTCGGCGGCTGGTCCCTGCACTTCCTCGAGGGCCGACTGCGCTACGTCCACAACCTGTACGGCGCAGAGCGCCACACGGTGGTGGCCAGCCGGCCCATCGGGCCGGGTCGCCACCGGGTCGAGGCGATCGTCGAGATGGCGGCGGACGGACCGGGGGCCTCCGTGGAGTTGCGGTGCGACGGGGCGGCGGTCGGATCCGGCCGCGTCGGGCGGTTCACCCCGTCGGGGTTCAACGGGGTCGGGGCGGGGCTCTGCTGCGGGGCCGAGTGGGGACCGGCCGTGGGCGAGGGGTACGAGGCTCCGTTCGCCTTCAACGGCACCATCATGCGGGCCGAGGTGGTCGTGACCGGCCCGGAGGTGCGCGATCCCCTGGCCGAGCTGGCGGCGATCCTGGCCGAGCAGTGACGGCGACTACGACAGGACGTGGCGCCTGAAGTTGTACGGGCCCAGCCCGAGGAACGGCACCACGCGAACCCCACCGCGACCGGGTAGACCACGCAGAGCTGCAGGTGCAAGGCGTGGTGAAGGCGGAGCGCATGCCCTCGTTCACGTAGAGCACCGCCGAGGGCGCGCATGCGGCCGTGGTCCATGGTCGCCACCCGGTGGCAGGGCTGCCCAGCCTCCTCCATGCAGTGGGTGGGGGGCAGGATCGTCTGGCCGCCGGCGCCACCACCGGAGGCCCGAGCGCCACGGTCGCGATCGGCGACTGGCTACCCGTCGGCCAAGAGCTGGTAGAGCTCCTTACGAGCCTGCTTGAAGATCTCGGTCGCTCGGGCCAGCTGGTGCTCCCTCCCGGACGCGGTCAGTTGCCGGACCGCGGCGCGGACGTCGGTGACCGCCTCATGGAGGGACCGCAGGGAGTCGGCGTCCGGACCGGGCGCAGACAGCGGCGGTGTCGGAGGGGAGCACCCGACCGGCGCGGCATCGGTCAGCTCGTACGTCCTGGTGCCGCCCTCCGACGTCGAACGGACCAGCCCCTGGTCTTCGAGCAGCTGGAGCGTCGGGTAGACCGACCCCGGGCTGGGCCGCCACGCCCCGGCGCTGCGCTCCTCGAGCCGCCGCATCACCTCGTACCCATGGGCTGGACCCTCGGACAGCGCCCACAGGATGGCCCGGCGAACGCCGCCGCGCCGCATGCGCGGCCGCCCGTCCCAGGCT
>JBOGGE010000011.1:0-10541 GCA_050743865.1 Acidimicrobiales bacterium
CATCCGCTCACCCGGATCACCAACAAGCACCTCCTGCCGATCTTCGACCGGCCCATGATCAGCTACTCCATCGAGGCCCTCGTCCAGGCCGGGATCACCGAGATCATGCTGGTCACCGGCGGCACCCATGCCGGCGAGTTCCTCCGCCTCCTCGGCAACGGCCACGAGCACGGCATCGACCGGCTGTCCTACGCCTACCAGGACCGCCCCGGCGGCGGCCACGCCCGTGGCCTAGGGTTGGCCGCCGTGAAGGGCGTCCTCCTGGCCGGCGGCACCGGTTCGCGGCTCTACCCGCTGACCCGCATCACCAACAAGCACCTCCTCCCGATCTACGACCGCCCGATGGTCGTGTGGTCGATCGAGGCGCTGGTCAAGGCCGAGATCACCGAGATCATGCTGGTCACCGGCGGCACCCATGCCGGTGAGTTCCTCCGCCTCCTGGGCAACGGCCACGAGTTCGGGATCGACCGCCTCTCCTACGGCTACCAGGAGAAGCCGGGTGGCATCGCCGAGGCCCTGGGGCTGGCCGAGCGTTTCAGTGACGGTGACCCCACCCTGGTCATGCTGGCCGACAACGTGGTGGAGCGTTCCATCCGCCCGATGGTCGACGCCTTCCTGGCCGACCCGGTCGGTGCCCGCATCCTGCTCACCCCGGTCTCCGAGCCGTCCCATCTCCGCCACCTGGGGGTCCCCGACATCGACCCGTCGGGGCGGGTGGTCGGGATCGTGGAGAAGCCCGAGGATCCCCCCTCCAGCTTCGGGGTCACCGGCATCTACTGCTACGACCCGGGCGTCTTCGAGGTCATCAAGGCGCTGCGGCCGTCGGGGCGCGGCGAGCTCGAGATCACCGACGTGAACAACCACTACGTGTCCGAGGGCCGGATGGGCTACGACGTGCTCGACGGCTTCTGGGGCGATGCCGGGGAGTCGATCGACGCCTACTACGCCGTCAACGACTTCGTGCGCGCCTACGGCGCCAACAAGGCCTGAGCGTCGGCGCCCATCGCCTGGCGCACGGCGGCGGCGATCCCCGGCCCGTCCAGGCCGAGCTCGGCCAGGATGTCGTCGGCCCGGCCCTGGGCCAGGTAGGTGCGGGGGATCCCCAGGTGGACGGCGGGCGGCACCGGAGTCCCGGCGTGGGCGGCGGCGGTCCGCACGGCGTCGGCCAGGAAGGTCCCGGCGCCACCGAGGCGCACGCCGTCCTCGGCCGTCACCACCAGCCGGTGGCGGGCGGCGTCGGCCAGCATCGCCGGGTCGGGCGGGCTGACGGCCCGCACGTCCCACACCGTGGCCGCCACGCCGGCGGTGGCCAGCTCGGCCGCCGCCGACTGGCAGGCGGCCAGCAGCTTGCCCACCCCGAGCAGGCACACCGAACCGTCGCCCCGCCGGGCCAGGCGGGCGGACAGCCCGGTGCCCACCTCCTCGGGCGGGACGTGGCGGGCGGGGGTCTTGGGGAACCGGATGACGCACGGCCCGGTCAGCTCGAGCGCCGCCTCCACCATGACCTCCAGGTCCTCGGCCGACGACGGGGCCAGCACGGTCATGCCGGGGATCGAGAGCGCCAGCATGAGGTCGAGCACGCCGTGGTGGCTGGGCCCGTCGTCGCCGGTGATCCCGGCCCGGTCGAGGGCGAAGAGGACCGGCAGGCGGTGGAGCCCGACGTCGAGGTTGGCCTGGTCGAAGGCCCGCGAGAAGAAGGTGGAGTAAACGGCCACCACCGGGTGCAGCCCGCCCATGGCCATGCCGGCCGCCGACGTCACCTCGTGCTGCTCGGCGATGCCGACGTCGAAGAACCGGTCGGGGAAGCGGGCCTGGAAGGGGAGGAGCCCGGTGGGACCGGGCATGGCAGCGGTCAGCGCCACCACGTCGGTCCGCCGCTCGGCCGCCGCCAGCAGCGCCCGGGTGAAGGCGTCGGTGTAGGTGGCGGGGACGGCCGGGGGAGCAGAGCCGTCGGGGGGAGCAGAGCCGTCGGGTGCGGCAACGGCGTCGGGTGCGGCAACGGCGTCGGGTGCCGCCGCGCCGAGGGGAGCCGGAGCCGGTGCGGCCACCGCCTTCACGTCGTGGAGCCGGTGGACGTCGTCCTCCTCGGCCGGGGCGTAGCCACGACCCTTCTGGGTGAGGACGTGCACCACGATCGGCCCGTCCCACTCCGCCGCGCTGGCCAGCGCCTGCTCGGTCTGGATCACGTCGTGGCCGTCGATCGGACCGACATAACGCACCCCGAGCGCCTCGAAGAAGGTGTGTGGCAGCACCACCTCGCGCAGCGCCGAGGTGAGGCCGTGGACGCTCGTGTAGGCCAGGTCGCCGACCGCCGGGAGGTCGCGGATCAGGGTCCGCAGCCGCTCCCGGGCCGCCAGGTAGGTCGGGTGGAGCCGGAGGCTGGTCAGGCTGCGCGAGAGGAGGGAGACGGTGGGAGCGTAGGAGCGGCCGTTGTCGTTGAGGACGATCACCACGCGCCGGCCCGAGTGGCCGAGGTTGTTCAGGGCCTCGTAGGCCATGCCGCCGGTGAGGGCGCCGTCGCCCACCACGGCCACCACCCGGCGGTCGCCGCCCCGGCCCGCCGCCACCCCCTCGAGCTCGAACGCCCCGGCCAGGCCGTGGGCGTAGGAGAGGACGGTCGAGGCGTGGCTGTTCTCGATCCAGTCGTGCTCGGACTCCCGGCGGTTCGGGTAGCCGGACAGGCCACCCTTGCGGCGCAGGTCGCGGAAGCCGTAGCGCCGGCCGGTCACCAGCTTGTGGATGTAGGCCTGGTGGCCGGTGTCCCACAGGATGGCGTCGCGCGGGGAGTCGAACACCCGGTGCAGGGCCAGGGTGAGCTCGACCACCCCCAGGTTGGACCCCAGGTGGCCGCCGGTGGTGGTCACCGACTCGACGACGAAGGCGCGTACCTCCGCCGCCAGCTCCCCCAGCTCCTCGGGCGAGAGGGAGCGGAGGTCGTCGGGGGTCTCGATGCGGGGGAGGATGGTCATGGGCGGAGGTGGTGCGCCAGGGAGCGGTCGGGGGACCGTCGCGCCATGTCGGCCCACCGGATCTGCTGGCCGCCGGCCGCGACCGGCGTGAGGGTCACGCTAGCGCCCGGACCGGCGCGCCGACGACCCGGCCACGCTCTGTGCCGGCGCTCCCGCCTTGCACAAGAACGCGTCCCGGTCGACCAGGACCCGGGTCAGGCGGCCGGCCCCGACCAGCCCTGTGCGCAGGGCCGAGTGCAGGCCGACCGAGACGGTGAAGATGAGCCGCCGCCCCTCCACCCGTTCCAAGGTGGCCTCGGCCGTCACCGTGGTGCCGGCCGGGACCGGCAGCAGGTGGTCGAACTGGACCCGCGAGGCGACGCTGGTCCGCCGGGCCCCGAGGCGGTCGGCCAGGGCCCGGCAGCTCGCCTCCTCGCACAGTGCCACCAGGCGGGCGGTGGCCAGCACCGGGACGTCACCGGTCCCGATCGACGAGGCGGTGTCGGCGTCGGTGACGTCGAGGGAGGCCCGGGCGCACTGGCCGGCGACCGGTCCCGCCCCTGACGGGACGTGGGTCTCGGGCCGGATCCTGGGCATGACCGTTACGATACCGCTCGTGCCTCCCGCTTCCCAGGTAGTGCCCGGACCGGTCGCCCCGCCGCTGGTGGAGCCGCCGGTGGTCGAGCGCGTGCTCGGGGCGGCCCTGGCCCGGGGCGGCAACATGGCCGAGTTGTTCGTCGAGGACCGCCAGACCTCGGGCGCCTACCTGGACGACCGGCGGGTGGAGGAGCTGTCCTCCGGCCGCCAGCGCGGCGCCGGGATCCGGGTGGTGGTGGGGGAGACCACCGGGTTCGCCCACACCGCCGATCTCTCCGAGGCCGGGCTCCTGGCGGCCGCCGCCGCCGCATCGGCGGTGGCCCGGCAGGGTGGCGGCGGGGTGCGCCCGGCGCCCCTCCCGGCCCGGCGGCCCGCCTCCCCCCGGGCGGCGGTGCTCCCGGGCTCGGTGGCCAAGGGGGCCAAGCTCGAGCTGCTGGCCCGGGCCGACGACGCCGCCCGGTCCGCCGGCCGGGCGGTCACCCAGGTCCAGGCCGGCTACGCCGACTCCCGGCGCCGGGTGCTGGTGGCCAGCTCGGAGGGGGTGCACTCCGAGGACGACCAGGTCCGCACCCGCTACCACGTGTCCTGCGTGGCCACCGGCGACACCGGCATGCAGACGGGGTACGAGAGCGTGGCCCGCACCGTCGGCTTCGAGCTGTTCGACGAGGTCGACGTGGAGGAGGTGGCCGGGCTGGCCGCCCGCCGGGCCCTGTCCAAGCTCACCGCCCGGCCGGCCCCGTCGGGCGAGGTCCCGGTCGTGCTGGCCGGGGGCAGCGGCGGGATCCTGTTCCACGAGGCGTGCGGGCACGGCCTGGAGGCCGACCACATCGTGAAGGACGCCTCGGTCTACACCGGCCGGATCGGCGAGCAGGTGGCGAGCCCGCTGGTGACCCTGGTCGACGACGGCACCGTGGCCGGGGAGTGGGGCAACTACGCCGTCGACGACGAGGGCCGCCCGGCCGCCCGCAACGTGCTCATCGACCACGGGGTGCTCACCGGCTACCTGTGGGACTGGCTGCGGGCCCGCAAGGAGGGCCGCCGGTCGTCGGGCAACGGCCGCCGCCAGAGCTACCAGCACCTGCCGATGGTCCGCATGACCAACACGTTCCTCCTGCCCGGCGACGAGGACCCCGGTGAGATCGTGGCCCAGACGCCGCACGGGGTCTACGTGGCCAAGCTGGGCGGCGGGCAGGTCAACACGGCCACCGGCGACTTCGTCTTCGGGACCACCGAGGCCTACCTGATCGAGGACGGCCGGATCACCGCCCCGTTGCGTGACGCCAACCTGATCGGCAACGGCCCCGAGGTGCTCCGCCGGATCGACGCCGTGGCCGGCGACTTCGCCATGACCCCCGGGACGTGCGGCAAGGACGGGCAGAGCGTTCCCGTCGGTTGCGGGCAGGCGACCCTGCGGATCACCGGGGTCACCGTCGGCGGCACGGCGGCGTGACGGGCCGGGCCTGCGGCCGGCGGCACGGCGGCGTGACGGGCCGGGCCTGCGGTCGGCGGTGAGCGAGCTGCTCGACCTGGCCGGGTCGGTGGTGGCCGCCGGCGAGCGGTCCGAGGGCATCGAGGTCTACGTGGCCCGGGGCCACGACACCGAGATCCGCGCCTACGGCGGCGAGATCGAGTCCCTCTCCTCCGCCAGCTCGTCGGGGGTGGGGATCCGGGTGGTCCTGTCGGCCGGGAGCGGCGGCGGCTCGGGTGGGAGCGGCGGCGGCGAGGCCGCCGCCGGCAATCGGGTGGGCTTCGCCTGGGCCGGCTCGCTCGACCCGGCGGTGATCGAGGGGGCGCTGGAGGAGGCCCGCGACAACGCCCGCTACGCCACCCCCGACCCCGACGTCGTGCTGGCCGAGCCGGACGGGGTCGCCCCCGCCGAGCTGGATCTCTGGCACCCGGGCTTCGCCGCCGCCTCCACCGACCAGAAGGTCGAGATGGCGCTGGCCATAGAGCGCCGGGTGCGCCAGGCCGATCCCCGCATCCGCCAGGTCGACTCGGCCGACTACGGCGACGGCAGCGTCGAGGTGGCGATCGCCTCCACCACCGGCATCCGGGCCACCACCCGTCGCACCTCCGCCTACCTCTCGGTGTCGGCCATCGCCGGCGAGGGGCCCGACTCCCAGACGGGGAGCGGCTTCACCGTGGGGCGGGCGTTCGGGGAGCTGGACCCGGACCGGGCGGGGGCCGACGCCGTCGACCGCACCGTCCGCATGCTGGGCGCCGGCAAGGCCCGCTCCGGCCGGTGCACGGTGGTGTTCGACCCCCGGGTGGTGTCGACGCTCCTGGCCGTGGTGTCGGGGGCACTGTCGGGGGAGGCGGTGGTGAAGGGACGCTCGTTCTTCGCCGACCGGGTGGGGGAGACCGTCGCCGCCCCGGCGGTGACCCTGGTGGACGACCCCACCGACCCCCGGGCCTACGGCGCCGCCGCCTACGACGCCGAGGGCCTGGCCTGCCGGCGCAACGTGCTGGTGGAGGGCGGTGTCCTCCGGGGGTTCGTGTTCGACACGGTGTCGGCCCGCCGGGCTGGGACGGCGTCGACCGGGTCGGCCGTCCGCGGCGGCTTCGCCGGTACCCCCGGCGCCGGGTGCCGGGCGCTGCAGCTCGTGCCCGGCCACCTGGACCAGGCGGCCGTCCTGGCCGCGGTGGGCGACGGGCTCTACGTCCAGTCGGTCACCGGCGTTCACTCGGGGGTGAATGTGGTGTCCGGCGACTTCTCGGTCGGGGCCGAGGGCCTGCTGTGCCGGGGCGGGGAGCTGGCCGAGCCGGTTCGCGAGGTGACGGTGGCCTCGACCCTCCAGCGGATGCTCCGCTCGGTGCTCCACGTAGGGAGCGACGTGGAGTGGCTCCCGGGCCTGGCCGCCGGCCTGACCCTGGCCGTCGGCGACATGCAGCTCGGCGGATCCTGACGGCTGCCGGCGCCGTCAACCGGTCCGGCCCGCTCGATCAGGACATCGACCACGCTGCCCCAAGGCGACCGGCGGCGTGGACCTCTTCGGGTACGGGTACTACTCAGCCACGATCAGGCCTGGCCATGATCAAGACTGCGCTCCTGGCGCACTTCGGATCCGACCGCCCGCAAGTGCGCGTCACCGACCACCGCCGAGGAGCAAGCCATGACCGATCCGCGCCAGCGCGACCAGATGTCCCGCAACGGCACCCGCCACGGGGACGTCTCCTACGTCTCGATCGGCGTCCCCGATGGCGCCGGCGGCCGGGCCTTCTACGGCTCGGTGCTCGGCTGGCGTTTCGCCGCCAGCCCGCCCGGGGCCACCGGCAATCAGGTCGAGGAGGTGATCCCTGAGGTCGGCCTGTGGTCAGGGGACGAGCCGGGCCCGCCGGCCCGCCACGGCGCCGTCCTCGCCTTCCGGGTCGACGGCATCGACGCCGCCGTGGCCGCCCTGCGCCAGGCTGGCGGCACTGCCACCGGGCCGGCCCGCCGGCCCTACGGCCTGGAGTCGGACTGCAGCGACGGTCACGGGCTCGGGTTCTGGCTCCACCAGCTGCCCCCGGCCGGGCTCCCGGCTCCCCAGAGCGGCCAGCGGCAGGGCGATCTCAGCTACGTCGTGCTCTCGGTGGAGGATCTCGACGCCGCCGCCCGGCTCTTCGCCGCCGTCCTCGGATGGGAGACGTCGCCGGGCCCCGGGGGTGGCCTGCAAGTGCAGGGGGTGGCGCCCCTGGTCGGCATCGGTGCGGGTGGCCCCGCCCTCCCGGGCGCGGTGCTGTGCTACCGGGTCGACGACATCGTCGCCGCCGTGGAGTCGGTCCGGGAGGTCGGCGGGACCGCCACCGAACCGGCCCGGCGCCCCTACGGCCTCGAGTCCAGCTGCGCCGACGACCAGGGCATCCCCTTCTACCTCCACCAGTTGTCCGGGTAGCGCCCGGCGCCGGCCTCTCCGGCTACGGCCTCACGGCGACCCGTTGCCGCGCCGGGGGGGGGCCTCGCCGTGGGCGGAGCGTCAGGACGAGGCGGCTTTGGCGCCCGACGAGGTGGAGGGAGCGGAGGGGGACGAGGACGACGAGTCCGAGCCGGCCGAAGACCCGCTCCCCGAGCCGTTGCCCGCCTTGGACGAGCCGTTGCCCGCCGCAGACGAGCCGTCGCCCGCCGTGGACGAGCCACCCGTGCTCGAAGATCCGTCGGAGGACCCCGACGACTCCGACCCGCCGGCGGCGGCCCGGTCGCCCTTGGACGAGCCCGAGCCCCGGTTCGCCGACGAGCGGCTGTCCGTCTTGTAGAAGCCGCTGCCCTTCAGCACGATGCCGATGGTCCCGAACACCTTGCGCAGGGAGCCGCCGCAGGTCGGGCAGGTCGAGAGCGGCTCGTCGGAGAACGACTGGGAAACTTCCAGGTGGTGACCACACGACCTGCACGCGTACTCGTAGGTCGGCATTGCCGCTCCCTCTCTCCTGGGCCGCCCGTCGTGGGGGTGCGGCACGCCGGCCACCTGGCACTCTCACCCTTCGACTGCCAATCCTAGCGCGACGCGCCCCGATTCCGGTCCGGCCTTTGGCGGGGCGGCGGCTCGCCCGTAGACTCTTTGTGTGCCCGAACGGAGCTTGACCCACCTCGACCCCCTCGGGGGCGCCCGCATGGTCGACGTCACCCCGAGGGAGCCGACCCACCGCCGGGCGCTGGCTCGCTGCCGGGTGACCATGCTGCCCGAGACGACCACCCAGGTGGCCAACAACGCCATCACCAAGGGCGACGTGCTGGCGGCGGCCAGGATCGCCGGCATCCAGGCGGCCAAGCGCACGGCGGAGATGATCCCCATGTGCCACCCGGTGCTCGTGGGCTCGGTGGCCGTCAACTTCTCCATCGGTGACGACTACGTCGAGGTGGAGGCCCAGGTGGAGACGGTCGACCGCACCGGGGTCGAGATGGAGGCCATGACCGCCTGCACGGTGGCTGCCCTCACCGTCTACGACATGTGCAAGTCGGCTGACCGGACCATGACCATCGAGAAGGTCGCCCTGTGGGAGAAGGCCGGCGGCCGGTCGGGACCCTGGCGGCGGCCCGACGTCGAGGTCCGCTGACGCCGATCGCTGCGCCGGCTACCTGCGACGGCCGGCGCGGGCGAAGAAGTCCGGCGTGATCGGGACGTCCTCGCCCCCCTGCTCCTGAGCGGGCGGACCGGCCGGGGCGCCGGTGGCCGGCCGGGTTGAGCCGTTCGGGGACGGGGTGCTGGCCCGCACGTCGCCGAATGGGAAGGTGCCCGGAGCGGGATCGGCGGCGGTCGTCTGGCCGCTGACCGAGAACCCCGGGGGCGGGGCCGGCCCCGGGGCCGGCGCTTCCCCGACCGTCTCGAACCCTGGGGGAGGCAGCGGGGCGTGCCGCGGCGGCTCCCTGACCGTGCCGAACCCGGGCGGCGGCGGGGGAGGTGCCGGCGTCGCCGGTGGGTCGGGCATCGGGGCGGGAGAAGACCAGCTCGCCCCGTCGCCGACCGTCTCGAACCCGGGCGGTGGCGGCGGTGGCGGCGGGAGCGACGGGAAGGCCGGCGGGGGCGGCGGCGGAGAAGGTGCCGGCGCCGCCGGCGGGTCGGGCATCGGGGCGGGAGGAGACCAGCCCCCCCCGTCGCCGACCGTCTCGAACCCCGGCGGGGGCGGCGGTGGGGGCGGGAGCGACGGGAAGGCCGGCGGTGGGTCCGCCATCGCCGGGACCTGCGACCAGATGTCGCCGAGGTCCCCGACCGTGTCGTAGCCGGCCGGAGGCGGGGGCGGGGTGGCTGGGCCGGGCATCTCGATCAACGCCTCGAAGTCGGGCGCCGCCGCTTCGCCGGCGTCGAGCGGCATGAACCCGAACGGCGGGGGCGGCGGAGCCGCTTCGCCGCCGGGCGGCTCGTCGTCGCCCCGCACCCAGCCGCGGCTGTCGCCGAGGTCGGGGAATGCCGCGCCGCGGACGCCATGCTCGATGACCGCCCCCAGCGGCGCCTCGAGCCCGGGGCCGGGGTCGATGCGCCACTCGCCCGGCGCGTCGGCGCCATCGGGCTCGGGCGCCACCGCATCGAGGGTGCCGGCCAGGTCGGCCGGGACGGCGTACGGGGGCTCGGGCTCGGACCACGGCGGGGGCGGGGCCGGCGGCGCCAAGGACACCGGCTCTTCGCCGGCGTGCTCGCCGGCGAAGAGCGAGTCGTCCCCGAAGAGGAGGTCGACGGCGTCCTTGGCGCTGAGCCCGCGGGCGGCGTGGGCCGCCGCCGGGAGGTCGTTGCCGAACGCCTCGGCGGTTTCGCCGGGGGCGCCCTGCGCCGGGTCGGGGGCGCCAGGGGCCGCACCGAAGATTGCCGGGCCGGGGCTCCCCGGGTCGGATCCGGGGGGGCCGGCGCTTCCCGTCCCGAGCCCCGCCGGCCACCGGGTCCCGGCGCCGAGGGCGGGGCCGCTGCCCGGGCCCTCGGGCAGCGCGTTCTGGAAGCGACCGAAGGCGTCGCGTAGCTCGGCGTAGGACTGCTCGACCCGCGCCAGGCGCTCGAGCACCTCTTCCCAGAGCCTGGCCGAGGAGAGGGCGACCGACCGCACCAGGTCGATGGCGTCGTCCCGTCCCTGGGCGCCGTGCAACCCGTACCCGCCGGGCCCCTCGTGGGCTGTCATCACGTTCCCCCTCGCATGCCGCCGGCCCCCGCCGGCTCCCCGTCTGCTGTCCCCCTGACCGCGGTGGCGGGCTGGCGGGCCGGGCCCCCGGTTCCCCCACCGACGCCCCGCACCACAGGAGCGTAACGGACGCGTCGGCGAAAATCGAGGCAACTTCCCGAGAAAAGAAATTCCGTCCGGGGCTGGCCAGTTTGACACCTCACGTGCCGATATAGGCCGTCGTACGGGCCGTGGTGGTCCGTGGCGGCATCACGCCCCGGCGTGACGGCGAGAAGGGGGAAGTGACATGGGATCCAGTTGGCGTCTCGCGCTCCATGACGTAGCGCGAGCGTTCGCGGCACGGAGGCGCCGTGACGAAGGTGAGGGGGAGGCGGCCGTCGACGAGGCGGGCTTCACCCTCATCGAGCTCATGGTCGT
>JBOGGE010000012.1:0-23519 GCA_050743865.1 Acidimicrobiales bacterium
GCCTGGAGAAGGCCGACGCCACCGGCAACGTTTCCTACGACCCCGAGAACCACGAGGCCATGGTCAAGTGGCGGGCTGCCAAGATCGCCGGCATCGCCAAGGCGCTGCCCGACGTCGTCGTCGACGAGGACGAGGGAGCCGAGGTGCTGGTGCTCGGCTGGGGTTCGACGTATGGCGCCATCACCGCGGCGGTTCGCCGGGTCCGGGCCCGCGGCCTGAAGGTCGCCCAGACCCACCTCGACTTCTTGAACCCGTTCCCGCTCAACCTGGGCGACGTCCTGCGCCGCTACAAGAAGGTGCTCATCCCCGAGGTGAACCTCGGCCAGCTGAGCAAGATGATCCGAGCCGAGTACCTGGTGGACGCCCAGTCGCTGAACAAGACCCAAGGCGTGCCGTTCCGGGCCGGCGAGATCGAAGACGCGATCGTGAAGCAGCTAGGAGGAGAGGTATGACGGCCATCCCCGTCACCACCAGGAAGGACTGGACCAGCGACCAGGAGGTGCGTTGGTGCCCCGGTTGCGGGGACTACTCGGTCCTCGCCGCCGTCCAGATGCTGATGCCCGAACTCGGGGTGCGGCGCGAGAGCACCGTGTTTCTCTCCGGCATCGGCTGCGCGGCGCGGTTCCCGTACTACATGAACACCTACGGGATGCACTCCATCCACGGCCGGGCTCCTGCCATCGCCACGGGCCTGGCCACCACCCGCCCCGACCTCGACGTGTGGGTCGTGACGGGCGACGGCGACGCGCTGTCCATCGGCGGCAACCACCTGATCCACGCCCTGCGGCGCAACGTCCGGCTCACGATCCTCATGTTCAACAACCAGATCTACGGCCTGACCAAGGGGCAGTACTCGCCGACTTCGGAGATGGCCAAGGTCACCAAGTCGACGCCGTTCGGCTCGCTCGACACCCCGTTCAACCCGGTCAGCCTGGCCCTCGGGGCCGAAGCCAGCTTCGTGGCCCGTACCCACGACATGGACCGCGCCCACATGCAGGAGACCTTCCGCCGGGCGCACGAGCACCGGGGTGCCGCCTTCGTCGAGGTGTACCAGAACTGCAACGTGTTCAACGACGGGGCGTTCGAGAAGGTGACGGCGCGCGACGCCCGGGCGTCGATGCTCATCCCCCTCGTCCACGACCAGCCGATCCGGTTCGGGGCCGACCTCGAGCGGGGGGTGGTCCAGCGGCCCGACGGGCGCCTCGAGATCGCCGACGTGGCCGAGGTGGGGGAGGACGCCCTGCTCGTCCACGACGAGACCCGGGAGGACCCGAGCCTGGCCTTCGCGCTGTCGCGCCTGGCCCACGGCCCGTACGAGCCAACGCCCATCGGGGTGTTCCGGGCCGTCGAGCGCCCCGAGTACGGCGCCGAGATGGCCCGGCAGGTCACCGAGGCCCAGGAACGGCGCGGCCTCGGCGACCTCGGGGCGCTCCTGCGGTCGGGCTCGACCTGGACCGTGGAGTAGCCGCCCCCGCAGCGCGCCGGCGCGGTGACTCCAGCCTCGCCCCGCACCACGCCCGCACCCGCGCCCCCACCCCCGGTGGGGTCTTGCATAAATCCCATGTAATCCATAGGATTCGTCGACATGCACATCGACGGCCTGCTCGTCCTGGGGAGCGCCGTGGTCGGGCTGCTGGTCGGCCTGACGGGCGCCGGTGGCGGCGCCCTCATGACGCCGATGCTGATCTTCGTGTTCGGCGTCGCCCCCACTGCGGCCATCTCGAGCGACGTGGTGGCGGCGGTGCTCATGCGGCCGGTGGGCGCCGCCGTCCACCTGCGGCGGGGGACCGTCCACCGCAAGATGGTCGCCTGGTTGTCGGCCGGGTCGGTCCCCGGGGCCCTGCTCGGTGCCTTCCTCCTGCACGTCTTGGGCTCAGGACGGCCGGAACGGTCGGTGGTCGAAGCCGTCCTGGGCGCCGCGCTCCTGCTCGGTGCGGCGGCGATGGTGGTGCGTGCCGCGCTGCGGCGCCGCACGGGCGAGCCGGTGGCACTCGACCCGCCGGTGCGGCCGCTCCCGACGGCCGTGATCGGCGCCCTCGGCGGCGTGATGGTGGGGATGACCTCGGTGGGCGCCGGTTCGCTGATGATGGTGCTGCTGCTCTTCGCCTACCCGACCCTGGCCTCCTCGGCCCTGGTCGGGACCGACCTGGCCCAGGCTGTCCCACTGACGGCGGCCGCCGCCCTCGGGCAGCTCCTGTTCGGGCACGTCCAGGTCGGGCTCACGCTGTCGGTGGTGCTCGGCAGCGTGCCGGCCGTGTACCTGGGATCGCGGCTGTCGGCGAGGGCGCCCGACCGCTGGGTCCGGCCGCTGATCACGGCCGCCATCGTCCTGTCGGGGCTCAAGTACGTCGGCGTGGGCGACGCCGGGCTGGGAGTGGCCGTCGTCGTCGGGCTGGCCGGGGGCGTCGTATGGGCGGGGCGGGAGTGGCGGAGGAGGGCTCAGCCCGGCGTGGCGCCGGCCTGGGTGCCGGGTCCGGGATCGGGGCCGAGATCGGTGCCGAGCGACCGGATGACCATGCCGGTGCGTGGCTTGGGCACGAAGTAGGTGGTCTTGGGGGGCATGCGCCGGCCGGCCGACGCCCACTCGGCTATCTGGGCCACCGTCACCGGTGGGACCAGCAGTCCGACCTGGGCCTCACCGGAGCGGACGGTCGCAAGGAGCTCCTCCCATCGGGCGCAGTAGGACACGTGGGCCCCCGGCAGGTCCTTGATCGCCCGGTCGAGCAGCTCGACGTCGAGGTCGGGGTCACCGGTGGCTCCGTCGCCGACCGTGACCCCGGCCACCGCCGGCTCCCGGCCCAGCTCCCACACCCCCTCGGCGGTGACCGCGGCCAGGGCGCCCGACGCCGACAGCCGGCCCACCAGCTCCTCGGTCACCGGGCCGGCCGGCTCCACCGCCAGCCACCGGGAGAGGGCGGCCGGGACGTCGGTCCCGGGCGCCACCCCGCCGACCAGCCGGTAGATGGCGCCCACGTGGAGCTGCTCGGGGGCCAGCTCCACCACCAGGGCCATGACGGCGCCGTCGCCGGGCCGCCCCTGGCCGGCATCATGGCGCTCGTCTCGGAACGCCCGGGCGGTCTCGTACCGGTGGTGACCGTCGGCGATGACCAGCGGCGAGCCGCCCACCGCCCGGGTGACGGCTTCGGCGGCGGTCGGGTCGTCGAGGACCCAGAGCTGGTGGCGGACCCCGTCGTCGTCCACGGCATCGGTCGTCGGCGGCCCCTGCGGCTCGAACGCCGCCGTCAATCCCGGTTCCAGTGACAGGGCCCAGATGGGGGAGAGGTTGGCGTCGGTGGCCCGCAGGAGGTCCAGCCGGTCGCTACGCGCCTTGGGCAGGGTCTGCTCGTGGGGGAGCACGTCGTCGCCGATGGTGAGCGCCCCGATCACGCCGGTCGAGCGGCGGCCGGCCGGAGTGGTGGTCCGGTAGGGGTAGAGGGCCGGCACCGGGTCCTGGCGGAGCACCTCCTGCGACCTCCACGCCGCCAGTAGGGCGGCGGCCGCCTCGTACCGGTCGAGGCCGGCGGCAGGGTCGGGCTCGGGCAACTCGAGATGGACGGCGTTGTGGGCGTTCCGGGCGGCCAGGTGGGCCCGCTCGGCCGGGCCGACGACGTCGTAGGGGGGCGCGATCAATCCCTCGACCGGCCCGGCGACGGGGGTGTACCGGAGGCCGCGGAAGGGTCGGAGGAGAGCCACGAAGGTCAGCCTGGCACAGCCATGCAGGTCGTACCACCGGTCGCACCTGCGGCCGCACGACGGCCGCACGACGGCAGCCGGCCGGCTCGGGCACGGCGCCGGGAACGGCCCCCCGTAGACTTCCCCCTATGGCCCCGCCCGAGCGCACCGCCGAGCCGGCGGCCGCTCGGGGAACCACGACCGCCGGGCTCGACCGCATCCTGACCGTTCCCAATGCCGTGACCGTCGTGCGCCTGGCGTGCGTGCCACTGTTCCTCTGGCTCCTGTTCGGCGCCGGACGGCAGACGGCCGCCGCCGTGCTCCTCGGGGTGCTCGGGGCCACCGACTGGGTCGACGGGCAGCTGGCCCGGCGCTTCCACCAGGTGTCGACGGTGGGCAAGGTGCTCGACCCGACGGCAGACCGCATCCTGGTGGGCGCGGCGGTGATCGCGGTCATGGTGCACGGCGCCGTGCCGCTGTGGTTCGGCCTGGCCACGCTGGTGCGCGAGGTCCTCGTCTCGGGCACGGTGCTCGTCCTCGCCTCGCTCGGGGCCCGGAGGATCGATGTGCTCTGGGTGGGAAAGGCGGGCACGTTCGCGCTGATGTTCGCCTACCCCGCCTTCCTGCTCAGCCACGGTGCGGCGCCGTGGCAGGTGCCGTTCCACGACTTCGCCTGGGTGGCCGGCGGCGTCGGGCTGGCCCTGGCGTGGTTCGCCGCCGTCGCCTACCTGGTCCCGGCGCGCCGCGCCCTGGCCGAGGGCCGGCAGGCCGCCGGCGGGTCCGGGCCCGTCTCCGAGACCGACCGGGCCGGCGCCGAGGAGCGGAACGGTGAGCCAGGCCCCACCGGCCCGATGGAACGGGCAAGGGAGGTCGGGGCATGAAGGCGGTCATCATGGCGGGGGGCGAGGGCACCAGGCTGCGGCCGCTCACCTCCAACCAGCCCAAGCCGATGCTCCCCATGGCCAACCGGCCGATGATGGAGCACGTGGTCGGCTTGCTGCGCCAGCACGGCATGACCGACATCGTGGTGACGGTGGCCTTCATGGCCAACACCATCCGCACCTACTTCGGGGACGGCTCGGAGCTGGGGGTCCGGATGGTGTACGCCACCGAGGAGACGCCGCTGGGCACGGCCGGATCGGTCCGCAATGCCCGGGACGAGCTGGACGAGCCGTTCGTCGTCATCTCCGGGGACGTGCTCACCGACATCGACCTCACGGCCGTGGTCGACTTCCATCGCCGGAAGGGCGCGCTGGCCACCCTGGCACTGTGCGCGGTGGAGAACCCCCTGGAGTTCGGCATCGTGATCGCCGACGAGCACGGGTCCATCGAGCGGTTCCTGGAGAAGCCGACGTGGGGCGAGGTGTTCAGCGACACCATCAACACTGGCATCTACGTGCTCGAGCCCGAGATATTCGACTTCATCCCCGACGGCCGGCCGTCGGACTTCTCCGGGGAGGTGTTCCCCCGGGTGCTCGACGCCGGGCACCCCATCTTCGGGTACGTGGCCGAGGGGTACTGGGAGGACGTCGGCACGACGGAGGCCTACCTGCGGGCGCACAAGGACGTGCTTGACGGCAAGGTCAAGGTGGACATCGACGGGTTCTCGCTCCGCCCCGGCGTGTGGCTCGGCAAGGGGTCGACGATCGACCCCACGGCCACGGTGGAGGGCCCGGCCATCATCGGCGGCAACTGCGCCGTCGGGCCGGGGGCGGTGCTGGGCGAGTACACCACCCTCGGCTCGAACGTCCGGGTGGCGGACGGGGCCGAGGTTCGCCGCTCGGTGGTGCACGACAACGCGTACTTCGGGGCCGGCGTGCGCGTGGCCGGCGCGGTGATTGGCCGCTCGTGCGACCTGCGCCAGGGAGCCCATTGCGAGCCCGGATCGGTGCTCGGGGAGGGATGCCTGGTCGGCGCCCAGGCCGAAGTGCGTGCCGGCGTCAAGGTGTACCCGTTCAAGACGGTCGAAGCCCGCGCCGTGGTGAACTCCTCCATCGTCTGGGAGTCGCGCGGCGCCCGCACGCTGTTCGGCCGGGAGGGGGTCCGCGGCATTGCCAACGTCGACATCAGCCCCGAGCTGACCGTCCGGCTGTCGATGGCGTGGGCGTCGACCCTCGAGAAGGGCACCACCATCACCGCCTCCCGGGACACCAGCCGGGCGGCGCGGGTGCTCAAACGAGCCGTGATGATCGGTTGCAACGCGGCCGGGGTGAACGTGGAGGACCTCGAGGTGGCCACCATCCCGGTCACCCGCCACCACGTGCGCACGTCGGGCAACCGCGGTGCGGTCACGGTGCGGCTGGCCCAGGATGACCCCCAGTCGGTGGTGGTCCGGTACTTCGACCGGGAGGGGCTGGACCTGGCCGAGGCGGGCCAGCGCAGCGTCGAGCGCCTGTACCACCGGGAGGACTTCCGGCGTGTGCTGGCCGGCGAGATCGGCGACATCGACTTCCCGGCCCGGGCCGTCGAGCAGTACACCGCGGATCTCGTGGGTGCGGTCGACCTGTCGTCGGTGCGGTCCGCCGGGATGAAGCTGGTGCTCGACCTCTCCTACGGCTCGACCAGCTTCGTCATGCCGAACCTGCTCTCCAAGCTCGATGCCGACGTGCTCGTGGTCAACCCCTACGCCCACACGCCCGGCATGATGTCGGTCGACCCGGAGGCCCACGCCCGTCGGGTGTCCGAGCTCGTCCGGGCGTCGGGGGCGCACCTCGGCGCGGTGGTGGACGCCGACGGCGAGCGGATCGTGGTGGTGGACGACGAGGGCACGGTGCTCTCGGACCACCAGGCGCTCCTGGCGCTCCTCCGGTTGGTCGTCGTGACCCGTCCCGGCGCCACCGTGGCGCTCCCGGTGGCCGTGAGCCGCCACGCCGAGATCATGTGCGCCGAGGCGGGGGTCCGGATCACCTTCACCAAGCTGGCGTCGGCCCCCTTCATGGAGGCGGCGTCGGAGAGCGGGGTGGTCTTCGCCGCCGCCCTGGCCGGCGGCTACGCCTGGCCGGAGTTCCTCCCGTCGTTCGACGCCGCCGCCACCCTGGTCGAGTTGGTGGCGATGCTGTCGGCCACCGGCCAACCGCTCTCCAAGGTGGTGCACGCCCTGCCAGCGGTCCACATCGCCCACGAGGAGGTGGTGACGCCATGGGAGCAGAAGGGGATGGTGATGCGCACGCTGGTCGAGCAGCTGGACGGGCGCGACTTGGTCCTGGTGGACGGGGTGAAGGTCCCCGACGAGGATGGCTGGGCGCTGGTGCTCCCCGACCCCGACGAGCCGCTGACCCACGTGTGGTCCGAGGGACCGAGCGACGCCCGGGCCCGGGCCCGGGCCCAGCAGTACGCGGTGCGGTTGCGCCAGCTCCTCCGCTCGGCCTGATCGGGTAGCGTCGGCGCCGATGGAGACTCCCGACGATCGCCGGTACTCGACGGACCACGAATGGGCTCGGGCCGAAGGGTCCCGGATCCGGGTCGGTATCACCGACTACGCCCAGGGCGCCCTGGGCGACGTGGTCTTCGTCGACCTCCCGTCGGTCGGCACGACGGTGGCCGCCGGCGACGTCCTGGGCGAGGTCGAGTCGACGAAGTCGGTGTCCGAGGTGTACGCCCCAGTGGCCGGCACGGTGGCTGCGGTGAACGACGCCGTCGCCGACGCCCCCGAGAAGCTCAACCAGGATCCCTACGGGGTGGGCTGGTTGTGCGAGCTCGAGGTGGCTGGGGCCGACGTCCTCGACGGGCTGCTGGACGCCGCCGCATACCGCCGGTTGATCGAAGAGTAGGCGCCGGTGTGGCGGGGTCCGGGCGGGGCCGGGCGCCGGGCGGACCCGGGGACGCGCCGCCGGGAAGGGACTACCGTTGTGGACGTGTACTGCCACAATTGCGGGCACCGCAACCCGGATGGCGTGAACTTCTGCTCGTCGTGCGGGGCGGCCCTCCCCCTGGAGCGGTCGGACGCCACGGTCACCCTCCAAGCGGCCGACGTCCACGGCGAGAGCACCGACGACGACTCGTCGGTGACCCTGGTGGAAGTGCCCCACGGGACGGGCGCCCTGGTGGTCAGGCGGGGTCCCACGGTGGGGGCCCGGTACCTCCTCGAGCAAGCGGTGACGGTGGCGGGCCGGCACCCCGAGAGCGACATCTTCCTCGACGACATCACGGTGTCGCGCCGCCACGCCGAGTTCGGGCGCGACGAGGACGGCAAGGTGCTGGTACGGGACCTCGGCTCGCTGAACGGCACCTACGTGAACCGCGAGCGGATCGAAGAGCAGGTACTCTCGCCCGGCGACGAGGTGCAGATCGGCAAGTTCAAGCTGGTCTTCCTGGTCGCAGGGGACGAGTGACCGCCGCAGGGGGGGAAATGGTCGGGGGTGCGGGCAGGGGCGGCGATGCACGGGACGCGGCCGCGTGACCGCTCGGACCTACCTGTCGATCGGGGACGTGCTGGCGCTCCTGCGGGTGGAGTTCCCCGATGTCACCATCTCCAAGATCCGTTTCCTCGAAAGCCAGGGGCTCGTCAACCCTGAGCGTTCTCCCTCGGGGTACCGCAAGTTCTACGAGCAGGACGTGGAGCGGCTCCGGTGGGTCCTCCGCCAGCAGCGCGAGCACTTCCTCCCGCTCAAGGTGATCCGCGACCGGCTGGCCCGTGCCGGCGACGGCGTGCCCGACGACGAGCTCGAGGAGCCCACGCGCCCGGTGGCCAACGGGGCTCAGGGCGCCGCCCGACCGTCGGAGGCTGGCGCCCCGCCGGGCCCGGTGGCCGACCTGATGACCCCGGACCCGACCGGGGCGGGTATCGCGGGACCACCGGCGCCGGACGTCCGCGACGAGCCTCCCCGGACCGAGCTGCCCGGGACCGAGCCGTGCCGCGCTCCCGTCGCCGCCCGTGCCTCGGGGACCGCCCTCTCTGCCACCCGGGCAGCGGGCGGCACGGTCGCCAACGGCAATTCGTCGCGGCGGTCGCCGCTCCCGGTACCGGGCTCAGAGCGGGGCGAGCCGGCCACGTCACCGGGGTCCGGGGGCGAGCCGGCCGGCCACCTCACACCCGAAGAGGCGGACCCGGGGCGTCGCCATGCCCCGGCCCATGCGGCGCCGGGGGCCGCCGCCGTTCCTTCCGCCGAGTCGCCCGACCCGGGCGGCCCGGGCGGGCGGGCCGGCCCAGCCGGGTCCAGGGGCAGCGGCTCCGAAGCCGGCTCCGGCGCTGGCTCCGGCTCCGGCTCCGGAGGAGGGGCGAACCCTGCCGGCCGGCCCGCTCCCACCTCCGCTCCCACCTCCGCTCCGGGGGCCGAACGCCCGTCCGACCCGCCGGCCGCCCTCACCATCGAGGAGCTGTGCGCCGCCAGCGGGCTGCCGGTGACCAAGATCGCCGACCTCGAGCGGTTCGGGCTCATCGAGAAGTCGACGGTGGCCGGGGCCGAGTACTACGACGACGAGGCGGTCGCCGTGGCCAGGCTGGCGGCCGAGCTCGGCAGCTACGGGATCGAGCCCCGCCACCTCCGGGTGTACCGCAACGCCGTCGACCGGGAGGTCGGCCTGGTCGAGCAGGTTGTGACGCCGCTGCTCCGCCAGCGCAACCCGGCGGCGCGCCAGCGGGCCGTGCAAGCCGCCGCCGACCTGGCCAGGCTGGGCGAGGGGCTCCGGGCATCGTTGCTGCGCCGCGAGCTCCGCCGCCAGCTCGGGCGGTGACGGCGCCGCACGCGCCGATCGCCCGCGGCGCTACATTGCTTTCATGGTCGAAGTCCGTCTGAGGGCTGTCCGCGTCGACCTCCAGTCGAACACCCCGGTGCTGCTGCTGCAGGAGACCGAGGGGGAGGGCCGGACGCTGCCGATCTTCATTGGCACCCCGGAGGCGGCGGCGATCGCCTACGCGCTCCAGGGCGTCGCCATGCCCCGCCCCATGACCCACGACCTCATCCGCGACCTGCTCACCAGCCTGGACGTCGACGTCGAGCGGGTCGTGATCACCGAGCTCCGCTCGTCCACCTACTTCGCCGAGCTCCAGCTACGCCGGGGCGGCGCTCGGTCGGTCGTCTCCAGCCGCCCGTCGGATGCGGTGGCCGTGGCCGTCCGCACCGGCACCCGGCTCTACGTGGCCGACGACCTCATGGACTCCGAAGGCATCATGCTGGCCATCGAGGGCTCTGACGACGAGGACGACACCAATCCTGACGAGCTGGTGGGCCAGTTCCGCCAGTTCCTCGACTCGATCAAGCCCGAAGACTTCGGGTCGTGAGGCGGCCACCGGGGGCACCGGCAGTCCCGGCGCGCCGGTGGGCACGACTGCCAGCCGGTCTTGCTGCCGGCGCCGGCGCCGCGCTCCTCTTGACCAGTTGCTCGTCGGGCGGCGGGCCGGCGGCGGGCCGTTCGACCACCACCAGCAGCGCTCGCCGCACCACCACCACCACGACCACCCGGGCGCCGACCACTACCACCGTGTCCACCACCACGTCGACCACCGCCGCCACGACCACCTGCCTGCCCGGCAGCCTTGCCGTGGCTCCCCAGCAAGGAACAGGGGCCGCCGGCACCATCACCATGACGGTGACCCTGACCAACACCTCGACGGTGGCGTGCACCCTGAACGGCTATCCCGGCATGCAGCTCCTCGACGCCCAGGGCGGGGATCTGCCGACGGACGTGGTGCGCGGGGGGTTCCGGTTCCTCGATGCCGCAGCGAACCAACCACCGGCCACGGTGCGCCTGGCGCCGCGAGCGGTGGCTCGGTTCAGCCTGGCCTACGAGGACGTGCCGGTCGGCGGGGAGACGTCGTGCCCGACGTCGGCCCAGGCCGAGGTCACTCCTCCCGGAGACTTCACACACGTAGTGGTGGGCCTCTCCATCGCCCCCTGCGACCACGGAACGGTCCACGTGTCGCCGGTGTACGCCTCGCCCTGATCAGCCCGCCGGCCGGACCAGGAGGCGACCACGTACCCTGCCGGCCAGCACGTCGGCCAGGGCGGCGTCGAGCCCTTCCAGGCCGATCTCGGACGACACCATGGCGTCGATGGTCGCGCCCGGGAGCTCGGCGGGGACGGACGCCCACAGGGCCCGGCGGCGCTCGATCGGCATCGCCACCGAGTCGACCCCCAGCAGGGAAACGCCGCGCACGATGAACGGGTAGACGGTGGTCCGGAGCTCGTGACCGCCGGTGAGGCCGCTGGCGGCGACGGCGCCCCCATAGCGGAGCGAGCGGACCACGGCGGCCAGGGTGGCGCCGCCCACGCAGTCCACCGCCGCCGCCCACCGCTCGGCGCCGAGGACCCGGTCCTCGCTGGCACCGAGATCCTCCCGCCCGATCACCTCGGCGGCACCGAGCCCCCGGAGATAGCCGTGCTCGGCCGCCTTCCCGGTGCTGGCGACGACGTGGTAGCCCCGGCCGGCCAGCACGGCGACGGCCGTGCTCCCGACCCCACCCGACGCACCGGTGACGAGCACGGGACCGTCGTCCGGGGTGATCCCGACCTCCTCGAGCCGCCGGCGGGACAGGACGGCCGTGAAGCCGGCGGTGCCAACCGCCATCGCCCGGCGGGCGTCGAGGCCCGGTGGCAGGGGAACCACCCAGGCGGCGGGCACGCGGGCCCGCTCGGCGAACCCGCCGTGCCGGGCTACCCCCAGGTCGTAGCCGTGGACCAGCACGGCCGTCCCCGGGGGAACCGCCGGGTCGTCGCTGGCGGCGACCGTTCCCGCCAGGTCCACCCCGGGGACCAGCGGATTGCACCGGGCCACGCGGTTGCCGGGGACGGTCACCATGGCGTCCTTGTAGTTGACCCCCGACCACTCCACGTCGACCAGCACCTCGCCGGGGGGAAGGTCCTCGTCGTCGAGGGCGGTCACCGATCCCTGGACCCGGTCGCCGGAACGGGTGACGACGTAGGCGCGCCACGGCATGGGGCCACACTAGGGTCACCGGCCGGCGGCAGCGGGTACCTTTCCGCCGTGGGAGCCGCCACCGAGCTCGGCCGATGGCCGTCCCCCCTGCACGAGCGGGCGGTCGCCGCCGGTCGGCGCTCGGCCAGCTCGCTCTCGTCCGACGGGCAGGCGCTCTACTGGCTGGAGGGCCGCCCCCAGCAGGGGGGTCGCCAGGTGGTGGTCCGGTCGGCGGGCGACGGCGCGGTGACCGAGGTCACGCCCCCGTCGTCGAGCGTGCGGTCGCGGGTCCACGAGTACGGGGGCGGTGCCTACTGCCTGGTCCCCGGGGAGCGCCCGGCGGTCGTCTTCGTCGACCAGGTGGACCAGCGGATCCGGTCGGTGCCGGCCGCCGGAGGCCCCGGGGCGCCGGTGGCGGTGTCGCCCGAGCCGGCACCGGGGGAGCGGTGGGCCCACGGGGACCTGCGACCGACGCCGGACGGGCGGTGGGTGCTGTGCGTGCGGGAGCGCCACGTGGGCCGGGGCACCAGTCCCGGTCCGGACCGCGCCGCCGGCCCGGTGCGCCGGGAGGTGGTCGGGTACCCGGCCGGCGGTGGTGGCGGTCCCGTCGTACTGTGCGCCGGGCGGGACTTCTTCGCCGCCCCGCGGCCCGACCCGTCCGGCCGGTGGCTGGCGTGGACCTGCTGGGACCACCCTGACATGCCCTGGGACGCCTCCGAGGTGTGGGTGGGGGAGCTGGGGGACGGCGGCGAGCTGTCGATCGGCGCCACCGGCCGGATCGACGGCGGCCGCCACGCAGGAGGCTCCGGCGGCGGTGTCTCGGTGGGCCAGCCCAACTGGGACGGCGCCGGCCGGCTGGTCTACGTCTCGGATCGTCGCGGCTGGTGGCAACCGTGGCGGTGGGAGCCGGGGGGAGGGTGCCGGCAACTGGCCTCCGACGCCGCCGAGTACCACGGCCCCGACTGGGTGCTGGGTCAGGTCACGATGGCGCACCTGGCCGGCGGCACCCTCGTCTGCCGGCGTCGTCAGGACGGGACCGACCGGTTGGTCGTCTTCGGGCCCGACGGCGGCCCGGCGGCCGTCGTCGATCAGCCGTGCGTGACGATCAGCGACGTCTGCGCCCACCTGGACGGGGTGGCGTGGCTGGGGGCGACGGCGACGGCGGGCACCGAGCCGTGGTGGGCCCGCCTCCCGCTTCCCGGCGCCAGCGGGACCGGCCACGCCAGCGGGACCGGCCACGCCAGGGGGACGGCGAGGGCCGTGGTGGCGACGCCGCCGCTGCTGGCCGCCGCCGACGTGTCGGTGGCCGAGCCGTTCTCCTTCGCCGGGCGGGACGGGCGGGTGGTCCACGGCCTGTTCTACCCGCCCCGCCTCACCGGCACGCAAGGGCCGGCAGGCGCCCTGCCGCCTCTGGTGGTCCACTGCCACGGCGGGCCGACGGGGGCGGCCGAGCCCGGGCTGGACCCGGTCGTCCAGTTCCTCACCACCCGCGGGCTGGCCGTGGCCGCCGTCGACTACGCCGGCAGCACCGGGTACGGCCGGGCCTACCGGCGGTCGCTGCTCGGCCGGTGGGGCGAGGCCGACGCCGACGACTGCGTCGACGCCGCCCGCCACCTGGCCGGATCGGCCCGGGTCGACGGGGAGCGGATGGCCGTCCGGGGCAGCAGCGCCGGCGGGCTGACCGCCCTCAACGCGTTGGTGCGGTCGGACGCGTTCGCCGCCGCCGTCTCGTGGTACGGGGTCACCGACCTGCTGGCCCTGGCGGCGTCCACCCACGACTTCGAGTCCCGCTACACGGACCGCCTGATCGGGCCGCTCCCCGCCGCCGCCGGCGAGTACCGCCGCCGGTCGCCGGTGAACCGGGTGGCCGACATCGACGGCGCCGTCCTGCTCCTCCAGGGCCTGGACGACCCGGTGGTCCCGCCGGCCCAGGCCACGGCCATGGCCGGCGCGCTGGCGGCCCGTGGAGGCCGGTGCGAGCTGCTGACCTTCCCGGGAGAGGGGCACGGCTTCCGCCGGGCCGAGACCGTCGAGCGGTGCCTGCGAGCCGAGATCGACTTCTACCAGGCCACGCTGTGCGCCCCCCGGAGCCCGCCGTGAGCCAGTCGGGACCGTGGTCGGGACGGTGGACGGGCCACACCGGCGGTAAGATCGATGTTGCCATGAGCGCCTTCGGAGGCCGGTTCGCGGGAGCCGTCGACCTGCTGCGTCAGCCGGTCCGCGGCGCACCCGGGGCCGGCGGAGCACCGGAGCCCAGGGTTCCACGATGGTCTCCTGAGCTCGGGGACGCCCTCCTCTACGCCGGTGCGGCGCTGTTCGCCGGGGTGACGGCGGCGGTCTCCACCATCTCCCTGTACCGGGTGTGGGGCTGGATCGCCCTCGGGCCCTACCTGGCCGCCGCCATCGCGTCGCTCCTGGTGTGGCGCCACCGCCGGGTGAGGTCGCCGTCCGGAGGGACGCCCGCGCTGCCCGCGACGCCCGAGCTGCCCGAACTGGCTGGTTCGCCCGGATCAGCCAGCCCGCCGGGCACGCCGGGCACGCCGGGCACGGCCGGGACGTCTGGGCGCCGGCGCCTGGGCGGGGCGAGGATCTGGATCCTGGCCGGCGTCCTGGTGGGGGCGACCCTGGTGCCGCTCGGGGTGGAGGTGTCCCTGCGTGGCAACGGACCGACCGCTGCCTCGGCCCACGTCCAGCCCGAGGTGGTCGTGATCGACCAGGCCGGGACGCGGCTGGCCCGCGGCCAGGATCCGTACCACGCCCAGGTGCGCGGCGGGCACCTCGTCTCGGCCGTCCCCGGGGAGCCGGCCTACGAGTCGTTCTTCCCGTACCTGCCGCTGATGACCCTCTTCGGGCTGCCGAGCAGCACCCGCCAGCCAGTCCAGGTGACGGACGCCCGCATCTTCTTCAGCCTGGTGACGCTGGTGGTGGCGGGTGCGGCGCTGATCCTCAGCTCCTCGCCCCGCCGCCGCCGGATGCGCGCCGCCCAGGTGCTGGTCGTCCTGCCCACGGCGGCGCTCCCCCTCGCCACCGGGGGGGACGACATGCCGGTGGTCGCCCTGCTCCTCCTGGCCATCGTGCTGGCCCAGCGCCGGCGCCCGGGTTGGAGTGGCCTCGTGCTCGGCGTCGTGTCGGCCATGAAGTTCACGGCGTGGCCGCTGGCCGCCCTGGCCCTGTTCTGCGCCCGGGACCGCCACGGGCGCCGGGCCCCGCTGTGGATGCTGGCCGGTATGGCCGTGGTGGCCGTGCCCGTCATCGTGCCGTTCGCCACGACAAACCCGGCGGCGTTCCTGTCAAACGTCGTGCTCTTCCCGCTCGGGCTTTCCGGCGTCGCCTCGCCGGCCACCAGCAACCTGCCCGGCCACCTTCTCACGACCGCGTTCCCCTGGATGCACACGGCGTTGCCCCTGGTGGTCGGCCTGGCCGGGCTCGCCCTGCTCGGCCGGCGGCTGGTGCGCCGCCCGCCGGCCACCACCTCCACCGTCGCCTACCTGGCCGGCTGGGTCATGCTGGTCGCCCTGTCGTTCGCCCCCGCCACCCGGGTCGGGTACCTGCTGTACCCGTTCAATTTCTTCGTGTGGGGCTGGATGACGTCGGAGAAACGCCGCCCCGCCGAAGAAGCCGAAGGTGCGCGAGCTGCGGAAGGAGCCGGGGGAGAGGACGGGGAGCGGGCCCGGACGCTCGACCCGATCCTCACGGCCTGACCGGCCCGGTCACGGCCTGACCAGGCCCGGCCCCGTCGCCGCTGCGCCCCGCCTACGACGGCCCGGCGCCCCCGGCCGCTGGCACGAGGCCGTCGCTCGGTCCCGCCGCCACGAGGCCGTCGCTCGGTCCCGCCGCCACGGGAGCGGGGGGGAGGTCCGCCGGCACCTGCCCGTGGACGTAGCGCCGGCCGATGAGGGCCGAGGCCCCGGCGGCCACCACGCAGCAGGCGGCGGCGAAGTTGAGCGCCTCGTGCAACCCGCGGCCGAACGGCCCGGCGATGAGGCTCGGGAAGAAGGACCGCCCGGTGAGGAACGTCGCCTGGGCGTGGCTCAGGTGCGCCAGCACGCCGCCCGGACCGAGGAGGTTGCCGATCGGGTTGTAGCCGAGGAAGGCGGCGAAGACGGACGACGTCGGCGGCAGGTGGGCGACCCTCCGGGCGGCGGCCGCCGGCACGCCGTGGGCGGTGAGGCCGTGGTAGAGGGAGGCCGGGAGCGACGACGCCAGCCCGACGATGATGAGGGTGAAGAAGAGGCCGATCGACAGCACCATCGCCGCGTTCATGGTGGTGGCGCCCATGCCCGCCCCCTGGCCGCGCTGCTCGGGGGGCAGGGAGTTCATCACCGCCGCCCGGTTGGGGGAGGCGAACAGGCCCATGGCCAGCCCGTTGCCGAACAGCAGCAGGGCGAACCACACGTAGGAGAAGTCGATCGGCAGGACCTCGAGCAGGACGAAGCTGGCGGCGGCGGCGAGCATGCCACCGGTGGCGAACGGGCGGGCGCCGTGGCGGTCGGAGAGGTAGCCCGAGATCGGCCCGGCCACCAGGAACCCGCCGGTGAGCGGGAGCATGAAGATCCCGGCCCACAGGGGCGTGCTGGCGAAGCTGTAGCCGTGCTGGGGCAGCCAGATGCCCTGCAGCCAGATGATGAGGATGAACATGAGCCCGCCCCGCCCGAGGGCGGCCATCAGGCTGGCGACGTTGCCGGCGGCGAACGCACGGATGCGGAACAAGGGGATCCGGAACATCGGCGCCGGCACCCGGGTCTCGATCCAGACGAACAGGGCGAGGACGCCGGCACCGCCGAAGAGCGCCGCCAGCACCAGCGGGTTGGCCCAGCCCATCGTGTCGTGGCCGTAGGGCTCGATGCCGTAGACGATCCCCACCAGGACGGCCACCAGCCCCACGGCGAAGGTGAGGTTGCCCAGCCAGTCGATCCGGGCCGGCATGCGGACACCCTTCTCCTTCAGGTTGACGATCCCCCAGACGGTCCCGACCACTCCCACGGGGACCGAGATGAGGAACACCAGCCGCCAGTCGACCGGCCCGAGCAACCCGCCGAGGACGAGGCCGATGAACGACCCGGCGGTGGCGGCGACCATGTTGGTCCCGAGGGCCAGGCCGCGCTGCTCGGGGGGGAAGGCGTCGGTGAGGATGGCGGTGGAGTTGGCGAACACGAACGCCCCCCCCACTCCCTGGAACAGCCGCATGACGATCATGAACAACACCGCGTCGCGGCCGTGCATCCAGGTGATCGACAGCATGATGGAGAAGAAGGTGAAGATGGCGAAGCCCATGTTGTACATGCGCACCCGGCCGTAGATGTCGCCCAGTCGGCCGAAGCTCACCACCAGCACCGCCGTCACCAGCATGTAGCCCATGAGGAACCACAGGAAGTAGCTGGTGTTGCCCGGGGTGAGCGGGTCGAGCCGGACGCCCTGGAAGATGTCGGGCATCGAGATGAGGACGATGGAGGCGTCGATCGTGACCATCAGCACCCCGAGGGTGGTGTTGGAGAGGGTCGACCACTTGCCCCGGTAGGGGTCGGGCTCGAACCCGGGCGCCGGGGCGGCAGGGGGGGAGGAGGAAGAGGAGATCACCGTTGCAATCTAGGCAACGACGCGCCACCTCCATGACGGTCCCCGGGCGCCCCCGGCCGGCGCTCAGGCGACGTCGTTGACCTGGAAGAGGGCCAGGGTGAACGGCGTCGTCTCGGCCCCCCCGGAGCTCGACGACGCGAACTCGGTCGGTGCGACGGTGGCGCCGACCTCCCAGTACCACCCGTCGGAGCCGGCCTTCTGGGCGAGCACCTGGGTGGCGCCGGGATGGCCCCGGGCGGCGCCGACGCTGATCACGTGCCAGTGCCTCCTGGCCAGGTCGGCCCGGAAGAAGGTGATCACCGACGCCTGGTTGGCCCCCACCGAGAAGCGCACCTTGGCGTTGTAGAGTGTCGTGGCCCGCGACGGGTGGGCCGACAACCGGTGGGAGCCGGCGGGGAGGTCGAGGGCGTCGACGATGTCGGTCGGGGGCGTGCCGGGCTCGACCACCGGCGAAAGGCCCCGGCCGGCCGGCTCAGCCCGCAGCGAGGTGCCCGGCACCTTGGACGGACCGCCGGTTGGGTGCGACGGCCGGTGGCCCTTGCTCCCCGTGCCGCCGGTCAGGACGGCGCCGACGCCGAAGAGGGCCACGATGACCACGGCCACCGCCAGCACGACCAGTGCCGGGCGCAGTCCCGGCCCGCTCCGCCGGTCCGGAGGAGGCGGGGTGCCGGCGTCCCGGCCGGGTCCGGCGGGCCCGGCGCCACCGGCGGCGACGTCGAGATCCTTCATCGGGCACCCAGCCTAGGGTCGCCGCCGATCGGCACTGTCCCCACCCCCGGCGCCGCCCCCGGCGACGTGGGAGCCACCATCGGCTTCCGACCAGCCGAAGTGGTCGATGGGCCCGTGGCCGGCTCCCAGCTTCCAGCCGGCGGCCCCGGCCAGGGCGCGATGGACCAGATCCTTGGCCCTGGCCACCGCCACCGGGGGCGGTGCCCCCAGGGCCAGGTGGGCGGCGATGGCGGCCGACAGCGAGCAGCCGGTGCCGTGGTCGTTGGCGGTCCGGACCCTCTCGGCGTCGAGGACGACCGTGCCCTCGGGGCCGGCCACCACGTCGGGCGACCCGGCGGCGTCGGGGGCGCCCACCTGGTCGGCGTGGCCGCCCTTCACCACCACCGTGGACGCCCCCAGCGCCCGCAGGTCCTCGGCGGCGGCCACCATGGCCTCCACGGTCGCCAGGTCGTGGAAGGACCGGCCGGTGAGCACCGCCGCCTCCCGCAGGTTCGGGGTGACCACGTCGGCGTGGGGCAGCAGGAGGTCCCGGTAGGCGTCGACCCCCCCCTCGCCCATGAGGAGGTGGCCGCTCGTCGACACCAGGACGGGGTCGACCACCAGGTTGGGCAGGAGGTGGCGGGCGGCCAGCCCGGCCACCGCCGCCACCGTGGCCGCGTTGGCCAGCATGCCCGTCTTGACCGCGGCCGGGGGGAGGTCGGACAGCACGGCCTCGACCTGGGCCACGACCATCTCGGGGTCGAGGGCCACCACGGCCAGGACGGCCCGGGTGTTCTGGGCGGTGACGGCGGTGACGGCGCAGGTGCCGTGGACGCCGAGGGCGGCGAAGGTCCTGAGGTCGGCCTGGAGGCCGGCGCACCCCCCGGAGTCCGACCCGGCGATGGTCAGGGCGATCGTCGGGGTCACGGGAATCTCCTATGCCACGCGGCCCCCGGGACGCAATACCACCTCGGCGCCACTACCTTGTACCGAGCCCGTCCCACTCGAGCAGAGGAGGGGCAACGAAGAAGAGCCTCACCATCCTGGTGACCGCTGGAGCCGCTGTCGCATGCGGCTTGGCCATCGGCGTACCGGTGCCAGTCGGGGCAGGTGGTGGCGGAGCGCGGCGGCCGGCGTCACCCACGACCGTCCCACCGGCACTTACCCCGGCGCAGGCCGGCGCGCCGCTGCCAGCAGCGCAGGTTGACTGCGGGCAGACATTTCTTTCGCCACCGGATCGAGCGACGCTGACCGGCCACTTCGGAGTGATCTTTGCCTGCTTCCAACTCTCTGGATCGGACCAGTGGACGATTGTCTTTGCCGGGCAATTGGGAACATCGAACAGACCGGCTCCCGCCGGAACCTACTCAGTCGCTCTGGAGAATTGCCGTCAATCCGCCTCCTGCTCAAATCCGGATGTCACTCACTCACCGACATCGTTCGAGCTCTACCGCCCACCTCTGGCCGCGGAATTGGCCAATCCCACCGATTTCCAACGCGTCTTGGGCGAGAACGTGCTCATGCTCACCGACGGATCATGCGGACTCGTCCTGTTCGACACGAGAACCACTGAATGGTACGAGTTGACGACGGACAATTTCCATGGGACCGCCGCCTCGGAGGCCATGGCATTGGTGGACAACCGTCCTACAGGGGCGACCCCATTTCCGGCTCAACCGTCCGCACTGCCGCTCCGGAGTGCCCTGAGCCGGGCTTCCGCCGCTCCGGCGCTCGGCGTTTCCCGCATGTGCCCGGGGTGATGCCCGACTGGATCAGGTGCAACCAGGTGCCCCCGCCGGCGGCGGCATGCCGGCGGTCGGCCGCCGGTACGATCGAAGGCCAATGGTGGACGAGGCGGCAGTGCTGGCAGGTCCGGGGAGTGGTCCGGGCAGCGGCCCGGGCCCGGGTGGGGCCGTCGGGCCGGGTGCCCCCGACGCCCGGCTGGTGATCGCCGGGGAGGTCCTCCCCTCGAGGCTGGTGTTGGGGACGGGCGGCATGGTCAGCCTGGCCGCCCTGGAAGCGGCGATGGTGGCCTCGGGCACCGCCCTGACCACGGTGGCCGTGCGCAGGGTCGACCCGTCGGGGCGCGGCGCCCTGCTCGACCTGCTGGCCGCCCACGGGGTGCGGGTCCTGCCCAACACGGCCGGGTGCTACACGGCCGCCGAGGCGGTGCTCACGGCCCGCCTGGCCCGCGAGGCGTTCGGGACCGACTGGGTGAAGCTGGAGGTGATCGGCGACGACCGCACCCTGCTCCCCGACGCCGTCGAGCTGCTGGCGGCGGCCGAGCTGCTGGTGGAGGAGGGGTTCGTGGTCCTCCCCTACACGACGGACGACCCGGTGCTGGCCCGGCGTCTGGAGCAGGTGGGCTGCGCGGCGGTGATGCCGGCCGGGTCGCCGATCGGCACCGGCCTGGGCATCGGCAACCCGCACAGCCTGGCCATGCTCCGACAGGCCGTCGAGGTGCCGGTCGTCCTCGACGCCGGCGTGGGCACCGCCTCCGACGCCGCCCGGGCCATGGAGCTCGGGTGCGACGCCGTGCTGGTGGCGTCCGCCGTCAACCGGGCCCGGGACCCGGCGGCGATGGGCCGGGCCATGGCCCTGGCGATCGAGGCCGGCCGGCTGGCGCGGGCGGCCGGGCGCATCCCCCCCCGGTTCTACGCCCAGGCCTCGAGCCCGTGGGAGGGCATGGCCGACCTGGGGGAGGCAGTGGTGGAGCTGGTGGAGGCGGGGACCGCCGACCTCGACGGGGTCGTGGCCGACCTCGGCTGAGAGCACCGGAGCCGGCGCCGCGCTGGCGCGGAGGTGAGGGGAGCAATACCTACGACTGTTGCCTCCCCACATAAAAAACATTAGGCTGCCCTAATATGTCGGCCGACGTGGCGACCGCCCCGGCGGGTGCGCCCGCCCGACCCCGGCGGTTGGCGGGGGCCCCGGGTCGCCGGCGGGCCCGCCAGGCCCGGCCGCTGGTGTGGGCCAGCGGGCTGATCGCCCTGGCCCTGGTCCTCCCGCTCGTCTTCCTGGTGATCGAGGCCGCCACCTTCGGCTGGTCGTCGATCGCCCACCTCGTCTTCCGGGGGCTGACCGCCTCCCTCCTGTGGCATACCGTCAGCCTGACGGCGGCCGTGACCGCCTGCTGCGCCGTGCTGGGAACGGCCACCGCCTGGTGCGTCGAGCGCACCGACCTCCCCGGCCGCCGCCTGTGGGCCGCCCTGGTGGTGGTCCCCGTCGGCATCCCCGACTTCGCCGTGGCGTTCGGTTGGCGGTCGCTGTTCGACGGGATCGGCGGCTTCGGGGGCGCCCTCCTGGTCATGACCCTGGCCGTGTACCCCCTGGTCTTCCTGCCGGTGGCGGCCAGCCTGCGGGACGCCGACCCGGCCCACGAGGAGGTGGCCCGCAGCCTGGGGGTCGGGGGGTGGGGGACGTACTGGCGGGTGACGGTCGGTCAGGCCCGGACGGCCGTGCTCGGCGGCAGCCTGCTGGTGGCGCTGGTCGTCCTGGCCGAGTACGGGGCGTTCGAGATCCTGGGGTACCAGACCTTCACCACCGAGATCTTCACTGAGTCGCAGGTCGGCTTCAACGCCCCGGCGGCGTGTGGGCTCTCGCTGGTGCTGGTGCTGGTGGGACTGGTGCTGGTAGTGGGGGAGCGAGCGCTCCAGGGCCGGCGGCGTGGAGGCGGTGACGGTACGGGTGCCGGCCCCGCAGGCGGAACGGTCGACGTCGGTCCGCGCCCCGGGCGCCAACGGCGGCTGGGGCGCAGCGCAGCGCCGGTCGTGGGTGGGTTCGTGACCCTCACGACGTTCGCCTTGGGCGTGCCGCTCGCGGCGATCGCCTATTGGCTGGTACGTGGGGGTCGATCGACGATTCCCGCGGCTTCGATCAGCTCGGCCATCGGGCACACCGCGATCTACGGCTGCGGTGCCGGGCTGCTGGCGACGGCGCTGGCGGTGCCGGTGGCGTTGCTGTCGATCCGCCATCCGGCGCGGATCCCCATGGTGATCGAACGCAGCACCTATCTCGTGCTCGCCATTCCCGGGTTGATCATCGCGCTGGCGCTCACCTATGTCTCCCAGCGGTACGCAGCGGGATTCCTCTACCAGAGCAGTTACCTGCTCATCGTGGCCTATGCGATCATGTTCTTCCCCCTGGCGCTGGTGGCGGTGCGGGCGTCGGTGGTGCGGGCCCCGCGGGAGCTCGAGGAGCTGGGACGGTCCTTGGGCGCCTCGCGGGCGGAGGTGCTGTGGCGGGTGACGTTGCCGTTGGTGGCCCCTGGCCTCGCCGCCGCGTTCTGCCTGGTGTTCCTCGAGGCAGTGACCGAGCTGACGGCCACTCTGGTGCTCATCCCGACCAATGCCCAAACACTGGCCACGCAGTTTTGGGCCTACCAGTCGAACACCTCCTACGGCCAGGCGGCGCCCTATGCGGCGTTGATGGTCATTGTCGCGGCCGTGCCGAGCTATGTCCTCGGCCGGTGGTTCGACCGGATGCCGGCTCGTCGGGCGGTGACGACATGACCCGACTGGTGATCGACGATCTGCACAAGGCGTACGGGACGCTGCCGGTCCTGCGGGGGTTGCACCTCCTCGTTCCCGCTGGGTCCCTCACCGCCATCCTGGGACCGTCGGGAAGCGGAAAGACGACGCTGCTGCGAACGGTCGCCGGCTTCGAACGGGCGGACCAGGGGACGATCGGTTTGGGTGACGAGGTGATCGACGACGCCCACCGGTGCTTCGTCCCGCCCGAACGTCGCGGCATCGGGTACGTCCCACAGGAGGGAAACCTTTTCCCGCATCTGACCGTGGCTCGCAACGTGGGGTTCGGACTGCGCCGGGGCGATCTCGACCGGGCCGGGCGAGCGGCTCGGGTGGAGGAGCTCCTCGCCATGGTGGGGTTGACGGGCCTGGGGCGTCGGTACCCGTCCCAGCTGTCGGGCGGGCAACAGCAACGCGTCGCGCTGGCGCGCGCCCTGGCCGTGGACCCCCAGCTCGTCCTGCTGGACGAGCCCTTCTCCTCACTCGACGCCGGGTTGCGGTCGTCGGTGCGCAGCGATGTCCTCGGAGTTCTGCGGCGAGCCGGCACCACCGCCGTGCTGGTGACGCACGACCAAAACGAGGCACTGTCGACGGCCGATCACGTGGCCGTGATCCGCGAGGGGCGCATCGGGCAACTCGACCGACCCGATGTCCTCTACGCGTCGCCCGTCGACGCTGATTTGGCTCAGTTCGTAGGAGAGGCGAACCTGGTACCCGGCCGCGTCGAGGACGGCACCGTGAGCACTCCGCTGGGTCCACTCGACCTGGCACCGGGTCCCGCCGACGGTTCCCGGTGTCCCGTGCTCGAGGGTTCGGTGACGGCGTTGATCCGCCCCGAGCAGATCCAGTTGCACCGCGATGGTGCCGACGGGCGGCTCACGGGTCACGTCCTCGACTACGAATACTTCGGGCACGATGCCGTCGTGCGGGTCCGTCCGAGCGACCCGGCGGTGGGGCCGGTGCTCGTCGTGCGAACCACCGGACGCGTGCCCTGGGCGCTCAGGTCCGAGGTCGGGCTGCGTGCGCACGGCTCGGTCGTCGTGTGGCCCCGAGAGTGACGTCTGCGTAACTACGCCTGTGTCGTCTTGAGCCGCTAGTGTGGTGGCAGCTGCGTCGAGGGAGGATTCGATGGTCGAGGTCGCCGTGCCTGATGTCGGGGGGTTCAGCGGACCCCAGGTG
>JBOGGE010000013.1:0-3954 GCA_050743865.1 Acidimicrobiales bacterium
GGGGCGCCCCCCGGGAGCGGCTGGGTGGACACCAGGCGGGCCTCGGTCACCGGGCCGGCCACCTCCAGGTGGCCGCGAACGCACTCGGCGGCGGCGCCGTCGTCGCCGTCCAGGGACTCGGCCGTCGCCCGGCGCTCGGTGGCCGCCCAGGCCCACCGGTCCGAGCCGGGGCCGACCACCGCCGCCCGTCCGGCCGCGGCCAGCTCGTCGAACCATCGCTGCCACGCCGTCACCGGCCGGCAGCACACCAACGACAGCAGGAGGTCGTGCAGCTCGTCGGCGTCCCGGGGCCGCGGGCAGGCCTGGTCGGTCACCGCCGCCACCGCTCCGGGGTCGAAGGAGGCCAGCTCCCCGGCCGGCACCAGCAGGCCCGCCGGCCCGAGACCGCCCGCCGGCCCGAGGCCGCGGCGGAGGGGGACCGCCCGCGACCGGCGCTCCTCGAGCGGTGCCCCGTCCAAGAAGGTGTAGGGCCGCCCGCTCAGGATCCCGTGGGCCAGCACGGACGGCTCGGCCGACTCCACCAACCCGACGGTCACCCGGCCCTCCTCGATGTCGGCCAGCAGGGAGACCAGCCCCGAGGCATCCAGGGCCTCGGCCAGGCAGTCGGCCACCGTCTGGCGGACGAGGACGTGGTCGGGCACCGGCAGCGGGCCGGCGCCGGCGTTCTCCTGGCAGCCGGCCAGGGCCGGCCACGTCGCCGCCAGCAGGTCGTCGGCCTCCATGCGCTGGAGGTGGATCGGCCGGCGCCGCCCGCCGAGCGCCCGGGGCAGCACGAGCGCCCGGGTGGCGTTCCACCGCCAACGAGCCCTCAGCATCGGGTGGAGCAGGACGGCCTGGGTGAGCACGTCCACGGCCGTCCGGCTGGTCACCAGGCGGGGGATGTGGTCGAGCGGGAAGCTGTGCTGGGGCCCGAGGGAGAGGACGACGGTGTCGTCGTCGGCCGCCGCCTGCAGCTCGAAGTCGAAGGTCACGCAGAACCGCTTGCGCAACGCCAGCCCGAGCGCCCGGTTGACCCGGCCGCCGTAGGGGGCGTGGACCACGACCTGCATGCCCTCGCTGTCGTCGAAGAACCGCTCGACCACCAGGTGCCCGTGGGTGGGCAGGGCCCCCAGCGCCGCCCGCCCGGCGGCCAGGTAGCCCACCACCTGGTCGGCCACCTCGCCGGTGACCCCGGAGGCGGCCACCACCACCCGGCGGGCCTCGGCCGGACCGCCGGAGGCCAGGGCCCGGTCGGCAGCCAGGCGGAGGTCGCCGACCGCCTCCGACAGCTCGGCCGTGCGCGAGGGCGCCTCGCCCAGCCAGAACGGGACGGTAGGGGCGGCGTCGCCGGCGTCCTGGACCCGGACCACCCCCACCTCGACCTGCCGGACCCGCCACGAGTGGGTCCCGAGCAGGAAGACGTCCCCGATGCTGGCCTCGACGGCGAAGTCCTCGTGCACCGAGCCCACGGTCACCCCGTCGGGGTCGAGGACGACCCGGTAGTCACCGGTGTCGGGGATGGCGCCGCCGCCGGTGAGGGCGGCCAGGCGGGCCCCCCGGCGGGCCCGGAGCCGCCCGCCGACCACGTCCCGGTGCAGGTGCGCGCCCCGGCGCCCCCGCCCGGTGGTGACGCCCCACGACACCAGCTCCACCACCTCGTCGAAGGTCGCCTCGTCGAGGTCGGCGTAGGGGGCGGCCCGGCGGACGAGGGAGCGGAGCTCAGCCTCGGACCACTCGCCGGCCGCCGCCACCTCGGCCACCAGCTGCTGGGCCAGGACGTCGAGCGGGGCCACCGGGGGCTCGACGGCGTCGAGGCGCCCGGACCGCACCGCCGCCAAGAGGGCGGTGCACTCGACCAGCTCGTCCCGGGTCAGTGGGTAGAGGCGCCCGGCCGGGGTGCCCTCCCGGTGGTGGTTGGCCCGGCCCACCCGCTGGAGGAAGGTGCCGATGGACCGGGGCGAGCCGATCTGGCACACCAGCTCCACCGGCCCCACGTCGATGCCCAGCTCGAGCGAAGCGGTGGCGACCAGCGCCCGGAGGTCACCGGCCCGCAGCCGGGCCTCGACCATCCGGCGGCGGGCCGACGACAGGCTGCCGTGGTGGGCGGCCACCTGGAGGCCGGTCCCATCACCCGGTCCGATCCCGTCACCCGGGCCGATCCCGTCACCCGGTTCGATCCCGTCACCCGGTCCGATCCCGTCACCCGGTCCGCCCCCCGCCTCCTCCTCCAGCCGCTCGGCCAGCTGGTGGGCCACCCGCTCGGCCATCTTGCGGGTGTTGACAAATACGAGGGTGGTCCGCTGCCGGCGCACGTGCCCGGCGATCCGGTCCAGGACGTCGGAGAACTGTGCCTGGCTGGACACCGCCTCGAGCTCGGCCGCCGGCAGCTCGATGGCGACGTCGAGGTCCCGGCGGTGGCCGCAGTTGACGACGGCGGGCATCGGACGCCCGGCGCCGACAAGGAGGCGCCCGACCACCTCGATGGGGCGCTGGGTGGCCGACAGGCCGATCCGCTGGAGGTGCCCGCCGGCGGCGGCGACGAGGTGGTCCAGCCGCTCGAGCGAGAGGGCCAGGTGGGCGCCCCGCTTGTCCCGGGCCAGGGTGTGGACCTCGTCGACCACCACGGTGCGGACCCGGCGCAGGGTGGCCCGGGAGCCGGGGGCGGTGAGCAGGAGGTAGAGCGACTCGGGGGTGGTGACGAGGAGGTCGGGGGGCCGCCGGCGCATCGCCGCCCGCTCGGCAGCCGAGGTGTCCCCCGTCCGCACCCCCACCGTCAGCGCGGGGGCCTCCATCTCCATCTCCGACGCCACCTGGCGGATCCCGGCCAGGGGGAGCTGGAGGTTCTGGTGGACGTCGGCGGCCAGCGCCCGCAGCGGCGAGACGTAGAGCACCTCGGGCAGATGGCCCGGATCCGCCGGGCCCGAGGCACCGGCGACCAGGGCGCGGCGGCGGAAGGCGGCGTCGATGGCCACCAGGAAGCCGGCCAGGGTCTTGCCGGTGCCGGTGGGCGAGGCCACCAGAACGTCCCGGCCGGCGGCGACGAGCGGCCAGGCTGCCCGCTGCGGCTCGGTGGGACCACCGGGGAAGGCCCGGCGGAACCACTCGCCCACGGCGGGGTGGAACGAGGCGACCGGCCCGGGAGGGGCGGCCACCCGGCCACGGCGTACGGAGGTGTCGGCCACCCCACCATTCCATCAGCTCGCTGTGACGCCGGCGGCGGCGACCGGCCCACGCCGGCCGCGGGCCGGGTGCTGGGCACGCGCTCTTGCATGTCAGGATGCGGAAATGCCCAGGACGGTGCAAGTACGCGACATCGACGACGCCACCTACTCGGGCCTGCAGCGCCACGCCGCCGCCGCCGGCCTCAGCGTCCCCGAGCTCCTGCGGCGCGAGATCACCCGCCTCGCCACCCGGCCCACGGTGACCGAGTGGCTGGCGCGGACCCGCCGGCGGCACAGCCCGGTCACCCGAGCCGAGGTGATCGACGCGCTGGACGGGGACCGCGGCCCGTGGCCCGATGCTGGTCGTTGACGCCTCGTCGCTGTACGAGGTGGTCACCGGCACCGATCGGGGAGAGGACGTCCGCCGCCTCCTGGCCGCCGACCCCGGCCAAGCAGCCCCTCACATGGTCGACGTCGAGGTGCTGGGCGCCATCCGGCGCCACCACCTCGAGGGACGGCTGGACGGCACGGCCGCCGGGCAGGCCGTCGAGGACCTCCGGGACTGGCCCGGTGAGCGGTTCGGGCACCGCCCGTTCCTCGCCGGCGCCTGGGAGCTCCGTTCGAACGTCCGTGGCTGGGACGCCATGTACGTCGCCCTGGCCGAGGCCCTGGGGGCGACGCTCGTCACCGGCGACCACCGGCTGGGCCGGGTGAAGGGCCTCGACTGCCCGGTGGTGGTGGTCGCCGGCCCCTGACGGCGCCGCCACGTGGGCGGGGGGCCGGCGAGCCGCCGTCGTGGGCCGCCGCGCCGGGG
>JBOGGE010000014.1:0-1816 GCA_050743865.1 Acidimicrobiales bacterium
CCGTCGCCGGGTCGAAGCCGACGAGATCGGTGAAGGTGCCGCCGATGTCCGTCGCGATGAGCACGTCGCGATGTCCTTCCTCGCTGCGTTGCAGCCTGGACCGTACGGTTACTACTCGGGTAGGGACCCTACGGGAGAGGCTAGAGTCACGTTGCACCGCCGTCAAGCGCCCAGTTGCTCCCAGGGGGCGCGCCCGGATCCGGCGCCGCTACCAGTACTGGGCGCCGCCGTTGACCACCAGCATCTGTCCGGTGACGAACGAACTGCCCGGCGACACCAGGAAGAGCACCGCCTCCTCGACGTCCTGAGGCCCGCCGTCCCGGGCGACCGGCCGCCGGGACCGCTGGAGATCGAAGGCCTCCGGCGACGTGTTGGCGAGCGAACCGTCGGTCACGAGCAGGCCAGGCGCCACCGAGTTGACGGTGACGCCCAGGGGGCCGCACTCGGTGGCCAGGACCCGGGTCATGGCGAACACCGCTCCTTTGGAGGCCACGTAGGGCACCAAGCCTGCCGGCCCGGCCAGGATGCTGGCCGACACCACGTTCACGATCCGGCCGCCGCCCTGCCGGGCCATGTGCCCGACGGCCCGTTGGCACGGGAGGAGCACGAGGCGGGTATTGGCGGACACCACCCGATCAAGCTCGTCGGGCTCGATCTCGGTGAACGGCCGGGGCTGCGCTGTGGCAAACAGGGCCGCGTTGTTGACCAGGATGTCGAGGCGCCCGAACCGGCCGATGGCACCATCGATCACCGCGCCGGCGCCCGACGGGGTCGTGAGGTCCGCCGGCACCGCCGCCGACCCCGGCCCGATGAGGTCGGCCGTCTCGGCGCAGCCGGCGGCGTCGATGTCGTTGACCACCACCGATGCCCCCTCCCTGGCCAGGCGCAAGGCCAGTGCCCGACCGAGCCCTCGCCCGGCGCCGGTCACCACCGCCACCAGCCCCGACAGGCGTCCGGGGGCGGGCTCGACCGACGCGGTCATTTCATGCAGGCGATCGGTACGGGGACCTTCCGGCCCCTGCCGCGCCGGATGGTTGCCCCTGGTTGGACGGCGGACGCTGGCGGGCGGCCTGGCCGGCGCCGCGGACCGTGTCGACGATCGCCTCGACCTCTGTCGGGCGTCCGAGCCCGCGCCAGGCGACGTGCTGGTCGGGCCGGACGAGGAGGAGCGGCGCGCCGTAGTCGAGCCGTCGATCCTCGATGTCGAGCACGGTCACCGGCAGTCGCCGGACCTCGGCCGCGGCGACCAGCGGCTGAGGATCGGCCCGGCCGGCCCGGAGCACCGTGAACCCGTCGCCGAGCCGGTCGTACAGGGAGACGTTCTCACCCAGCCAGGCGTGCGGCAGACGGTGGCCCGGCGACGCCGTCGGCTCGTAGCGCGACACGTTCATCTCCGGCGCCGGCTCGCCGTCGCCCCAAGTGATGCTCGATCCCTCGTACCGGTAGCCGAGCACCAGCCCGAGAGCGTGGAACTCCTCGTCCTTCACCCTCTCGATCTCCTGCCCGGCCCGCCGGCGGGCCGCCGCCCCTGACGGGGTCGCCGCCAGGAGCGCCGGATCGGCGAAGTCGGCCGACAGGAGGCCCGAATGCCGGCCGGCGAGTGCGATCGTCTCTTCGGCCACCGGGTACCGCTCCTCGGCATAGCTCGCCAGCAACCCGGGACCGCCCCACCCGTCGATCACCGCCGCCGCCTTCCACGCCGCGTTCACCGCGTCGCCGATCCCGGTGTTGAAGCCGTGCCCTCCCCAGGGGGGATTGAGGTGCGCTGCATCGCCGGCAAGGAGGACGTGCGAGGTCGAATAGCGGTCGGCGTTCA
>JBOGGE010000015.1:0-4648 GCA_050743865.1 Acidimicrobiales bacterium
CGTCTGGCCGGGACCTTCCGGAATCAGCTTCGCGATCTTGTCGACGACCCCGTAGGGCACCTCGAGCACGCGTCCGGCGTCGCGCACGGCGGCGCGGGCCGCCATCGTGGAGAAGGTGATGATCTGGGCGACCCGATCGCGCCCGTACTTCTCCGTGACGTAGTTGATCACGCGCTCCCGCCCCTCGACCGCGAAGTCGATGTCCATGTCGGGCATCGACTTCCGACCCGGGTTGAGGAAGCGCTCGAACAGCAGGTCGTAGCGGATCGGGTCGAGGTCGACGATTCGCAGGCAGTAGGCGACGCAGCAGCCGGCGGCCGAGCCGCGGCCCGGACCCACCCGGATGCCGGCGTCCCGCGCATGGCGGATGAGATCCCACACCACCAGGAAATAGGCGGCGAAGCCCATGTCGCCGATGATCCCCAGCTCGTAGTCGAGCCGCTGGCGCACGTGGTCCGGGACCGGCTCGCCGTACCGCTGGGCGGCCCCGTCGTAGGTGAGGTGCCGGAGGTAGGCCACGGCACCGGCTTCGTAGGTGCCCCCGGTGAACTGATCGGGGACGGGGAACTCGGGAAGGCTCGGCCGGCCGAGCTCGAGCTCGACGTGCGCCCGCTCGGCCACCAGCAAGGTGTTGTCGCAGGCTTCGGGTACCTCGGCGAACAGGTGGCGCATCTCGCCGGCCGACTTCAGGTAGTGCTCCGTCCCCTCGAAGCGGAACCGGTTGGCGTCCGACAGGTTGGCGCCAGTCTGCACGCAGAGCAGCGCGTCATGGGCAACGGCGTCTTCCCGATGGGTGTAGTGACTGTCGTTCGTGGCCAACAACGGGGCGTCGAGGCGGTGCGCCATCTCGACCAGCTGCGGGTTGGTCCTCCGCTGGTCGGCGAGCCCGTGGTCCTGGATCTCGACGAAGAAGGCGTCCCGACCGAAGATCTCCTGCAGGCGCCCGGCCCGCCGCTCGGCCTCCTTCTCGTCCCCGGCCAGCAGGGCCTGCAACACCACCCCACCCAGGCAGCCGGTGGTGACGATCAGCCCGTCGTGGTACCGGTCGAGCAGCTCCCAGTCGACGCGAGGCTTGTAGTAGTACCCCTCCAGGTAGGCGGCTGAGGAGAGCTTGAGCAGGTTGCGGTAGCCGGCGGTCGTCTCGGCCAGCACGGTCAGGTGGTAGTAGAGCTTCCGACCGCCCTCGACGTCGCCACCGGTGTCGTCGATCTTCCCCCGGCGGACCGGTCGCTCGCGGCGAGACTCCCCGGCCATGTAGGCCTCGGTGCCAATCACCGGGTTGACGCCGGCCGCCCGACACGCCTTGTAGAAGTCGAGGACCCCGTACATGTTGCCGTGGTCGGTGATGCCGAGCGCCGGCTGCCCATCGGCGGCCGCCGCCGCCACCAGGTCGTCGACCCGGGCGGCCCCGTCGAGCATCGAGAATTCGGTGTGCGTGTGCAGGTGGGCGAACGACCGCGCTGCCAACGTCGCCTGACCTTCCTCCCGAGTTACAGATGTGTCGTTCCGACCTTAGCGCCGGAACGGTGCGGGGCTAGGAGCCTCCCCAGCCCCCGGGCGGCGGAGCCCACGACGCCACGTTGGTCTTGACCACCACCGTCCGGCTGACCTTGTCGTGCAGCGTCTGCCGGCGCCGGTCCCACGCCGGGAACAGCATGTCCACCACCCAGGGCACGAACAGCACGAAGAAGAGCAGGTACTCGAATGCGCCACGTCCCACGGCCCGCCAGAACCCGATCTGCGAGCCGTCGGCGGCGTCGACGGCCCGGGCGCTGACCGCCATCATGCCGATCGTCCGCCCCCGGCCCACGCCGACGAGGAGGCCGGCGTACAAGAGCACCACGACCACCTGGACGGCCAGGACGAGCACCGAATAGTGGTCCTGGTGCACCGTCGTCACGCCGTTGGCCGTCGTGCTCACGTGGAAGTCGATGCGGGCCGCCTTCACCCGGTTGACCGGCACGTCGATGATCGAGGTGACGATGGCCAGGATGATGAAGTCGATCAGCCAGCCGCCGACCCGGGCCCAGAACCCGGCGTAGACGGGGGCCGGGTAGCCGCCGCCGGGATAGGGCGGCGGGGGGTACGGGGTCCCGGGGTACGGGGTCCCGGGGTAGGCGCCGCCGGGGTACGGGGTCCCGGGGTAGGCGCCGCCGGGGGACCCGCCCCCGGGGTAGGGCGGCGGGGGGTATGGCGGGGACGGGTACGGGGGTGCTCCCCGCTCCTCGGGCCGGTCAGGCGGCGGCATGCCGCGGCCACTGTAGGGCAGCGCCGCCCGCCGGTCGCTGATGCCCGGCCCCCGGGGGCCGGGCCCTGCCGCGCCGACCTGTGCAGGAGAACGCAGCCTGCCGGTCAGAGGTAGGCGCCAGGACGGGGTGGGCCTTCCGGCTCCGCTCCCCTCGGCAGGCCGCGCTGGCGAATCTCGTCCAGCGTGGCACGGGCCGCCATCTGCTGGGCCACCAGCGTCGCCTGGATGCCGTGGAACAACCCCTCGAGCCAGCCCACCAGCTGCGCCTGCGCCACCCGCAGCTCAGCCTCCGACGGCACCTTGTCCTCGAACGGCAGCGCCATCCGGTCCAGCTCCTCGACCAGCTCCGGCGAGAGCCCGCTCGACAGCTCCCGGATCGACTGTTCGTAGATCTCGCGCAGGCGCGCCCGGCCGGCTTCGTCCATCGGCGCCTGGCGCACCTCGTCGAGGAGCTGCTTGACCATGGTGCCGATCCGCATCACCTTGGCCGGCTGCGGGATGGACTCGCCTGCGCTCCCCGGCTCCCCAGCCACCTGGCCGGCACCGGGCGGTGCGCCCGGATCCTGCGGTCGCCGGCCGGCCGGCAGGATCTCATCTGGCGCCACGGGTCTCTCGGTCATTCCCCGATGATGCCTCACGGCTCAGCCCTTCGGCTCCCACGCCAGCAAGGGCACCAGCATCTCCGCCTCGGTGAGGGACCCATGCCGGCAGATCAACCGCTGCTCCCCGGTGTCGGCCGGGTCCATGAACGCCGTCGGCACGAAGGGGACCAGCACCACGTCACCGAGCCGGCTCCGGATCTCGGGGACCGGCTCGCCGCCCAGCCACGCCTCGTCGACCACCTGCTCCAGGGAGCGGACCCAGGCCAAGTGCCCGAACCGTTCCGCCGCCTCCGCCGCCACGTCCTCGGCGGCGCCGGGGCGGGCGTGCAGCCACCGGAACCTCCCCTCCCCGGACAGGAGCTCCACGGCCGACATCAGCTCGCCACCGAGCACCTCGACGGCCGGCCCGACCTCGACCTGGCCATGGTCGGCGGTCACCACCAGCACCGCGCCGGCCGGCAGGACTTCCAGCATGTCGCCCACCAACCGGTCGACGGCCCGCAGCTCGGCGTCGTAGTGCTCACCGAGACCCATTGCGTGGGCCACCCGGTCGATCCCGTCGTAGTAGGCGTAGACAAGGGGCTCGCCGGACGCCAGCAGGCGCCGCGTCTCGACTGCCAGTCCCGACGGCGTGTGCCAGCCGTGGAGCACCGAGCCACCCAGATGGGCGGCGGTGAACCCGGTGGCCTGGTACTCGGCCCGGGACACCACCGGCGTGGAGACGCCATCCCAGGGGAACGCCGGATGAGGCTGGAACCGGGCGGCGGGCACGGTCCGCCGCACGTCGGCCGGGCCGACCCGCCACGACAGGACGTTGAGAATTCCTCCGCCAGCCGCCACCCGGTACCCGACCGTGCCGTGGACGGCCGGCGGGAGCCCGGTGGCCAGGCTGGTCAGGGCGGTGGCGGTCGTGCTCGGCGCCACCGACGTGATCGGTCCACCGGTCGCCGAGGCCAGGACCGGAGCCACCGACGGGCGGGCCTCGAGCTGGCGCCAACCCAGGCCGTCGAGGACCAGGAGCACGATCTGGCTGGCCCGCCCCACGGCGCCCGGCACCCAATCGGGCGCCGGATCGGCGCAGCCGCCGGCTCGGGCCCGGGCCAGCAGGGCTGGGACCACTCCCGTCAGGCAGGCGCCGCCGAACTGCGGCAACACCGGCAGCGGCGTCCCGGACCGGGTGGCGCCGGGGGTGGCGGCCACAGCGCCGGACGCAGCCATGGCCGACTTGGTCACCCGGCCACAGTAGGGGCTCGAAGGGGCCGGTGCCGCACCAGGCGGGGGTACCATAGACGCGCGTGAAGGTGTCGACCCGAGGCGACTATGCCTGCCGTGCGTTGCTGTCGCTCGCCCTGCACGGCACGCAGACCACGTCGGTGCGAGACATCGCCGTGCGCACCGGGCTGCCCCAACCGTACCTCGAACAGATCCTCCTTGCCCTCAAGGGTGCCGGCCTGGTCCGCTCGAAGCGAGGGGTCGGCGGCGGGTACGTTCTCGCCCGCGGCCCGGCCGACATCACCCTGGCCCAGATCGTCTCGGCGGTCGACGGCCCGATCGTCGCCGGGGACTTCGGCCAGCCGCACGCCAACGGCGCCTGCGACCACGAGGGACAGTGCGTGCTGCTGTCGGTGTGGGCAGAGGTCGGAGAGACGATGCGCCAGTACCTCCAGTCGTACTCTCTGGCCGACATGGCCGGCCGGGCCAGCGGTACCGCGCTGGCGGGGGCGGCGGCGCCGGGGGCGGCGGCGGGAGCGGCGGGCGCGACAGGACCGGCGGGGGCGACAGGGGCGGGCGCGACAGG
>JBOGGE010000016.1:0-7241 GCA_050743865.1 Acidimicrobiales bacterium
CCGTGCGTGGGGCGCGAGCGTCCGGGTCCGGCCCGCGGCGAGGATGCCGACCGCGCCGCCCGCGACGACGCCCGCGCCGGCGGTGTCCACCGGCACTCCGAGGATGCCGATCGTGTCCATCAGGGTGGAGTTTCGCACTTTTGAGCCGTTCCGCCGGCTGTCGTGACGACTGCCCCATCCCGGGTCTCAGCGCTCTTTGAAGCGGGGATCCCGCTCCAGCGCGCCGAGGGTGAGGGACTCGAGTTCCCGCACGAGACGATGAATGCGTGCGCCGTTCTCGAGCCACGGCGCGTAGTCCTCGATTTGTTCGGCGCTGAGGTTCATGTGGATCGTCCTGCCGTCCACCTGGCGCGTCCACTGCGTGTAAGGACCATGCAGACGGGGAGGCTCGCGGTGGCACGCGCAGTTGGCCTTGCCGCAGCGGTAGCTACGCGTCGTCACTGACCCGGGCAGCGCGAAGCCGATCTCCGTGAGCCGCCGGGCGATCTCTGCCTGACGCCGGTGCTCCGTGGCGCTCGGGCCGGTCCACCGCTTGACCACCGACCCATCGTAGCCTGGATATCCGCGATGGCCAGTCGCGGATAGGGGGCGAGGATGGCTCTGTCCAAGGTTCAGCGTGAGGCGTCGCACTGGCGTGCGCTCGTAGGAGGCGCCCGGGGGGTGTTCACCCAAGCGAGCTTCTCGATCTTCGAGGCCCTGCTTCTTGGCTGGGTGACCGCGCCGGGACGGCGCACGATCACCGCGATGATCTGCGCGGCCGATCCCGAGGGCGAAAGAGCCCACGATGCCTACCACCGCTTCGTCCGAGCCGGCCGGTGGTCGACGAACGCGCTGTGGAAGGTGCTCGTCGTCCACCTGGTCAGCGTGCTCGCTGCGACCGGAACCCTCGTATTGGACTGCGACGACACGCTCTACAAGAAGTCGGGCCGCACGGTCGACGGCGCAGGCAGCTTCCGAGACGCGGTGCGATCCACGCGCAAGAAGGTCGTCTACACGACCGGGCTCAATCTGGTCGTCGTCACGCTCCGGGTGCGCCCGCCCTGGGGCGGCCAGCCGATCGGGGTGCCCGTCGGCGTCCGCCTGCACCGAAAGGGCGGACCGACCACGCTCGACCTCGCCCAAGAGATCGTCACCGAGATCGCCTCATGGCTGCCGCAGCGCACGTTCTCGCTCTGTGCCGACGGGGCCTACGCCGCACTGGCGAGACGGGGGCTGCCCCGCACCACCCTGACCTCTCGGATGCGGCGCGATGCTGCGCTCTACGAGCCGGCGCCATCGCGCACCGGGAGGCCCGGCCGGCCGCGCAAGAAGGGCAAGCGCCTGTCGACGCCCGCCGAGATGGCGCGAACACTGAAGGACGACAAGTTCGCAGCGGTACGCGTCGACTTCCGGGGCAAAGAGCGCGACCTCCTCGTCTGGTCCCGCCCGGTGCTGTGGTACACGACCGACCCCGACCACCTCGTGCTCCTCGTCATCGTGCGCGATCCCGACGGTGTGATGCGCGACGACTTCTTCTTCACGACCGACCTCGATGCCTCCCCCGGTGGCGTCGCCTCGCTCTATGCCGGGCGCTGGAGCATCGAATGCGTGAACCGCGAGGTGAAGCAGTGCCTGCACGCAGAAGACCCCCAGAGCTGGAAGGGCAAGGGACCCGAACGCGCCGCTTCGTTGTCGCTGTGGCTCTACGCGGCGATCTGGGCGTGGTACATCCCGACGTTTGGGACGACTGTCACCTGGATCACGCGGCCCTGGTATCGAACGAAGGCAACGCCGAGCTTCCTCGACGCGCTCGCTGCGTTGCGACGCTGCCTGTGGTCCGAACGAATTACAGCCATGTCATCTTCCAGGCCGCTCAACCCGAAAATGATCGACGGTCTGCTCGACGTGCTCACCCGCGCAGCGTGAGCTGCGCCCTCACCGACATCGGCTGGGTCAACGAGGCGCTCATAACTGCGAAAGTCCACCTGGGGACTTCTGTGGAATAGAAGTCACAGCTTCCATGAATATTTTTGTGGAACGCCCGGCCGGACTTGAACCGGCAACCTCCACATTACAAGTGTGGTGCTCTGACCGTATTGAGCTACGGGCGCAGGTTGATGCCTCCGTCGCAACCGCCCGGCTGCGGCCACCCACTTTAGTGCTGTGGCAAGGCTGGGTTCGGGCGATCCGCCTCGCATCCGGCGAGAGTTGCGGCAATGAGCCCGGCAAGGAGCCGGGAGAGTGCACCGGCAAGGAGCCGGGAGAGTGCACCGGGCCACGATGAACCCATGGCCACGGTGTCGCCCAGCAGCCGGACTGGCGAGGTCTCCCGCTCGCCGCTAGAGCCGCCGGCGATGCGGGTCCTGCCCTGGCTTGCCGCGGCCCCCGGGCCGACGCACCCCTGCATCGATCCCCGCTCTGCCTATGTCGAGACCTTCTGGCTCCCGATCCTCGGCCCCACTGCGACGTTCGTCCTGCGCAAGCTGGCAGAGCGCTTCGACGCCTCCCCAGAGGGCTTCGTCGTCGACAAGTCCGAGTTGGCGGCGTCGATCGGCATCGGAGGTCCCGGAACGAGGCACGCACCGCTCAGGCGCGCGTTGCAACGCTGTGCCCGCTACGGGCTGTTGCGTCAGGGCGGCCCCGGGATCATCGAAGCGCGGCGCACAATCGCCCCGGTGCCAGGTCACCGCCTCACCAAGCTGCCGGCGTTCCTCCAGGCGATGCACCCCGGTTGGGAGTCGGGCCAGCCCGGTTGGGAGTCGGGCCAGCCCGGTTGGGAGTCGGGCTCAGGACTGGCGGGACTCGCCGGGGTGGTCAGGTCCGCCGTGATGGCTGAGGAAGTCGAGCAGAGTCCGCACGCCGAAGGCGGTGCCGCCCTTCGAAAGGTAACCGGCAGCCTCGGCTGACCGGCCGGTGCCCGCGATGTCGAGGTGTGCCCACGGGACCCGGCCCACGAACCTCTCAAGGAGGAGCGCAGCGGCGATCACACCGGCTTCCCCTTGACGGCCGATGTTCTTCATGTCGGCGACGTCCGACTCGATGTGCTCGCCGTAGTCGTCGGGCAGGGGCAGCGGCCACAGTCGCTCCCCCGCCCGGGCCCCGGCGGCCCGGACCGCCTCGACCAGCTCGTCGTCGTTGCCGAGGATCGGCGCGACCCCGGCGCCGAGGGCCGCCCGCGCCGCACCGGTCAGCGTGGCAACGTCGACGACGGCGTCGGGCTCCATCTCGACGGCGAGGGACAAGGCGTCGGCGAGCACGAGCCTCCCCTCGGCGTCGGTGTTGAGCACCTCGACCGTTGCTCCGTTGCGTGCGGTGAAGACGTCGCCAGGCTTGGTGGCCCGGCCGCCGGGCATGTTCTCGGCCAGCGGCGCCAGTGCGGTGACCCGTACCGCGACCTCGAGATCCGAGCAGGCCGCGACGACGGCCATGACGATGGCGGCACCGCTCATGTCGGTTTTCATCGTCGTCATCCCCTCGGCGGTCTTCAACGAGAGGCCGCCGGAGTCGAACGTGATCCCCTTGCCGACGAGCACGATGTGTCGCTGCGCGTCCTCGCGGGCCGGCCCTTCGGATCCGGGCATCCCGCCGGAGGGTACGTACGCCGCCCGGACCAGGCGAGGCGGCTCTCCGGAGCCCCGGCTGACGGCCAACAACCCGCCCAGCCGCTCGGCCGCGATCCGCTCTTCGTCCCAGACCTCCACCGCAGTGCCGGGGCGGCCGGCGAGCGCGTCCGATACCCGCGCGGCGAAGCGCGCCGGCGTGAGATCGCTCGCCGGCGTGTTGACGAGGTCGCGCGCGAAGACCGCGGCCGCTGCAGCCGCCGTTCCTCGCCTGACTCCCTCGGCGAGGCGGGCGGCCAGGACGCTGGCGCGGTCGTTCGGCTGGGTCCCTCCCCAGACGACGAGGAGCCGCTCGATCGCAGGTGGCCGAGGTGTCGATCGGTACGTGTCGAACCGGTACGCGGCCAGGACCGCGCCCTCGGCCACCGCGGCGCCGACCGCAAGGGCGTCGCTTCCAAGCGGGTCGTAGGGCAAGACGAGTGCCGCCGAGCCGCCCTCGCCTGCCGCCCGCACCAGCGAGGCAGCCGCCTGCCGCCACCGCTCAGTCCCTTTGCCGTCGTCACGGTCGAAGGTGCGAGCGTCACCGAGACCCAGGAGCACGACCGACGGGCCGCCGGCGGCCGTACGGAGGACGAGCGACTGTCCGGGCTTGGCGGAGAATCCCTGCCTGCGGAGCCATCCAGTATCCGGTGACTCGGGAAGGAGGGAGGCGGCGACGCTCGATGAAGCTCCCGAGAGACCGTCGAACCGGCAGAGCAGGTGGAAGCTTCCATCGTTTGCGCCCGTGTCCTCACCGGCGCGCTCGCGGACGACCACCGGCACCCCGACCGTGGCCAGCTCGTCGTCCGTACCGGGCACCGCGACGACCTGCAGGGTCATCTCCGCCCCAATTGCCCCGGCTGGCTCACCGGTCGCCTTCCCCCGGGATGCCGGACAACCGTTGCCGGGCGGCGAGGTGAACCTCTCCCTCCTGCCAGCGGGCCATCGCCCAGAGCAGGTCCGAGAGCCGGTTCAGGTACGGACCCACCTGCGAGACGACGCTCTCTCCGCCATCGCCGGCGTCCCCGCCAACCCCGGCGGCGTCACCGCCAACCCCGGCGGCGTCACCGCCAACCCCGCCGGAGTCCCCGGCCGCCCCGTGGGGGCCCAACGGCCCGGCGGACACGAGCACCCGCTCGGCCCGGCGTACCAACGTGCGGGCCACGTCCAGCGCAGCCGAGCATCGGTTGGCCCCCGGCAGCACGAACTCCTTTGGCATCTCGAAACGCTCGATGAGCTGGTCGATCCATCCCTCCAGGGCAGCGACCATCTTCGGGGTGACGATGCTCTCCCCCGCCACGAGCTTGTGGCGGTTGGCGGGGGCGGTGGCGACCTCGGCCATGAGGACGTAGAGCTGACGCTCCAGCTCGACCAGGAGATTCGCGAGCTCCGAACCCGGCCGCGACTCGGCCCGCGCGAGCCCGAGGGCCGCCTGCGCCTCGTCGACGGCGCCGTTCAGCTCGATGCGGGCTGCGTCCTTGCGCACCCGGCCGCCGTAGAGCAGTCCGGTGGTGCCGTCGTCGCCCTTCTTCGTGTAGATGCGGACTCGCGACACGCGTGGGGATGCTAATGGGATCGCCACATCCGCAGGTCTGGCCAGAGCGAGGCCGCGTTCACGGGCCTACATTCCGCCCCGGTAGTCTGATGCGGGAGATGCCCTCCCCCGCAGAACCGCTGATCCCCGGCCGCCTCGACCCGGACCGTTCCGGGTACCTGAGCGCGCTGCACGAGCGGGTGGTCGTCTTCGACGGCGCCACCGGCACCAACCTCCAGCTGATGGAGCTCTCCGACGAGGACTTCGGCGGGCCGCAGCTGGAGGGCTGCAACGAGGCGTTGGTCCTGCACAGCCCCGGAGCGGTCGAGCAGCTCCATCGCTCATTCCTCGACGTGGGCGTCGACGTCATCGAGACCGACACGTTCGGGGCCTTCTCGGTGGTGCTCGCCGAGTACGGACTGGCGACACAGTCGCACCAGATCAACCTCGCCGCCGCCCTACTGGCCCGGCGGGTCGCCGACGAGTACACCGCACGAGAACCGAGCCGTCCCCGCTGGGTCGCCGGAAGCATCGGCCCCGGGACGAAGTTCCCCACGCTGGGCCAGATCGCCTACGCGGACCTCCGGGCGGCCTACGAGGAGCAGGCGACCGGCCTTCTCGAGGGCGGTGTCGACCTGCTCCTCATCGAGACGATGTACGACCTGCTCTCGGCGAAGGCCGCGGTCAACGGCGCCCGCCGGGCGATGGCAGCGACCGGACGCCGGGTCCCACTACAGGTGCAGGTGACGATCGAGCTCACGGGCCGGATGCTCCCGGGTACCGAGATCGGAGCCGCCCTCGCAGCCCTGGACGCGATGCAGGTCGACGTAGTCGGGCTCAACTGCGCCACCGGGCCCGCCGAGATGGGCGAGGCCGTCCGCCACCTGAGCGCGCACTCCCGAGTCCCGATCTCGACGGTGCCCAATGCGGGCCTCCCGTCGGTGGTCGAGGGCCGCATGCACTACGACCTCACCCCCGACCAGCTCGCCGACCACCTGCACCGGTTCGTGGTCGAGCACGGCGTGTCCGCTGTGGGCGGCTGTTGCGGCACGACCCCTGCCCACCTGGCCGCGGTGGTCCATCGGCTGCGCGGCGCCCGACCGGCTGCCCGGCATCCTCAGCACGAGCCGTCGGCAGCGTCCATCTACACGTCGGTACCTTTCCGCCAGGAGACCTCCTTCCTCGTAGTGGGCGAGCGCACCAACGCCAACGGCTCGAAGAAGTTCCGCGAGGCGATGCTCGGGGGCGACTGGGAGACCTGCGTGGCGATGGCGCGCGATCAGGTGGGTGAGGGGGCCCACCTGATCGACGTCTGCGTCGACTACACGGGTGCCGACGGCATCGCCGACATGACCGAGGTAGCGGGCCGCATGGCGACGCAGGCGACCGTGCCCCTGATGGTCGACTCGACCGAGGCCCCTGTCGTGGAGTCGGCGCTGCAGTGGCTGGGCGGCCGGGCGGTGCTGAATTCGGTCAACCTCGAGGACGGCGACGGCGAGGGAACCCGGCTCGACCTGTTCCTCCGGCTCGCCCGCGAGTACGGCGCGGCGGTGGTGTGCACCTGCATCGACGAGGAAGGCCAGGCACGCACCTCCGAGTGGAAACTGCGTGCTGCCCGCGCGATCCACGACGTCGCCGTCAGCCGCTACGGACTGGAGCCGCACGATCTCCTGTTCGACCCGCTTGCCCTGCCACTGTCGACCGGCATGGAGGAGAGCAGGCGGGACGGCGTCGAAACGATCGAAGGGATCAGGGCGATCAAGCGCGAGCTGCCGGGTGTGCACACCATCCTCGGGCTCTCGAACGTGTCGTTCGGCCTCAATCCTGCGGCCCGCCAGGTGCTCAACTCGGTGTTCCTCCACGAGTGTGTCGAAGCCGGCCTCGACGCGGCGATCGTCCACGCGTCGAAGATCCTCCCGCTCTCTCGGATCGACGAACGGGCGCGACAGATCTGCCTCGATCTGGTCCACGACCGCCGGCGCGAGGGTTACGACCCCCTCCAAGACCTCCTCCGCCTCTTCGAGGGCGTTTCCGCCTCGACCGCCACCGAGGACGCTCACGCGGACTGGCCGGTGGAGCGCCGCCTCGAGCAGCGGATCGTCGACGGCAACCGGCGCGGCCTCGAGAAC
>JBOGGE010000017.1:0-16958 GCA_050743865.1 Acidimicrobiales bacterium
TCAACGTGTTGCCTTCGATCGCCGTGGTGGCCAGAGCGCCCTTGACCAGCGTGACGCGGTAGAGCTCTCGGGCGACTGCCGGCTTCAGGGGAGCACCAGCGAGATGCTCACACTTCGACTTGGCCTCGCCCAAGAGCATCCAGTCGTTGGGCGGAACTCGATTGATGTCGGTGGCCTGGAAGTTGATCCAGGGATGGGTGGCTTCGTACCGTCGAGCGGACACGATGCCAGTATAGCTTACCGACCACTTACTTTGTCCACCTAACTGTCCCATCTTCTGACCGAAGTGCTGTCTGGGGCGATACCGGCCAGCGTCCGCCTTCGGTGATCCGGCGACGAGTCGTTCGTCACCGATCGCCTCAGCCCGCGAGCTGCGAGGCAGCCGTGACAGTTATGGCCCTACGCCCCGCGGCCGACCACCGAGACAACGGGGCGACGGGGCGACGGGGCGACGGGGCGACGGGGCAGAGTATGGCGAGAACGCCGGGGGCAGGCGACCGCCGCGAAGTCAGCTCAGCCGAAGGCCAAGAATCCGTTCCCACAGGTCGGCGGGGTTTGAATAAGAGATCGTCTTCTCCACCCGCTGACCAGGAGTTTTGTAGCCCATGGTCGGCTCACCACCCCCTCATCCGGCCATCCGGTGCAGTTTTGGTTGCAGTTGCTGTCCGGGCCATCGACGCGTTCATCACGTCGGGGGTCGAAGCCGCCCAGGCGAGCTAGGGACCCGACCATGGCTGGCGGCGGGAAGCGCAGCGGGCGGGGCCCTCGACCCGATCGCGGGACCTCGCCGGTCACAGAAAAGTCGCCGGGACCCCGGAGTCAAACAGGAATCGAACCGGGCGAGGACAGGAGGTCGAAGCGTTTCACTCGACATGCTTCGCGGGCTCGGTGTGCTTTCCGGACGGGCCGGAGCGCCGTCTCCGCACCACAGTTAGTTCTGGGTGCGCAAAGGTCAAGCGGGTTCCGCCTGCCCGGCCGGCTTGGTCCGCCCGGGCTCGGTCCGCCCGGGCTCGGTGCGCTCGGGCTCGGTCCGCTCGGGCTCGGTCCGCTCGGGCTCGGGCAGTCCGGCGGCGGCCCGGATGCGAGCCGACCTTGCGTCGAGCTCGGCCAGGAATTCGGCCAGGTGCCGCTTTTTGGCGACCACTCGGGCTCGCAGATCCTCGTGCAGCTCCAGGCACTCCGCCAGGAGCCGGGCCCGCCGGGCCGGCGCAGCCTCCCCGGAGCGGTACTCCTGGCGCAGGGCGTAGAGGCGGTCTTCGTTGGCGAGAACGGCGCCGACTTCCTCCAGGTTGAACCCCATGAGCTCCCGTAGCTCTCTGATCCGGGCGACCCGGGTGATGTCGGCCTCGCTGTAGCGGCGAATCCGGCCGGGGGTCCGTTCCACCGGGGTGAGCAAGCCGATCTCCTCGTAGTAGCGCAGCGTGCGCTCCGACATGTCGAGACGGACCGCCACCTGGCCGATGGGGAAAAGCGCCTCACCGGGCTCTTCGTCGACGCCGTCCTCGGGTTGGGGCTCGCCGGCGGCTCGCGTCCCGAGCGCCTCCCCGGCCGTCGGGCCCTTCGCCGTCCTCGTCATCGCTTTCATGTCATTGCCCCCGTTTCTCGCGAACTCCGGTGACCGGGTACGCGAGTCCGCCATTGGTTCCGAGCGGGACGTTCGACGCCGCGCTGTCCGAACCGATCCCGACCCGCACCTTGACCTCGCTGGCGACCCGATCTGGCTCGGCCGGGTCGGTCGCCGGCATGGCCTGATGCGGCACCGGCCCGACTTCGTCCTCCTCCTGGTAGATGAACTTGCCGCCCCTGAGCCAGGAGGCGATCGCCGACAGGACGCACGCCACCATGGCGAAGTCGAGAGCGGTCCGCAAGCCCTTCATGAACGGCGGTGCGATCAGGCTCGGGAAGAAGCTGCGGCCCGTCAGGTAGACGGCGTGGGCGTGCGAGAGGTGTGGCAACACCGAGGCCAGCAGGGTCTGCATTGGGTTGTAGCCGAGGAAAGCGGCAAAGAGGCTGCTCACCGGGGGGAGGTGGGAGATGCGAGCAGCGTCTGCTCGGGGCACGCCCTGATGGACGAGCCCGCTGAAGAGGGCATGCGGAAGGCCCGACGACAAGCCGATGATGATCAGCGTGAAGAAGATGCCGATCGACAGGACCATGGACGAGTTCTGGAAGGTCGCCGACATCCCGGCCCCGGCCCCTCGTTGGCTGGCCGGCAGGCTGTTCATGATCCCGGCCCGGTTCGGCGAGGAGAACAGCCCGGCGGCCAGACCGTAGGCGAGGAGCAGGAGGGCGAACCAGACGTACGAGAAGTCCGCTGGGAGAAGCTGAAAGAGCGCGAACACGACGGCTGCGGCCAACATCCCGCCGGTGGCGAACGGTCGGGCCCCGAAGCGGTCCGAGAGGTAGCCGGAGATCGGTCCGGCGATGAGGAAGCCGATGGTCAAGGGGACCATGTAGATGCCCGCCCACAGTGGCGTGGAAGCGAAGCTGTAACCGTGCAGCGGGAGCCAGATGCCCTGGAGCCAGATGATGAGGATGAACATGAGGCCGCCTCGCGCCAACGAGGACAGCAGGCTTGCGATGTTACCGGCGGTGAAGGCGCGAATGCGGAAGAGCGGCAGCCGGAACATCGGATGAGGCACCTTGGTCTCGATCCAGGCGAAAAGGACGAGGACGGCGGTTCCGCCGAGCAGTTCGACGAGCACCTCGGGGTTGGTCCAGCCCATCGTGGAGCCCCCGTAGGGGAGGATGCCGTAGGTGATCCCGACCAGGACGGCGACGAGGCCGACGGCGAAGGTGAGATTGCCCAACCAGTCGATCTTGGACGGGGTGCGGACCCCCGTGTCGTGGAGCTTCATGTAGGCCCAGATGGTCCCGAACAAGCCGACCGGTACGGAGACGAGGAAGACGAGCCGCCACGACACCGGCCCGAGGAACCCCCCGAGGATGAGCCCGATGAACGTCCCGGCGATGGCGGCGACCACGTTGATGCCGAGGGCGAGCCCTCGCTGGTCCTCGGGAAAGGCATCGGTGAGGATGGCACTCGAGTTGGCGAACAGGAGGGCGCCCCCGACCCCCTGGAAGATCCGCATGACGACGAGGTACAGGGCGGCCTTGGGTCCCGACATCCAGGTGATCGACAGCAGGATGGAGAACGCGGTGAACACGGCGAAGCCGAGGTTGTACATCTTGACCCGCCCGTACATGTCCCCGATCCGCCCGAAGGACACCACCAGCACGGACGTCGCCACCAGGAAGCCCATGAGCAGCCAGAGGAAGTACGGCGTGTTGCCGGGGGTAAGGGGGTTGAGGTGGATCCCCTGGAAGATGTCCGGCAGGGCGATCAGCACGATCGACGAATTGATCGTCACCATGAGCACGCCGATCGTCGTGTTCGAGAGCGCGATCCACTTGTAGCGCGGGTTCAGCGTCGGATCCGGATTGCTGCGGGCTCCCGTGCGGACCCCTTCGGGAACCTTTGCCACCGGCGCCCCTCTCCACTTCACGTTCACGTTAGGTACTGAGCGATGATACCGCCTTTCATGATCGGTCGTGCCGGGCCCCCGATGCGTCCTCGGAAGCCGGGCAGCCGCTGGTCGGGATCGCCCCGCCCTCTTCCCCGGCCGGAGGTGGTAGCCGAGACGGCCCCGAGGAGCGTTGGGGGCCCGACGGCGGAGGACCGATGGCCGGTCTGGGGCTGGGCTAGCGCGCCAGGCGTCAGGGCTGCCGGCGGCACGCCGGAGGGCGTCCCCGGCGGGGAAGGGGCGCCGCCTGCTTCGGCATCCGGCCGGCGTCTGCCAAGGCTCGTCGCAGGAGCATCTCGACCTGCGAGTTGAGGCTGCGAAGCTCGTCCGACGCCCACCGGGCCAGCGCGTCGTGCACTGCCGGATCGAAGCGGAGCAGGACCGCCTTCCGGTCCCTGCTCACGAATAGAGCGTTCCGGCGTTGACGACGGGGGACGGAGGCTGGTCGCCGCACAGCACCACCATCAGGTTGCTGACCATGGCGGCGGTGCGCTCCTCGTCCAGCTCGACCACGCCTTTCTCGGTCAGCCGGGTGAGTGCCATCTCGACCATGCCGACGGCTCCCTCGACGATCTTCGATCGGGCGGCTACTACCGCGTTGGCCTGTTGGCGACGCAGCATGGCCTGGGCGATCTCCGAGGCGTAGGCGAGATGACTGATCCGAACTTCCACCACCTCCACGCCGGCGATGGCGATGCGGGAGGCCACCTCCTCGGCGAGCTGCCCGGCCACGACGTCCGTCGAGCCCCGCAGCGACGTGCCCGTGCCCTCGGTGTCGTCGTAGGGATAGCCGGTGGCCACGTGCCGTAGGGCGGACTCGGCCTGGACGGCGACAAAGGCTGGATATTCGTCGACGGCGTAGACGGCCTTCGCCGTGTCGGCTACCTGCCAGACGACGACCGCCGCGATCTCCACGGGGTTGCCCTCGGCATCGTTGACCTTGAGCCGGTTGCTCTCGAAGTTGCGCACCCGAATGCTCACCGGTCGGCGGACCGTCAGCGGCCATACCCACCACAGTCCGGGCCGGCGCACGGTCCCGACATAGGAGCCGAAGAACTGCACGACCCTGCTCTGGCCGGGGGGGACGACGGTGAGCCCACTCAGCGCCACGAAAAAGGTGGCGATGGGCAGCACGATCCACCAACCTGCCCCGTCCAGCGCGGAGACGGCAGCGCCGGCCACGCAGCCGCACAGCACCAGCACGCCCAGCCAGCCGGTGACCATCGCCGCCGGCCGCTGTCGGATCTCCACCCTTGCTCCGGCGAACCCCACCGGCCGGGGGGCGACAGCTCTCGATTGCACCTGCTGGTCCATGTCATCCATGACGCTCTCCTCACTCGAAATTGGTATCTATTAGATATCACTTTCGAGGCGGCCGCAAGCCGTTGGATCCCCTCTCGTCCGAGCCCGGGACGGGCAGCCGCTGGTCGCGATCGTCCCGCCACCTTCCGGCCGGAGGTGGCGGCGTCAGTGCAGGGGCCGGCGAAAGTGGAGGTCGAGCTCATTGGCGTAACGGGTGCCGAGCACACCACCGTGCTCGTCCAGCCACGTCGAGAGTGCGATCGTCCCCGTGGCCGGAGCCTCCGAGTCGGCCAGTCCGCCGGCCATGGAGTGGTACTCGTCGGGGGTGAGCAGCACGTCTGCCAGCACGGCGCCGAGAACCCGGGACGCGCCCAGCAGGACGGAGCCCGGGACCCTGACGACGCGGGACCGGCTCCCTACGGCGGCACGGATCTCGGTCACCAGCTCGGCGAAGGTCGGGCGCTCGGGCCCCACGGCGTCGACGGTGCGGTCGTCGGGCCACGTGGTCGCTTCGAGGGCCAGCCGCGCCAGGTCGCCCACGTGGATGGGGCGCACCCGGTACGACCCGTCGCCGCCGATGGCGAACACCGGCAGGCGACGGAGGAGCCACGCGATGTTGTTGAGGAGCACGCCGCGCTCGTCGAAGAGGACCGACGGCCGGAGGACGGCGAACCGGAGCCCGGACTCGGCCAACGCCCCCTCTACGACCGCCTTTCCCCGGAAGTACGGGTAGGGCGAGGTGATCGAGGGGTGGAGGATCGAGACGTGCACCACTTTGCGGACCCCGGCCCGAGCTGCGGCCCGGAAGAGGGTGCGAGAGCGCTGGACCGCCAGATCGTGGTCGACACCGCGATAGCCGAAGCGCACCCAGTAGGTGTTGTAGAGGGTGGCCGCCCCGGTGAGGGCGGCCACCAGGCCAGCGGGGTCATCGAAGTCGAGGGGGCGGATCTCGATGTCCGTCCCGTCGCCGGCTCGCTCGGGGTGACCGGTCAGGGTGCGAACCCGCCGGCCGGCGCGCTGCAGCTGCCGGGCGATCTCCGCCCCCGAGTAGCTGAAGGCACCGGTGACGATGTCGAGGCCGGTGTCCCCGTCCCGGTCCGAGGCGATCATGGGGCCGGTCGGCACGCTGCTCGATCGCTCTCCGGGATGCCCGCCAACGCTCGATGCCCATCAGCGCTCGAGGTGGTCGTAGCCGGATGCCCAGTCGCCTTCGTCGACGTCCCATTCGACGTCTCCTGACCCCGGCATCTGGACGGTCAGATGGCTCATCGCCGACTCGGGCGTCCCGCCGTGCCAGTGCCACTCGTCGCGGCCGACGGTGACCACGTCGCCGGCGCGGACCACGTGCCGGCCGGCGCGATCGGACACGACCCCCTCGCCGCGAGTCACGTAGAGCACCTGCCCGGAGTGGTGCACGTGGGGCTTGGTCCGGGCGCCTGCCTGGAAGTGGACGGCGAAGACCGCCGGTCCCGCCTCGAACGGACTTTCGAAGTGCTGGAACCTGGCCGTGCCCTCGAAGTGGGGGGCGAACGCCTCGGGCATGTCCCCTCGGTCACGGTCGTCGGTGCCAAAGTCCATGTCCCATTTCCTACCCCGCTGCCGGCTCCGGCGCACGAGAGCGTGGTCGCCAACCCGCAGCCGGCCGAGGCCGCCGCCTTCGGGTTCCTCCCGAGCTGACCTCCGGCGCCGGAGCGATCCCGCCGGCCAGAGCGCGGAGCGCTTGCCCTACCAGTTCGCCTGTCCCATAGGATGGGGAGGTCGTTTCGGTCATCCATGGGTCCGCACGCAGGGCGCGCCTCGTCCGACCGACGGGCCGTGGCCGTTCGGGCGGTGCGGTCCCGCCCTGGTCGGCCTCGACGGTGGGCGCGCCCGCCGGCCGCCGGTGGATGTGCCGTTCACCCACTATGCCGGTGGCACCGGGCCGAGGAGATCAATGTCAACAGAGCTCCTGAACCCGGGACCGCCGGCAGCATCGCCGAACTGGCCCGATTTCGCCGAACTGGCCCTCCGGGTGCGTGCCGAGAACCTCTTGGCCCGCCGGCCGGGCTACTACGCCGTCAAGATCACCACCACCGTCGGCGCCCTGGTGGCGCTGGCCGCCGCCGCCGTGGTGGTCGGTGACCAATGGGCCAACCTGGCAGTGGCAGCCGGCCTGGCGGTCGTGCTCGCACAGTTGGGGTTCCTCGGTCACGACGCCGGGCACCGTCAGATCTGCACCCGCCGGAGGGGCAACGACGTGATCGGGCTGCTCCTCGCCGACCTCATGACCGGGTTCAGCTACCGCTGGTGGCTCACCAAGCACAATCGCCACCACGCCTTCACCAACCGGCGCGACCAGGATCCCGATATCGCCCCGGGTGCGCTCATCTTTGCTCCCGAGCAGGTGGCGGGGCGCGGGCGCTTCGGCCGGTGGTTCGCCCGGTTCCAGGCCTTCGCCCTGGTGCCGCTCCTCTCCCTCGAGGCGTTCCACCTTCACGTCGCCAGCATCCGCTACCTCATCCACCGCCGGGTCGGAGTGGAGGCGGGCCTACTGGCTGTCCACGTCGCCGCCTTCTTCGTGGCGCCGTTCTTCATCCTGTCCCCGGCCCGGGCGGTGGCGTTCATCGCCGTCATGCAGGTCGGGCTGGGGCTCTATCTCGGCGCCACCTTCATCACCAACCACGTCGGGATGCCGACCCTGGCGGTCGACGAGAAGCTCGGGTTCCTCAGCCGGCAGGTCGCCACCTCGAGGAACCTGGCCGGTTCGCCGCTGGTCGGGTTCGTCTTCGGCGGCCTCGATGCCCAGATCGAGCACCACCTGTTCCCCTCTATGCCCCGACCCAACCTGCGGCGGGCCCGTCGCCTCGTTCGCCCGTACTGCGCGGAGCACCACATCGCCTACGCCGAGCGTCCGGTCCACCGCGCCTACCTCGACGTCTTCCGGGGCCTCCATCTCGCCGGCGCCGGGATCGCCGTCCCCTCGGCGCCCCGGGCGGTGGTCGCTCCTGCGTCCGGCGGATCGATCTCCGGCGGACGCTGACCCTCCCCGGCCAGCAGGGCCGCCTCCGCCAGCCGGGCCGCTTCGGCCTGGAGCCGCCGGTAGTCGACCTTGCCGTTGGGCGCCCGTCCGACTGACTGGACGAAGTGCACCCGCTTGGGTGCCTTGAAGTCCGACAGCCGCTCCCGCACGTGAGCGATCAGCTCCGCCCCCCCCTCCCGGTCCACCGACCCTGCCCGGTCAACCGACCCAGCCCCGTCCACCGACCCTGCCCGGTCCACCGACCCTGCCTCCCGCTCGACGAAGGCCGTGATGGCCTCGCCCCACCTGGGATCCGGGCAACCGACGACCACGGCGTCGCGTACTGCCGGGTGGGTCTTGAGGGCCTCTTCCACCTCCTCGGGGAAGACCTTCTCGCCCCCGGTGTTGATGCAGACTGAGCCCCGTCCGAGCAGGTGGATGGTACCGTCGGCGTCGACGGTGGCCCAGTCGCCCGGGACCGAGTAGCGCCGACCCCCGATGGTCCGGATGGTGGCCGCCGTCTTCTCCGGGTCCTTGTAGTAGCCGAGTGGGATGCGCCCCCCCACCCCGACCAGGCCCGCCTCGCCGGAGCCGGGCTCGACCAGGCGGCCGTCGTCGGCGATCACGATCGCCTCGCGCCCGAGGGTGAACCTGGCGGTGCCGGCGGTCTGCTCCCCGCCCGACACGGATGACCCCATGCCCAGCGCCTCGGAGGAGGCGAAGGAGTCCGCCAGCTGCATCCCGCTCCGGTGGCGGAGGAGGCCTCGCTTGGTCTCTTCGCTCCACATCACCCCCGAGGAGGTCATCAACGCCAGGGTGGAGAGGTCCCAGCGTCCCGGCTCGGCGTCCAGGGCCCGCAGGATCGGCTTGGCGATGACGTCACCGACGATGGAGACCGCCGACACCCGCTCGCGCTCGACGGTGTCCAGCAGCTCGATCGGGTCGAACCAGCGGCTGGTCAGGAGGACGACCGAACCGCCCTGGCTGAGCGCGCTCATTGCCGTGATGGCTCCGGTGCCGTGCATGAGCGGGCAGGCCGGCAGAGCGCGGGGGCCCGGTGCGGCCCGCAGGCTGCGGAGCAGTTCGTAATCGGGCGCCTCTTGCAGGCTTCGGGGAAAGCGGTTGGCGAGGATCATGACGAGGTCGTCCTGGCGCCACATCACCCCTTTCGGGCGCCCGGTGGTCCCGCCCGTGTAGAGCATGTAGAGGTGGTCGCCGTCCCGTCCCCACGGACCTTGCACCCGCCCGCCGCCGGTCCCGCCACCGGTCCCGCCGACGGATCCTCCGCCTGACCCTCCGGGCTCCCTGGCCGTGGACCCCGCCGGACCCGACCCCGCCACCGCCTCGTACGGCGTCGCCCACGGCGGGCAGGGGCTCGATCCGTCGTCGACCCACAGCCAGCCCCTCACCCGAGGGAGCCGGTCCGCCACGCGTTCGATCCGCTCCGCAAAGGCTCCGTGGAACACCACAGCCGCGGCGTCGGCGTTGTCCCACAGGTACCGCAGCTCCTCGTCGGCGTAGCGGTAGTTGGTGTTGACCGGCACCAGCCCGGCCTTGAAGCAGGCGAACATCGACTCGACATACTCCGCCGAGTTGTAGAGGTACTGGGCCACCTTGTCCTGCTCGCCGACCCCCAGGGAGAGGAGCCAGGCGGCCACCCCGCCGGCCCGCCGGTCGAAGGCCGCCCAGGTGAGCCGCCGGTCGCCCTGCACCACAGCCGGGGCGTCGGGCAGCGCCTCCGCCGTCGCCTCCCACATGTCGGCGAAGTTCCATCCGGCCATTGCGGGACCTGACCCTAGCCCCGAGGCCCCACCCGAGGCCCCAGCCCGGGCCCCTACCCCACCCGTCCGGTCTGCCCCAGCCCCAGCCCCACCCGAGCCCCCGCCCCGTCCAGCCCAGCCCAGCCCTTACCCCACCCGTTCGGCCGGCGGCCGGCCCCGCCGGAGCTCGGCCCACGTGCTCCCGCCTTCGGCGTCGACGTCGTGGGGGAGCCCGAGGACCTTCTCGGCGATGATGTTGCGCTGGACGGCCGCCGTGCCCCCGCCGACGGTGAGCGCCGGGGCGAAGAGGAAACCGCGCTCCCACGCTCCCGGCCCCGCCCCCAGCGGCCCGGTGTCGGTGAGCATCCCGCCGGCGCCGGCCAGATCCTTGGCCAGCTCCATCACATGCTGGCCGTGCTCGTCGGCCAGGGCCTTGCGGATCGACGCCTCGGGCCCGGGCTGCTCGCCCCGGATCCTGGCGGTCACGGTGCGGAGCCGGATGAGCCGGAGCACCTCGGCCTCGGCGTGGAGCCGGGCCAGGCGCTGGCGCAAGAGGGGATCGGCCACGCCGCCCTGCTGGCGCACCAGCTCGATCAGGTCCCCGGCGCCCGGTCCCATCCCCCACAGCGCGCCGCCGGCCGAGAGCGAGACCCGCTCGTTGCCGAGCGTCACCTTGGCCAGCGCCCACCCGGCGTTCTCCTGCCCGACCAGGTTGGCCGCCGGGAGCCGGACGTCGGTCAGGAACACCTCGTTGAAGGTGCGGGCGCCGGTCATCTCCACGATCGGCCGGACCTCGACGCCCGGGGCGTCCATCGGGCAGACGAAGTAGGAGATGCCCTGCTGCTTGGCCACGTCGGGGTCGGTGCGGGCGATGAGGATGCCGAAGCTCGCCACCTGGGCCAGCGACGTCCACACCTTCTGCCCGTTGACCACGTACGAGTCGCCGTGGCGGACCGCCCGGGTGGACAGCCCGGCGAGATCCGAGCCGGCGCCCGGCTCGGAGAAGAGCTGGCACCAGATCTCTGCTCCCGAGAGGATCGGTCCGAGGTAGCGCGCCTTCTGCTCCTCGGTGCCGGCGAAAAGGAGGGTCGGGCCGGCCCAGCCGATGCCGATGGGGTTGAGCGGGCGGTGAGCCCCCGCCCGGGCCAGCTCCTCGTCGATCACCAGTTGGTGGACAGGATCGGCGTCCAGGCCCCATGGCGCCGGCCAGTGGGGGGCGACGTAGCCGGCCTCCGCCAGCTGGCGGGCGGTCGGCGACGGGTGCCCGTCCAGCCACGCCCGCACCGACCGGCGCCGGGGGTCCCCGTCGCCGGGGAGCTCGAAGTCCATCGCTCAGCTCCAGGTGTAGTCGGCGGCGTCGACGTGCCGGGTCCGCTCCCAGTACTCGAGCAGCGTACCCGGCCAGTTCTGGGACACCCGGCCCCGGGCGTTGCGGTACCAGCTGTTGACGTCGGTCGCCCCCCAGGCCGTCCGGGCGGTGGCGGCGTCGATCTCGGAGTTGTAGGCGTCGTGGATCTCCGGGCGGCAGTCCATGGCCCGGGAGCCGGTGGCCAGCAGCAGGCGCAGGGACGCCAGCAGGTAGCCCACCTGGCACTCGGCGAAGTAGACGATGCTCCCGTTGACGACGATGTTGGTATTGGGCCCGTAGAGGCAGAACAGGTTGGGGTACCCCGGCACGGTCATGCCCAGGTAGGCCCGGGCGTCCCCCTGCCACCGCCGGTGGATCTCCTGGCCGCCGGCCCCGACGACCTGCATGGGCCACAGGAAGTCCGACGCCAAGTAACCGGTGGCGTACACCACGACGTCGGCCCGGTGCAGGGCGCCGTCCGCGGTCGTGACCCCCTCGGGCCCGAGGTGGTCGATGGGCTCGGTGACCAGGTGGACGTCGGGCCGGAGGAGGGCCGATGCCCAGGCGCCGTCGTCCCGCAGCACCCGCTTGGCCGCCGGCGGGTAGGCGGGGAGCACCCGGGAGAGGAGGTCCGGGGCCCCGGCGAACTGCTGGTCGAGGTAGCCGGTCAGGAGCTGGCGCAGTAGGTCGTTGGCCGGACCCACCGACCGGCTGCCCCCGTCCCAGCCGGGCTCGGCCCGCGCCGCCGGCAGGATGCCCTCGGCGTTCTTCCAGAACAGCCAGAAGCGGTACCACCGGTCGAACCCGGTGAGGTGGGAGAAGAGCCATCGGAGCTCGGGGGCGACGTCGTGGCGGTAGTCGGGGGTGGGCGCCAGCCAGGCCGGCGTGCGCTGGAAGACGGTGACCTCCCCGGCCTCCCCGGCCAGGGCCGGGACGAGCTGGGCGGAGCTCGCCCCCGTCCCGATCACCGCCACCCGCTTGCCGGCCAGGTCGACGTCGTGGCGCCACCGGGCCGAGTGGAAGGCCGGGCCGGCGAACCGCCCGGCGCCGGGCAGGTCCGGCACGTGGGGCCGGTTGAGCTGGCCCACCGCGCTCACCACCACGTTGGCCACCAGCTCGTCGGTCCCGCCGTCGGGCCGGCGGAGCCCCAGCCGCCACACCGCCGAGCCGGCGTCCCAGGCGGCCGACACCACCTCGGTCGAGAAGCGGGTCCGGGCCGCCATCCCGAGCTCCTCGGCGCACCGGCGGAAGTAGTCGAGCAGCACCGGCTGGCTGGAGTAGTGCTGCGGCCAGTCCGCCCGCTGGGCGAACGAGTAGCTGTAGAGATGGCTGGGCACGTCGACCCGGCACCCGGGGTAGGTGTTCTCGAGCCACGTCCCCCCCACGTCGGAGTTCTTCTCGACCACGGTGCACTCCACCCCGGCCTGGGCCAGCCGGTGGGCGGCGGCGATCCCCGACATGCCCGCCCCGACGACCGCCACGTGGAAGTCCCGCCCCGGCGCCACGCCGTCCTTGTGCCACCCCGGCGCCCGCGCGTCCTCGCCATTGAGGTTCAGCTCCTGGCGCAGCAGCGGCAGGTAGGTCCCGGCGGCGTCGTCCCCGGTGGCGAAGCCCAGCACGCTCCGCAGGATCGCCCCGCCGGCGGCTCCGGCCTCGGCGCGGGGGCCCCCGACCCCGTCCCCCAACAGCCACGGCTCGGCAGCCAGCCGTCCGGCGACCGCCCGCCGGGCGCCGTCCACGGCGCCGGGGCTCACCCCGGCTCCCGGCTCGAGGAGGCGGGACTGGTCGGGGCGCCAGTGCGGTCGCAGGAGCGACAGATCACCCGTCCGTTGGGCGACGGCGCACAGGAGCGGCGTCACCTCAGCCTGGCCGGCGGCGGCCTCCAGCAACGCCGGGACGGGCGCGGTGATGGGCATGGGCGTGGACGGCAGGCCGGTGACCCGCACTTCCTCCTCTTTGCGAGGCTACCCTGCTTGCCCATGAACATCGTCGTCAGCAACGTCAAGGGTGGCGTCGGCAAGACCACGACGTCGGTGTACCTCGCCGCCGCCGCCGCCGAGCGGGGGTACGACCCCGTGCTCCTGGTCGACGCCGACCGCCAGGCCTCGTCGGCCGAGTGGCTGGAGGCCCGCCCGGTAGAGGGGGTCGACCTGGTGGAGGCGCCGTCCGAGCGCACCGTGGCCCGGGCCATGGAGCGCCACGACGGCCTGGCCGTGGTGGACACCCCGCCCGGCGACGAGCGGATCGTCCGTGCCGCGATCGAGCGGGCCGACGCCGTGGTCATCCCGACCCGGGCCGGCGGGGTCGAGTTCACCCGGGTGGTGGCCACCCTGGCCATGGTGCCCAAGGGGGTTGCCTGCGGGGTGGTCGTGTGCGCCGCCCGCCTGGGAACCAACGACCTCGACCAGACCGTCGCCTGGTGGCGCGGCGAGGACGTCCCGGTCTGGGGCGTCGTCCCCGAGCGGGTCGGGATCGCCTCCGGGCCCGAGGGCCGGCTCCTGCGCGAGGGCCTGGAAGCCTACGAAGCCGTGCTGAAGAAGGTGGTGCGCAAGCGCTAGGCCGGGCTCGGTCCGCCCGCCCGATTGCCTAGCCGGCCGCCCGTACCGCAGCTGGGCCGCTCGGTGCGAGCCTCCCGCCTGCTGGTGGATGGCTCGGACCCGCCCACGGCCCGGACCCGCCCCACGGCCCGACGCTGGTCGACGATGCCGGCGTCGCCCACCGTGGCCCTGCAACTCCCTTGACACCGTCGGGAACCTCCTCTAAGGTGCTAGCTATACGTAGCAGAACGAGGGGGGCGGCGGCACTGCTCGCCGGTGGCGGCGGGCGGCGCGGACCTCACCTACCTGCAGCGCCGTCGGCCATGACCCCGGCTGGCGGTGCTGCACCTTTGGGTGGTGGGCGGCGGGGCGGCGGCACAGGCGGGAGAGGGGGGCGGACGGTGGGCCGCGGCGGGCTCCATCGTCCTCCCCACCTCCCGCCGGCTCAGGGCGACAGGCGCTCGGCGACCCATCGACCGTCCCGCCGGTGGTACCGCAGGCGGTCGTGGAGGCGGTCGGGGCCCTCCTCCCACAACTCGACCGTGTCGGGCGCGATCCGGTACCCGCCCCACCGGTCGGGCCGGGCCAGGGCGGGGTCGTCCGGGGGGAGGAGGGCCAGGGCGGCGGCGGCCGACTCCAGAGTGGACCGGCTGCCGATCACCCGGCTCTGGTGGGAGGCCAGCGCGCTGCGGCGCGAGGCTGGCGGCCGGGTCGCCCAGTACCGGTCGGAGGACTCGGCGCTGGTGCGCTCGACCGTTCCGGTCACCCGGACCTGGCGGTGCACGGGGCGCAGCCAGTGGAAGACGGCGGCGGCCCGGGGGTTGACCGCCAGATCGGCTGCCTTGCTGCTGCCGTAGTCGGTGTAGAAGACGAGCCCCCCACCGGCGCCGCCGTCGAGCCCCTCGCCGGCGCCGAGCCCCCGGAGGAGGACCATCCTGGCCGAGGGTGCGCCGGCGCCGCCCGCCGTGGCCACGCACATCGCCTCGGGCATGGGCTCACCGGCCTCCCTGGCCTGCTCCATCCAGGTGGCCAGCAGGCGCAGCGGATCGCTGCCGTCCTCGGGCATCTCCACCACCGACCAGTATGCCCGCCCGGCCCTCCCGGGCGGCGGCCGCGCCGCACCGGTCCGGGCGGCGGTAGGTTGGCCGGGGTAACGCTGCCACCGAGCAGGAGGGTCGAGCCATGGGAGCTCTCGCCAATGTTCGGGCACTGGGACGGGTGCTCCGGAGGACCCGGTACGAACGCATGCCGGAGGCCGTCCGCCTCCTGGCCCGGCGGCCGGCGATCGCCTTCGGGGTCGGCGCCTTCGAGACCGGCCTCATGGCCAGCGGCCGGGTCGAGGGCCGGTTGAAGGCCCTGGCCGAGATCAAGACCAGCGCCCTCATCGGCTGTCCCTTCTGACTGGACATCAGCTCTGCCGTCGGCAGGGCGATGGGTGTCACCGAGCGCCAGCTCCAGGAGCTGGCCGGCTACCGCCGGAGCACGGCCTTCTCGGACGAGGAGCGCCTGGTGGTCGATCTGGCGGTGGCGATGGCCGGGACCCCCGTGTCGGTGCCGCCGGAGCTGATGGAGGAGCTCCGCCGTCGCTTCGACGAGACGCAGCTGGTCGAGCTGGTGGCCGCGATCGCCTGGGAGAACTACCGGGCCCGGTTCAACCGTCCCTTCGGGATCGGGCCGGTGGGGTTCTCGGCCGGAGCCACCTGCGCTGTCCCCGAGAGGCCGTAGGGGCTGGGGCCGGCAGGTGGACCTCGTGCGCAGGACGGGCCTGCTTTCTGTCCAGAACCGTCTGGTCAACCCGGTGGTCGTCGCCCTGGCTGAGCGGGGCTGGCTGCCCTCCACCTATGCCGTGATCGAGACCGTCGGCCGGCGGACCGGCCGACCCCGGCGGGTCCCGGTGGCCAACGGCCTGCAGGGCGACACGTTCTGGCTGCTGGCCGGCCTCGGTGAGGACGCCAGCTTCGTGAAGAACCTGCGGGCCGATCCCCGGGTGCGGGTCAAGGCCCGGCCGGCGCTGCTGCGCGACGGGGTGGACCAGATCTGGCGCACCGGCACGGCCCAGCCGCTGCCTGAGGACGACGCTGCCGAGCGCCACCGGTGGCTGGGGCGCGGCCGACCCCTCTACCGCCTCGACGGGATCCTGCTGCGGGCCCTGGACCAGGGCCACATGCTCACCGTCCGGATCGACCTCGATTGAGGGTGCCGCACCGGGATCGGGGACCGTACGGGTGGGGCCGCTCGCCGGCTGTCGGCCCTCAGCCGTTGGGGGCGATGAGGTACTTCTTGCCGGTGGCCTGCCGACCGTAGACGTCGACGGCGCTCAGGTCGAGCGCCTTGGCCAGAGGCACGACCCGGTCGAAGTGGCTGGCGAAGGTGGTGGCGAGCCCGGCCGCCACCCGCCGCCGCATGGCCGCCAGCGTCTCGGGCCCGACCCGGCGGAGGAAGCTGGTCAAGAGCCACCCGCCGACGCCCCACGCCATGCCGTACCCGCGGGTCAGCTCGGTGGGGCCCCGGTCCAGCCCGCCGTAGACGTAGACCTGCTTGTGGACGGTGGAGCCGTACCGGCTGAACTCGGCACCTTCGCTGGCCACCGCCTCCATGGCCGCCAGGATCCGGCTGGCCATCTGGCCGCCGCCGATGGCGTCGAACGCCAGCGTCGCCGACGTCGCCCGGACGGCGTCCGTGAGGCCGCCCGTGAACCCGGGCTCGCTCGAATCGCACACGTGGGCGGCTCCCGCCTCCCCGAGGATCTTGGCCTGGTCCGGCGAGCGCACGATGTTGACCAGCGGGACCTGCTCCTCGAGACAGACCCGGTTCAGCATCTGCCCGAGGTTCGACGCCGCCGCCGTGTGCACCAGGGCGCGGTGGCCCTCCAGGCGCATGGTCTCGACCATGCCGAGCACCGTCATCGGGTTGACGAAGGACGCCGCGCCGTCGCTGGCGCTGGTGCCCTCGGGCAGCTCGAGGCACGCTCCGGCGTCGACCGTGCGGTACTGGGAGTACATGCCGCCGCCGGCCAGCGCCACCACCTTCCCGAGTAGGGAGCGGGCGGCATCGCCACTCCCGGCGGCCACCACCGTGCCGGCGCCTTCATTCCCAACCGGCATCGACCGGCCGAGCCTTGCCGCCGCTGCCCGGGTCGCCCTTTCGGTCAGCGGGGCGGTGACCACCGGGCGCTCCGGCGTGCCCGAGGCGCTCGCCCGGTCGAGGTCGGCGCCGGCGAAGAGCAGTCCGAGGTCGGACGGGTTGATCGGCGCTGCCTCTACCCGGACCACCACCTGGTCGGGCCCCGGACGCTGGACCTCGTCGTCCTCCACCGAAACCTCCACCGCTGACGACTCGGTGACGAGCGAGCGCAATGCCAGCGCTCGGTCCGGCAGCTGATCGTTCATGCCGCTCCTCCTCTTCGAGACCTGGCGGCCGGCGCCCGGTCGGCGCCCGGCCGAGGGGCCCATGCGACCGTAGCCCGCTGCCGAGGCTACGGCCTCCCGG
>JBOGGE010000018.1:0-32928 GCA_050743865.1 Acidimicrobiales bacterium
CCGCTGCTGGTGGTCGAGATCGCCTCGACCTCGACGGCGGTGACCGACCGGACCCTCAAGCGCGCCGTGTACGAGGAGGCCGGAGTGCCGTCGTACTGGCTGGTCGACCCGGTCGAGCCGAGCCTGACGGTGCTCGAGCTCGGCGGCGGCGCCTACCGTGAGGTCGCCACCGTCCGCCAGGACGAGTCGTTCGGGGCGACCCTGCCCTTCCCGGTGTCGATCATGCCGAGCGTGCTCGTCGGCTGACGAGCCGGCCCGCGGGGGCCGTCCGCCCACCGGGACGTTCAAGTGCTTGCCGCCTTCGGAGTCGCAGAAGCCGGCTGTGCCGAAGGTGGAGGATCCGCTCCAGGCGATGAGGCGTGGGAGGCGGGCGGCGGCAACGGCACCGCCGCAACCGGCGGTAGAGGCGGGAACGGCGATGAGGCGGCAGGCGGCTCGGCCGGTGGCGCCGGCGCCGCCCGCCGAGCGCCCCTCGGCGACCGTCGGGAGGAGGCTCATCGCAGCAGCCGGGACAGCCGGCGGTCGGCCAGGGCCCGGCCGCCGGTCTGACACACCTTGCAGTAGGTGACCTCGTGGGTGTCGAAGGACACCCGCAGCAGCGGCTCGCCGCAGCGGGGGCACGGGGACCCGGCCCGGCGGTGGACGGCGTGACGGTCGCCCAGCCGTGCCTCCGACAGGGCTCCCGGCCGGCGTCGCTCGGCGGCCAGGGCCTCGTCGAGCACGGATCGGACGGCGTCCAGGAGGTCCCGGCGGCGGCCGGCGTCGAGCGACCCCGGGGCGGCGAACGGGGAGAGGCCGGCGCGGTGGCAGATGTCGTCGGCGTAGCCGCGCCCGATCCCGGCCACCACGCGCTGGTCGCGGAGCCAGGTGTGGAGGCGCCGCCGGCTGTCGGTGGTCTCGACGAGCTCGGCGAAGGCCGGGTCGTCGGGCTCGGGACCGAGCCCGGCCAGCGGCCCGTCGTCGCCGGGAGCGAGGATCCACCACCCGGCCTTTCGCTGGGTCCCGTGCTCGCGCACGAGGAGCCCGGTCTCGCCCGCCACCTTCCCTGCGCCGTCCCCGGCGCCGTCCCCGGCGCCGGCCGCCCCGGCACCGCCCCCCCGGAGCACCAGGCGGACCACGGACCCCTTGGGACGGGTGGACTTGGCCGGCCGCTCCAGGTCGACCCGGCCGGCCTGGGACAGGTGGACGGCCACCCGCAGGGCCCCGCCCCCTTCCCCGGCGCCGTCATCGCCCCCTTCCCCTTCCTCGCCCCCGCCGCCGGCGCCAGCGGCGGGGGCGAGCTCTAGCACGCAGAACTTTCCCCGGTGCCCGACGGCGGTCAGCGTGCGCCCGACGAGGGCCTCCGGCGGCGGGTCGACCGTCTTCAGGGCGGTGAAGCCGAGCGGCTCCACCCGGGTCACCACCCCACCCCTCACCGCCTCCTCCACCCGCTCGGCCATTGCCTGAACCTCGGGCCGCTCGGGCACCGCTCAGCCGCCGGGCCCGGGGTCGCTGCCGGCGACCAGGTCGAACCCGATGGCCTCCTCCAGGGCGGCGGCGGCCCGGAGCACCACCAGGTCGGCGTGCTGGGGGCCGACCAGCTGGAGGCCGACCGGGACGCCCGAGGGGGTGAGGCCGGCGCAGACGGTGGCCGCCGGCGACCGGGTCAGGTTGAACGGGTAGGTGAACCGGACCCAGTTGGGCGTGACCTCGCCGTTGACCGTGCCCGACCCGGATAGGGCGGCCGGCGGCGCCGGGCCGGCGGTGGTCGGGGTGACCAGCAGGCGGGTGCGGCGGAAGACCTCGACCAGGCGCAGGTTCATCTCGTGGCACCGGTCGAAGACCCCGAGCAGGTCGGCTGCCGAGGTGCTCCGGGCCGACTCGACGATGCCGGCCAGCACCGGGTCCATCTCCTCCCACTCCGGCCGGTGGCGGTGGGGCTCCACCGTGTGCAGCAGGCAGGCCCCGATCAGGGTCAGCCAGTCGCCGATCGGATCCCGGTCGAGGACGGGGCCGGGGTCCACCACCTCGGCCCCCAGCGACTCGATGGTCGAGAGCGCCCGCTCGCACACCGCCAGCACCTCGGCGTCGACCTCGGCGTAGCCGAGCGTGGGGGACCACGCCACCCGGGCCGGGAGGCGTGGCGCCTCGACGGCGTCGCGCCAGTTGGCCTCGGGGCGGGGGAGGGACCGCAGGTCGGTCGGCTCGGGCCCCACCGCCACGTCCAGGGCGGCGGCGACGTCGGCGATCCGCCGGGCCATTGGACCCTTGGAGGACAGGTCCAGCCGGCCGGCGCCCTCGGCTTCGCCCGCTGGCACCCGCCCCAGCGACGGCTTCATCCCCGACAGCCCGCAGCAGGCCGAGGGGATGCGGATCGACCCCCCGTCGTCGGATCCGGTGGCCAGCGGCACCATGCCGGCGGCCAGCGCCGCCGCCGACCCGCCACTCGAGCCGCCGGCGCTCCGGTCGAGGGCCCAGGGATTGGCGGTGGTGCCGAAGCGGGCGTTGGTGGTGTGGGCCGACCAGGCCAGCTCGGACAGGTTGGTCTTTCCGACCACCACCGACCCGGCCGCCCGGAGCCGGGCCACGTGGGGCGAGTCGTGCACGGCCGGGGCGCCGCCGGCGAAGAGGGCCGAGCCCATGGTCGTCGGGTAGCCGGCGGCGTCCTCGTTGTCCTTGACGGCCAGGGGCACCCCGGCCAGCGGCCCCGGGTTGCCGCCCGTGGCCACGATCTGGTCCACGGCCGCCGCCTGGTCGAGGGCCCGGTCGCCGTCGACGGCGACGAAGGCGTTGACCGACGGGTCGAGCGCCTCGATGCGCTCGAGGGCGTGGGTGGTCAGCTCCCGGGCCGACACCTCGCCCGAGCGCACGGCCGCCGCCAGCGCCACCACCGTCGTCCGCCGGAAGTCCACGGCCGCTCCTGTCTAGCTGTCCTGCCGCCCGCCTGCCGCCCGCCTGCCGCCCGCCTGCTGTCCTGCTGCCCGCCTAGTCGCCCGGGGCCAGCGCCCGCACCGCCTCGCCCAGGTCCGCCCGCCCGGGCACGACCATGAGGGCCGGCACCGTGACCCCGCCCTCCACGTAGCGCTCGACGTGGGCCCGGCACTCCTCGGGCGAGCCGTGGACCACCAGGTCGTCCACCACCTGGTCGGGGATGGCGGCCAGGGCGCCCCGGCGGTCGCCGGCCCCCCAGGCGTCCCACATGGGCTGGAGGAGCGGGCCGCGCCCCAGCCACCGGTGGAATTCGGCGTAGGCCGGCACGTTGAGGTACGCCGCCACCATGCGCCGGCCGATGGCCCGCGCCGCGTCGGCGTCGGGCTCGGGGACGACGAAGATCCGGGCCACGATCTCGGGGGTGCCGACCTTGCCCGCCCCGGCCGCTCCCTTGGCCACCTCGTGCACGGCGGTGGCGACGTCGGTCGCCGAGAGCCAGTTCACGATGGCGCCGTCGGCCTCGCGCCCGGCCAGCCGGAGCATTCCCGACCGCAGGGCGGCCAGGTAGAGGGGCGGTTCACCCGGTGGGACCGTCCGGCCCAGCCGGAAACCGTCCACCGCGAAGCTGGGGTAGGCGGCCGTCACCTTCTCACCGGAGAGCGCCACCCGCAGGAAGCGCAGGGTGTCGCGAACCCTGGCGTAGGGCTCGGCGTAGGCGATGCCGTTCCAGCGCTCGACGATGACGTCCGAGGAGGCACCGATCCCCAGGGCGAACCGGCCGGGGGCGGCCTCGGCCATGGCCGCCGCCGTCTGGGCCAGGAGGGCCGGGCCCCGGGTGTAGGCGGGGGCGATGGCCACGCCCAGCCGGAGCGACGGCGCCCAGGCCGCCGCCAGGGCCAGGGGGGTGAAGCCGTCGGTCCCGTCCACCTCGGCCGACCAGACGTCGGTGTAGCCCAGGTCGACCAGCTCCTCGAACCACCGGCGGTGCTCGGCCAGCGGGACCCCGTCGAAGGGGACGGTGATGCCGTAGCGGCGGGCCGGGCCGGTCACCACCCCACTATGGCACCCCGGCCCCGCAGGCGGCGCGGGCGAACGGCCGCCCACCGGCCACCCGGCGCACCAGCGCCCCCGGCCCGGCCACCACCAGGTACTCGAGGTTGCGCAGGTGCGAGACGGTCCCCACCTTGGCTCCCGACGGGTCGTGGATCCCGAGGCGCGCCCCCACGTAGCGGGCCGAGTCGAAGGCCAGCGTGGCCACCTCCCGGTGGTCGCCGCACATCTCCTCGAGCTCGTCGAGGCCGATCCACGACTCGTTGTTGTACGAGAGGACGAGCAGCTCGCAGTCCACGGCGGCGACCGTGCGGCGGAGGGCCTCGGGCATGGTCCGCTTCGAATTGAACACGCTCCTGGTCGCCGGGTCCCGGGCGTCGACCCGCTTGCACGCCACCCCGTAGTGCTGGGGCTCGTCGCCGGCCACCAGCGTCTCCCACACGTGGTAGTTGGTGAAGTACCGGTGCTGGTTGTACGGCGGGTCGAGGTAGGCCAGGTCGAAGGAGCCGAGCGCCGGCGCCAGCGCCGTGGCGTCGCCCCGCACCGCCCGGCCGGGGCCGCCGAGGAGCTCGGGGGGGCGGAGGTCGAGCGGCTTGAACGACCGGGGCGCCCACTGCTTCACGTAGGCCATCTGGACCCCGATGGTGGAGTCGACGCGGTCGGCCGCCTCGACCAGGCTGGTGAGGAGGAGCGGCTCCAGCCGGCTGCCGGCGAAGTCGGCGGCGATGGCCTGCCGCACGCCGTCGATGCGCTCGCCGTTGAAGGGCTGGAAGAACCGGGACCGCCGGCAGAACGTCTCGGTCACGTAGCCCGGCACCCCCGGCACCGACCGCAGGTGGTCCAGGGCGCCGGCCAGCTCGCCGGCCGGGATCTCGGCGGCGTCGGTCTCGACGTAGCAGCGGGCGAACACCTCCGAGTAGCGGGCGGTGTCGACGGCGGTGACCCGCAGCCCCCGCCGCTTGAAGGCCTGGGCCACCCGGGTCGTCCCGGTGAAGAGGTCGAGGGCGTCGCGTGCCCCGCTCGCCTCGGCGATCCCCTCGAGGACGGGCACCAGCCGCCGCTTGGAGCCCAGGTACTTGATCACCGGGCGGCGGGCCGGGCCGGGATCGCCGGTGCGGTCACGGCGCCCGACGTTAGGAGGTGGGGCGGCGGCGGTGGTGGACCACCGGCCGGGTGGCGGGGGAGCACGACGGGGGCCGCCGCGCCGGCTCGGTCGGCACCGGCGCGGCGGCCATCATCGGTGGTTGCCTCCACGGCCCGTGCCGCCCGGGCGCGCCCCGTCAGCGGCGGTGGTGGCGCCCGGCGCGCCGCGCCTCGGTCGTGGTGGTGGTGGCGGCGCCGGTGGTGGAGGTGGTGGTGGTGGTCGGGGGGGACGGCGGCGGGCCGAGGGCCTGGGCCAGGAGCGTGGCGTAGTACTGGGCACCCGGGGGGTCGAGGTGGACGCCGTCGGGCTCGAAGTACTGGGGGGTGCTGGCGCTGTCCCCGTACCAGTCGACCATGGTGGCCCCGGGGTAGGAGCGGGCGACGGCGGCGATGGTCTGGTTGACGCCCTGCTCCCACGGGCGTGTCTCCCTGGTGGTGACGAGGACGATCCGCCTCATCGGCCCCACGGCGGCGAGCAGGCTGTCCAGCTGGGGCACCGAGAAGTAGCCGTTGGTCCCCAGCTCGAGGATCAGCCGTGTGCCGATGTCGCCCTGGCTCTTCAGCTGCGCCACCTGGTCGGCGACCTGGGTGAGCTGCTGGCCGACCTGGGCGTCGATGACGACGCCGGGGAGGAGCTGCTCGAGGTAGGGGGCGGCGTCGACCATGATCGAGTCGCCGATGGCGGTCACGCCCTGGCCGGCGGGAGGGGGCGGCGCGGTGGTGCCGGTGGTGCCGGGCACCGGCGGCGCGGTGGTGGTCGTGGGGTCGTCGTGGTGGACCGGGGGCAGGATGCTCTTCACGGTCTCGGTCGGGGCCGCCCCCGTGATCGCCCCTGACAGGCCCAGGGCGAAGACCACGAGGGCAGCGGTGGCGCCACCGGCCACCCCCAGGCCCCGACGCCCCGGCCGCAGGTCCTGCCACCGGCGACGGCCCGTCCGGGACAGCCAGCGCCCGAGGGCCCCGTGGCGCACCGGCTGCTCGACGAAGCGCCACGACACGGCCGACAGGGCGAAGATGGCTGCCACCTGGAGGACGTCGCGCAGCGTGTTGGTCGGGGCCCCCTCGGGCGTGGTGAGCACGATGACCGGGAGCTGCCACAGGTACATGCCGTAGGACCGCTCGCCCACCCAGCGCAGGGGGAGGACGCCGAGCAGCCGGGTAAGCCGGGCACCGGGGTGGACGCAGACGGCGATCAACAGGGCCGTCGCCATCGAGAGGAGGACCAGCCCGCCCCGGTAGACGAACGGGTCGTACTGGCTGGTCTGCCAGTAGAGGACGAGGATGCCGGCCAGGGAGGCGGCACCCACCCCGTCCAGCAGCCAGCGGGCGCCCGGGTTGACCGGGCGGAAGGCGTGGTCCCGGGGCCAGACGAAGGCCAGAGCGGCCCCGATCAGCAGGGCGAAGGCCCGGGTGTCGGTCCCGTCGTAGACCCGGGTGGGGTCGACGTAGGGCGAGTACAGGAGGGCCATCTCGAGCGCCGACGCCGCGGCCAGGGTGAGGGCGCCGGCGACCAGGACGCGCCGGCTGTGCACCCACCGCAGCGCCCCCAGGAGGACCAGCGGCCACACCAGGTAGAACTGCTCCTCGATGGCCAGCGACCACAGGTGGCCGAGCACCGGCAGCGGACCGGACCGGGCGAAGTAGGAGACGTGGTCGAAGATGTACCACCAGTTGGAGAAGTAGAAGACGGCCGGGAGCATGTCCTGGCGAAGCCCCGGAAGCTCGACCCGGTCGAAGAGGGTGGCCCACAGCACCGTCACGAAGAGCATGACGAAGAGGGCCGGGAGCAGCCGCCGGGCCCGGCGCAGCCAGAAGCGCCCCAGGGCCAGCGCCCGCCGCCGGCGGAGCTGGGTCACCAGCATGTCGGTGATCAGGTAGCCCGAGAGGACGAAGAAGACACCCACGCCGAGCAGGCCGCCGCTGGCCCCCCCGACGTGGAGGTGGTAGGCGATGACGCCGAGCACGGCCACGGCGCGGATGCCGTCCAACCCCGGGTTGTAGGCGCTGTCCCCTTCGACCGGCCTAGGCATCGCGCTCCTCCGACGTCAGGGCGATGGTCATGCGCACGTCAGCGACCGGCTCCGTCTCGTTTCGTTGGTCGTGTGCCGCGTCCCCGCCGCTGGATCGCCCCGTCCCGGCCCGCCCCGTCCCGGTCCGGCGATCGATCCCACGGCACCCCGGAGCGGGCGGCAGGAAGCCGCTGCCGGGTACCGCCCGATCATGGCAGCCGTCGCCGTCGCCGGCACGCACTTGGAGCATCTTGTTCGGTGCCAGGGGACTTGTGCCGCCGTCGCCGCTTCCGGGGACGGGGGGTGTGGTGCCGGCGGGGCCGGCCGGGGGTCAGCGACGGGGCCGGCCGGGGGTCAGCGACGGGGGAGGTGGAGGGGGATCGACTGGGTGAACGTGAACACGTCGTCGGGGTCGACGGCTCGTTTCACCCTGACCAGCCTGGCCAGGTTGGTGCCGTAGTAGGCGTGCTCCCAGTCGGCCAGCGTCGGGTCCACGTAGTTCTGGTACGCGCCGTCGGTGTAGGGCGCCAGGGCGCGCTCGCTCTGGCTCAGCCACGCCGTCGCCACTGCCGGCATCGACCCCGGGGCCCCGCTCGACCAGGTGACGCTGTACTGGACGCCGGCCAGCTGGTGGCGGTGGACGAAGGCGGTGGCGGCCGCCGGCATCCGGTTGATGGCGCCGCCGTACGAGTCGAAGACGAACCCGCCCCCGGCCTGCGGCGCCTGCTGGGCCAGCGCCTCGACGGCATCCACCACCGCCGCCGTCCCGGCGTCCGGCATCGGCGCCCCGAGGTAGGCGGACTTGGCGGCGAAGGTCGAGCGGCTGAGGGTCCCCGCCGGGTCCTGCGTCGGGAGATGGCACGCGGCCACCGTCGACCCCTGGCAGCCGGCCTCGATCAGCATGGCGTCCATGTACCCCTCGGGCCCGACGAAGTCGTAGGTCGGCGTCCCGCCGACGGCCGACCGGAGCGGCTGGAGGGCGGCGGCCAGCGAGGTCGCCGAGCCGCAGAGCACCCCGGTCACACGGAGCTTCGGCGTTGCTCGGGCACCCTCGGCGCCGGCCGAGCTGAGCAGCTGGCAGTTGGACCAGAGCGCCGGCGGCGTCGACGGCACCCACCGCTGCCATGCCGCCAGTCCGTCGGCCGACGCTGCCCACGGCCACTCCAGGGTGAACAGGGCGATCGGCGGGATGGGGTGGACGCGGAAGGTGAGCGAGGTGGCCACCCCGAAGTTGCCACCCCCGCCACCGCGGCTGGCCCAGTACAGGTCTCCGTGGTGCTCGGGGTCGCAGGTGAGCAGGCGACCGTCGGCCGTCACCAGGTCGATCGAGGTCATCTGGTCGCAGGTGAGCCCGTAGTTGCGGCCGAGCACCCCCACGCCTCCACCGAGCGCCAGCCCGGCGATGCCGACCGTCGGGCAGGACCCGCCGGGCAGGAGGACGCCGGAGGCGGCCAGTGCCTGGTACACGTCGATCAGGCGCGCCCCGGCCCCGACGACGGCCCGGGTGCCGTCGGGCGAGACGGCGACCTTGGCCATTGACGTGGTGTCGACGACCAGGCCGGGACAGGAGGAGTACCCGCCGAAGCTGTGCCCGCCCGAGCGTGCCGCCAGCAGGACGCCGTGGCGACGGGCGAAGTCGACACAACGCTGGACGTCGCCGGGCGTTCGGCAGTAGGCGATGGCCGCCGGGTCGATGTCGTCGAACCGCTCGTTGTAGATCAGCTTGGCGACGGCGTAGTTGCGGTCGGACGGGAGGACGAGGGACCCGGCGAGCGATCGCCGGAGGGCCTTCCAGTCGGGTGGCCTCTCCGGCCCGGTGGTCGGGTGCCCGTGCCCGGTGGCGCCGGGCCGGGGCACGTCCCCGATGGCGCCGGCGGCCGTGGGTCCGAGCACGCTGGCCGCCGCCACGGCGGCCAGGGCGGCGCCGGACTGGCGCAGGAACTGGCGGCGGTCCACCTGGCGCCGGTCCTGTCCCTGGTGCTCGCCTCCCTCTCCCTCTCCCTCTCCCTCTCCCTCGCCCTCTCCCGGCCGCACACGGCGCACGGGCGGCACGTTAACCGTGGGCCCGGCCGTCCGCCGGTGACCTGGGTAGGGTCGAGCCCGGTGACGACCGGTGATGACCGGTGACGACCGGCGAGCACGGAGGAGGGCACGTGGCGACCGAGGTGCGGGGCGTGGTGTCGAGGGAGAAGGGGGCGCCGGTGTCGGTCGAGACCGTCGTCGTCCCCGACCCGGGTCCGGGTGAGGTGGTGGTCGGCGTCCAGGCCTGCGGGGTGTGCCACACCGACCTGCACTACCGGGAGGGCGGCATCAACGACGACTTCCCGTTCCTCCTGGGGCACGAGGCGGCCGGAGTGGTCGAGGCAGTCGGTCCCGGGGTGACGTCACCGGCTCCCGGCGACTTCGTCGTCCTCAACTGGCGGGCGGTGTGCGGGGAGTGCCGGGCCTGCCGGCGCGGGCGCCCGTGGTACTGCTTCGCCACCCGCAACGCCGTTCAGAAGATGACGCTGGCCGACGGGACCCCGCTGTCGCCCGCCCTCGGCATCGGGGCGTTCGCCGACAAGACGCTGGTCGCCGCCGGGCAGTGCACCCCCGTCGATGCCAGGGCGCGCCCGGAGGCGGTCGGGCTTCTCGGTTGCGGCGTCACCGCCGGGCTCGGCGCCGCCATGTTCACCGGGGAGGTGGGGCCGGGCGACTCGGTGGCCGTCTTCGGGTGCGGTGGGGTCGGGTGCGCCGCCGTCGCCGGCGCCCGGCTGGCCGGGGCGGTCACGGTCATCGCCGTCGACCTCGACCGGCGCAAGCTGGTGCTGGCCGAATCGTTCGGCGCCACCCACACCGTCGCCGCCGGCGAGGTCGATCCCGTGACTGCGGTCCGGGAGATCACGTCGGGTTTCGGAGCCGACGTGTGCATCGAGGCGGTCGGCGACCCGGGGGTGATGACCCAGGCTTTCTACGCCCGCGACCTGGCCGGGACCCTGGTGCAGGTCGGCGTGCCGAGGCCGGACATGCGGATCGACCTGCCCATGATCGACTTCTTCGGTCGGGGCGGGCGGTTGCGACCCAGCTGGTACGGGGACTGCCTCCCGTCGCGCGACTTCCCCGTGCTGGTCGACCTCTACCTCCAGGGCCGGTTGGACCTCGACCGGTTCGTCAGCGAGACCATCGGGCTCGGCCACGTCGAAGAGGCCTTCCGTCGCATGGAGCGGGGGGAGGTCCTTCGCTCGGTGGTGGTGCTCTAGGGCTCCTGGCCGCCGGCGAAGGCCGCCGGCGAAGGCCGCCGGGAAGCCATCCGAACCCGACCGGTAAGGTTGGCCCCGAACCCCGCGCACTTCGCACCCAGGGGCGAGGAGGCCCGATGCCCTACGTCTTCGACTTCGACCACTCGCACCGTCGACCCCCGATGGAGATGAAGGATCTCCTCGGCGGTAAGGGGGCGAACCTGGCCGAGATGAGCTCGGTGCTCGGGCTGCCCGTGCCCCCGGGATTCACCATCTCGACCGACGCCTGCCGCGCCTACTTGGACGGGGGCTGGCCGGAGGGGCTCTCCGCCGAGGTGGCCCGGGCCCGGGCCCGGCTGGAGCGGGCGATGGGGAAGTCGATCGGCGACCCCGACGACCCGCTCCTCGTGTCGGTCCGCTCGGGGGCGAAGTTCTCGATGCCCGGGATGATGGACACCGTCCTCAATCTCGGGCTCAACGACCGCTCGGTCGACGGCCTGGCCAAGCAGACGGGGGACGAGCGGTTCGCTTACGACTCGTACCGCAGGTTCGTCGCCATGTACGGGCGCATCGTGCTCGACATCCCGGCCGAAGAGCTCGACTCGCTCTTCGAGGCGGCCAAGGAACTGGCCGGGACCACCTCCGACGCCCGGGTGCCGACGGAGCTCCTCCGGTACCTCGTCGACTCGTACGGCCAGATCGTGGAGCGCCGGACCGACAAGCCGTTCCCCCAGAAGCCCGAGGACCAGCTCCGAGGGGCCATCGAGGCCGTCTTCTCGAGTTGGAACGCTCCCCGCGCCGTCGCCTACCGGGAGCGGGAGCGGATCCCCCACACGCTGGGCACGGCCGTCAACGTCCAGGCCATGGTGTTCGGGAACCGCGACGACCGGTCGGGGACGGGGGTCGGCTTCACCAGGGACCCGGCGACCGGCGCCCGGGGCTCCTACGGCGACTTCCTGGTCAACGCCCAGGGGGAGGACGTGGTGGCGGGGATCCGCAACACCGAGCCCCTCTCGGCGCTGGAGAAGACGTTCCCCAAGGTCTACCGGGAGCTGATGGCCATCTTCGACCAGCTCGAGCGGCACTACCGGGACATGTGCGACACCGAGTTCACCATCGAGCAGGGCAAGCTCTGGATGCTCCAGACGAGGGTCGGGAAGCGCACCGGTCGAGCCGCCCTCAAGATGGCGGTCGACATGACCGACGAGCCCAAGATCAGGCTCAGCAGGGCAGAGGCGGTGAGCCGCCTGACCGAGGACCACCTGGCCGCGGTGCTCCATCCGCAGTTCGCCGGCTCCGGTCACCCGGCGCTGGCCAAGGGGCTGGCCGCCTCACCCGGGGCCGCCGTCGGCCGGGCCTGCTTCTCCGCCGACGACGCGGCGGCGGCGGCCCAGCGGGGCGAGCCGACGATCCTGGTTCGCAACGAGACGTCGCCCGAGGACGTGCACGGCATGCTGGCGGCCGAGGGGATCCTCACCGCCCGGGGCGGCTTGGTCAGCCACGCCGCCGTGGTCGCCCGCGGGTGGGGCAAGCCGGCGGTCGTCGGTGCCGAGGCCCTACGGATCGGCCCCCACCAGTTCACCGTGGGCGGCGTCACCGTGGCCGAAGGCGACTGGCTCTCGGTCGACGGCACGGCCGGGATCGTGGTGGCCGGCAAGGTGCCGCTGACGCCGGCCGACCCCCCACCCGAGCTCGACGTCCTGCTCGGATGGGCCGACCAGTTCAGCGACGGGAAGCTCGGCGTCCGGGCCAATGCCGACACGGGCGAGGACGCCGCCAATGCCCGGCGGCTGGGCGCGGCCGGCATCGGGCTGGTCCGCACCGAGCACATGTTCTTGGGCGAGGACCGGCTGCCGGTGGTCCGCCGGATGATCCTGGCCGACGATCCGGAGGAGGAACGCCAGGCATTGGAGGACCTCCGCGCTGTGCAGCGCGAGGACTTCGTGTCCATCCTCGAGGCCATGGACGGGCTGCCGGTAACCGTGCGCCTCCTCGACCCGCCGCTGCACGAGTTCCTCCCGTCCACCCACGAGCTCGGCCTCAAGGAGGCGACGGTGGGCCTCGACGACGAGGAGCGCCGGCTCCACCAGGCGGCGCTGGTCTGGCAGGAGGCCAACCCGATGCTCGGGACCCGCGGCGTCCGTCTCGGGGTGCTCAAGCCCGGGCTGTACGCCATGCAGGTCCGGGCCCTCATGGAGGCGGCGCGGGAGCGCACGGCGGCCGGCGGGCACCCGGTCGTCGAGATCATGATCCCCCTCACGGTGAGCCGGGAGGAGCTGGCGCTGGCCCGCCGGTGGGTCGAAGAGGCGGTGGCCGAGGTGGCCTCGACGCCGCCCAAGGGGAAGGCGAAGCAGGCAGGATCCAAGGCGACGGCCAAGGCCGGCGCGGCCAGGAAGATCGCGGTGAGCATCGGGACCATGATCGAGACGCCCCGGGCCGCGCTCCGGGCGGCCGAGATCGCCGAGGAGGCCGACTTCTTCTCGTTCGGCACCAACGACCTCACCCAGATGACGTTCGGTTTCAGCCGCGACGACGTCGAGGGTCGGATGATGGCGACCTATCTGGAGAAGGGCCTCCTGCCCCGCAATCCGTTCGAGACGGTCGACGCCGACGGCGTCGGCGAGCTGGTGCGGCTCGGCACCAGCCGGGGCCGCTCCACCCGGCCCGACCTCAAGGTCGGCGTCTGCGGGGAGCACGGCGGCGACCCCGAGTCGATCGCCATCTTCTACCGGGCCGGTCTGGACTACGTCTCCTGCTCGCCTTACCGCGTCCCGGTGGCCCGGCTGGCCGCCGCCCAGGCGGTCCTGGCGTCCGACGACTCCGGTGCCGACGGCCGGGGGGCGGCAGGGGCTCGGCGCACCGCGGCCGGCCGGGGGGGCGGGGCCGCCGCCACCGGCGGCGCCACCACGGTGGCGGGGACGGCAAGAGTGGGGGCCGGGTCGAGGAGCGGGTCGGGCCGCTCGCACAACGGCAAGAAGCCGCGCCGCTCGCACTGAGCCCGGGAGGCCACTGAGCCCGGGAGGCCCCTGAGCCCGGGAGGCCCCGGGCCGGCGCCGGTCGTAGGGCGGTACCCTCCCGACGTGGCGATCAGCGACGAGGAGGTGGCGCAGGTCCGGGTGGCCACCGATGTCGTGGCACTCATCGGCGAGCACGTCGCCCTCCGTCGCCAGGGTCGGCGCTGGGTCGGCCTGTGCCCCTTCCACGCCGAGAAGACCCCCTCGTTCAGCGTGAACGCCCAGGAGGGCTTCTACTACTGCTTCGGGTGCCACGCCTCGGGCGACGCCATCTCCTTCGTCCGGGAAACCGAGCACCTCGACTTCGTGGAGACGGTGCGATTCCTCGCCGACCGCGCCGGTGTGGCGATCCACGAGCAGGCCGGGTCGGACGCCGAGCACCAGCGCCGGCGGGAGCTCTTGGCCGCCGTGGAGCGGGCCGTCGCCTGGTACCACGACCGCCTCCTGACTGCGCCCGACGCCGGCCGGGCCCGCGACTACCTGCGGTCCCGCGGCTACGACGGCGAGACGGTGCGGACGTTCCGGCTTGGGTGGGCACCTGACGACTGGGACGCCCTCAGCCTGTCCCTCCACCTGACCGACCGTTTGCTGACCGAATCGGGCCTGGGCTTCGTGAACCGGCGGGGCCGGCAGCAGGACGCCTTCCGGGCCAGGGTGCTCTTCCCGATCTGCGACCCGTCCGGGCGGCCGGTCGCCGTCGGCGGTCGGGTCCTCCCGTCGACCGGCGACGGCGGGCGCCCGGAGCCCAAGTACAAGAACTCCCCCGAGACGGCCATCTACGCCAAGCGTCGGATCCTCTATGCCCTCAACTGGGCCAAGAAGGACGTCGTGGCCACCGGCGAGGTGGTGGTGTGCGAGGGGTACACCGACGTGATCGGGTGTTTCCAGGCCGGGTTGCCCCGGGCGGTGGCGACGTGCGGGACGGCCCTGGCCGAGGAGCACTTCCGCCTGTTGCGCAACTTCGGCCGGCGGATCGTCCTCGCCTACGACGCCGATCAGGCGGGCCAGTCGGCCACGGCACGGGTCTACGAATGGGAGCGGCGCCACGACGCCGACGTGCGGGTCGCCTCCATGCCGGCGGGCAGCGATCCGGCCGATCTGGCCCGGACCGACCCCGAGGGCTTGCGGGCCGCCGTGTCCACGGCGGTGCCATTCCTCCAGTTCCGCGTCGACCGGCTGCTCGGCACCGGCGACCTGTCGACGGCCGAGGGCCGGGCACGGGCAGCAGCGGCGGCACTGGCGGCCCTGGCCGAGCATCCCGACCCCCTGGTGCGCGACCAGTACGTGATGGCGCTGGCCGATCGCACCCGAGTGCCCGCCGACCTTCTCCGCCAACGCCTGGAAGAGGCGTTGCGCCACCCGACCCGACCGGACGAGCCCGGGCGGCGGCGCCCGGGTGGCCGACGGGAGGAGGAGGACGGCGGGGACGGCCGGCACGGGGACGGCAGCGGGGACGGCTGGGGCACAGGTGGTCGTCGGGGTGGCGCCGGGGGAGCTGGCGGGGGAGGCCCCGGCGCCGGTCGAGCCGACCGCTATCGGACGGGAACGGAGGTACGGGCCGACGGTTCCCAACGGCCCGGCCTCGAGGCGTTGCGGCTGGCGGTGCACCGTCCCGAACTGGTTGCCGACCGCCTCGAAGCGGCCCTGTTCGTCGACGAGCTCCAGCGCACGGCGTTCCTTGCCCTTGCCGAGGCCGACGACCTCCGATCGGCGGTGGACCGGGCCGATCCAGAGGTTGCCGCGCTGTTGCGCCGGGTGATCGTCGAGGAGCCGGTCCCTCCCGACGACCCTCGGGTCGATCCCGTCGCTCCGGTGCTGGCGCAGCTGGTCCGGGACGCGGCACGGCGCGAGCTGGCCGACCTGCAGGCCGAGCTGCGGGCGACGTCGGGCGATCTGGGGGCCGTGGCGGCGGAGACGGCATCGGTGCGGAGATGGCTGGAGGACCTCGACGACGCCGGTCGCGGGCGCACGGCAGCCGACCGATTGGTAGCCTGGCTGTCGAGGGCGAGGCAGGAGAGTCGATGAGCGGCCGGACCACGAAGGGCGGGGGAGTGGTTGTGGACATCACCGATCCTGGGCGTGCGCAGGGTGGGGACCACCCCGGCGCCGGACCAGCAGCCGGGGTGGCGGACCCCGTGCCGGCGGCGCCCACGGCGGACGGGCCCGTACACGGAACGCGCCGTTCGTCGGCGGTCAAGACCGAGGTCGGCCACCGTGGCAAGGGTCGCCGGAAGGCCTCGTCGGGCCGTGGCCGCTCAGGGTCGGAGTACTTCGGGAGCACCGCCGAAGATCCGGTGCACACCTACCTGAAGGAGATCGGGAAGGTACCGCTCCTCAGCGCCGAGCTCGAGGTCGAGATGGCGCAGCGTATCCAGGCCGGCAACGAGGCCACCGCCCGCCTGGCCGCAGCCACCGGTGTCGCCCCCGACGGTGCGCCGCCCCGCGACCAGCACCACGGCGAGCAGAGGTTCCGCGACCGCCGCCTGGTCCGGCGGGGGGAGCAGGCCAAGGAAGCTCTGATCGAGGCCAATCTCCGCCTGGTGGTGTCGATCGCCAAGCGCTACCGGAACCGGGGAATGGCGTTCCTCGACCTCATCCAGGAAGGCAACCTGGGGCTCATGCGAGCAGTCGACAAGTTCGACTACGAGCGGGGCTTCAAATTCTCCACCTACGCCACGTGGTGGATCCGTCAGGCCATCACCCGTGCTATCGCCGACCAGGCCCGGACCATCCGCATCCCGGTGCACATGGTCGAGACGATCAACAAGGTGGTCTGGGCCCAACGCCAGCTCCTCCAGGAGCTCGGCCGGGAGCCGACCCCCGAGGAGGTCGCCCAGCGGGTCGAGTTCCCGCTCGATCGGGTGCGCGAGATCCAGCGCATGAGCCTCGACACCGTGTCGCTCGAACAGCCGGTCGGCGACGAGGACGACTTCAGCCTCTCTGACCTCATCGAGGACCGTGGCGCGGTGGTGCCCGACGACGCCGCCACCCGGTCCATGCTGGACCGGGCAGTGAAGGCGGCCCTGGGCTTCCTCACGGACCGTGAGCAGGACGTGGTACGCCTGCGTTTCGGGCTCGATGACGGGAAGGTGCGCACGCTGGAGGAGGTCGGCAAGGAGTTCGGCGTGACCCGCGAGCGGGTGCGTCAGATCGAGTCCAAGACGCTGGCCAAGCTCCGCCGTCCCGACGCCGCCTTCCTCTTGCGGGACTACCTCGAGGAGGCGTAGCCGGCGCCCGGCGCGACGCCGCGCCGGGGCTCGCCAGGCATCCCGTGGAAGTCCGTCGGCGGACGACCCTGCTGGTATCGTCGCTCGATATCTCGGTCCGGGGTAGCTCAATGGCAGAGCAAGCGGCTGTTAACCGCTAGGTTGAGAGTTCGAGTCTCTCCCCCGGAGCGTTCCCCTGGTCAGGCGGCATTTTCAGCGTCGATTCGCCCCTCGGAATCCCGGTTGGGCAACCTACGGGCTACAGCGAGGGCAGGTTCCTCTGTCGTGCCAGCCCCGGAGAGCAGGGAAGGCATCGACTTCGCCAAGAGGGTGTCCCGCTCGTCGCTGGCGTGCTGGTAGCAGGCGACCATGCTGACCGACTTCCAGCTGCCCCGAGCCATGACCTCGCGGAGGCTCGCTCCCAGGATCGAACTGGGTCGCCATGCGATGGCGCAATTCATGGAAGTGGTACTGCGTGAGCCCGCACTCCTCCCATGCGGCTTAAGAGTTTGGCCCGTTCGGGGGAGCCTGCCGAGCGGTCGGTCCGACCCCCAACCGAATGTATGACTCGAGGTGGCCTGGGAGCACCAAGGCTCCGGTGGGGTGGTTGGTGGGATGTTGGTCGCAGAGGAGTCCCCAACGGAGGAGCGTGTTCGCTCCACCGACCGGTCGTGCGGCAGGCCGCCGATGGGGGGCGCCATGCGGGTATCCTGGGCGTATGACCGCACAGCCCGTCATGACCGTCGAGGAGCTGGCAGAGGGCCTTCGAAACGCGCCGCCGCCGACCGAGGATGACGTGACCATCCTTTGGGACGGACGGCGACTGGACTCCCGGGAAGCCGTGATGGAGTGGCTGGCCGAAGTGGAGGCCAAGCGGGCCGAAGAGGCTGCGGCCGCAAGTGGCGACGGCTGACGGGCCGCCTCACGACCTGGTCCGTTTGGCCACGACCCTCGATCGGCACGGCGTCGAGTACCTCCTGGTCGGCGGCGCTGCCGCACGGGCCTATGGCGCTGGGAGACTGACCGAGGACGCCGACTGCGTGGTGCGGCGGGAGCGGGCCAACCTCGGACGGCTGGCCGCTGCCCTGCGGGAGCTGCACGCCCGGCTCCGAGTCGGCGGGATGACCGACGCCGAAGCCCGAGCCCTCCCGGTCCAGATCGACGCCACTGCACTCGACCTGGCGGGCATCGACCTGGATGACCGACGCCGGCGGGTTCGACGTCCTCGCCGGCCTCGAAGCGGCCGATGGTCACCTAGTCCCCTACGACGAGCTCGTGACCCGATCGACCGTCATCCGCGGCGACGGATTCGTGGTCCGCATTGCGGCACTGGAGGACATCATCGTCGCCAAGGAGCGGGCGAGCCGATCGAAGGACCACGACGCCCTCCCCGAGTTGCGGGTTGTTAGGCGCCACTCGAACTGAGCACGCCGGCTGCTGCTGACGACGCTCGCAGTGATGACGCCGGTGGGCGCCGGTGTGGCTATCTGGTGGCTATCCGGGGGAGGCTGGGCGCGACCCATACGCGCAAGAGCCTCCCGCCCAATCTTTCGCGAGACAGCGGGAGGCCCTTCAGCAGATGCCTGGAGGCACCCGTGCTCATCGTAGGCAGTGACGAAGCCGCCGTCGAGCAAGAGCTCTTGTCGGGACAGCTGGCCTGCCCCGATTGCGGTGGAGCGCTCAGCCCGTGGGCGCATGCGAGCTCCCGGCCGCTGCATCTTCTCGGTGGCGCGGTGGCGCGCTTCGCCCCTCGGCGAGCGATCTGTCGGGCACACCCGAGGCCTGCGACCCACGTGCTGTTGCCCGATACGTGCCTGCTGCGCCGTCGGGACCACGTCGAGGTGATCGGCTCGGCCATTGCCCAGCACGGAGGTGGCGCCGGGCAGCGGCCGATCGCGGCCGGGCTCGGCGTGTCCCGAGAAAAGGTGCGCGGCTGGCTGGCGGCGTTCGCCGGAGCCGCCGAGTCGATCCGGGCGCACTTCACCCGCTGGGCGCACGCGCTGGACCCACAGCTGGCAGCGATCGGCCCTGCCGGCGAGCCCTTCCACGACGCGCTGACCGCCATCGGCGTGGCGGTGCGGGCCTACGTCCAGCGCTTCGGCCCTGCCCCGCTCTGGCCGGTCGTGGCCCGTCTGTCGGGCGGCGTGCTGCTCTGCAACACGAGTTTTCCCTTCCCGGCGGTGCCATGACCCGGTGAGGCTGCTCTCGGCGCATGACGAGAGGAGCGGGCCATGGAGGATCGGCATCGAGACGTCGGGCTCTTCCGCTACTCGCTCGTGCGCGAGGCCGCCGATCTGGCGCTCACCAAGGCCGAGCGTGGCGCGCTCGTGCGGGCGCTCGCTCGAATGGACCACGCCGGCCCAGACGGACGGCGTGTCCGGGTCGGCCGATCGACGCTCGATCGGTGGATCCGCACCTGGCGGGCCGGCGGCTTCGAGGCGCTGTGCCCTGCGCCGCGGCGTGCCGACCCGCGCACGCACAAGGCCGTGCTCGACCTCGCGGCATCGCTCAAGCGCGAGATGCCCAAGCGCACCGCCGCCCAGGTCCTCCGGGTGATGGCCGAGGCGGGGACCACACCGTGCCCCTCCGAGCGCACCATCCAGCGCCACTTCGCCCGTCTCGGGCTCAACACCCGTCCCGACGGGTCCCCTCCTCAGGCCTTCGGGCGCTACGAGGCGGAGAGGAGGAACGACCGGTGGTTCGGCGACGCGATGCACGGGCCGAGAGTCGGGGGCAAGAAGACCTACCTGCTCGCCAACATCGACGACCATTCGAGGCTCCTTGCGGGCTATCGGTGGTGCTCGTCGGAGGACACGATCCGCATGGAGACGGCGCTGCGATCGGGCGTGGCGGCTCGCGGCGTTCCCAAGGTGCTGGTCGTCGACCACGGCGCCGCGTATCGCGATGCCCAGCTCGAGCGGGCCTGCGCCGTGCTCGGCATCCGCCTGGTGCACGCCCGGCCCTACACGCCGACCACCAAGGGCAAGGTGGAAAGATGCTTCGAGACGGTGAGAAGTGGCTTCGTCGTCGAGGTCGAGGCCCGTGGCGTCTGCGACCTGGCCGAGCTCAACCGCCTCTTCAGCGCCTGGGTGGAGACCGTCTACCACCGACGCGTCCACTCCGAGACGGGCGCCACCCCGATCGAGCGGTTCATGGACGAGGGCCCGCCCGCGCTCCCCTCTGCCGCAGTGCTCCACGAGGCCTTCTTGTGGGCAGAGACCCGCACGGTCACGAAGACGGCGACGGTCCATCTCCACGCGAATTCCTTCGAGGTGGACGCGGCGTTGGTCGGAAAGCGTGTCGAGCTCGTCTTCGATCCCTTCGACATGACCACCATTGACGTGCGCTTCTGTGGCCGGCCGATGGGCGTGGCGGTCCCCTTCAAGATCGGGCGCCACACCCACCCAAAGGCGCGTCCCGAGGCACAACCCACCCCGGCGCCCACGGGCATCGACTACCTCGACCTCGTGGCCAAGCGCAGGGACAGAGAGCTCTTGGGACGCCCCATCGACTACGCGTCCATCGGCGAGGACACGTCGATCGATGGGGAAGGCGACGACCGCCACGAAGACGACGAGCACACCGCCGATGAGGAAGGAACCACACCATGATCGAGAACCTGCGCAGTCACTACGGCTTTTCGAAGATGCCCTTCGGGCGAGACATCGCCCCCCAGGCGCTCAACCAGCACCGGGCCCACCAAGAGGCCGTGGCCCGCATCGCTTGGTGCGTCTCCGAGCAGGCGATCGGGGTGGTGACCGGCGAGTGCGGGTCGGGCAAGACCGTGGCGGCCCGTGCGGCGTTGTCGGCGCTCGACGCCTCTCGCCACACCGTCATCTACCTGGGCACGCCCGGCGTGGGGCTTCGCGGCGCCTACTCGGCGATCGTCACCGCCTTGGGCGGGGTCCCCCGCTTCCACTGCTCGTCGCTCATCCCCCAGACCGCAGAGCTGCTCGCCCAGGAGGCGGCCGAGCGGGGCAAGTCGGTCACCATCTGCTGTGACGAGGTGCAGCTCTACGACGCAGAGACCTTGGAGGGGCTGCGCTGCCTGCAGAACGCCTCCATGGACGCCAAGAGCCCCTTCGGGCTCATCTTGCTGGCCCAGCCGATGTTCCGCCGGCGCCTGCGCCTGGGGACCATGACCGCCCTCGACCAGCGCGTCGGGCTGCGCTTCGTGGTCCAGGGACTCGAGGCGACCGAGTGCGGCGCCTACATCGCCTGCCACCTCTCCCTCTGCGGGCGGAGCGACACGTTGTTCTCCGACGACGCGGTCGCGCTCATCCACCAGGTCGCCCGGGGCCTGCCTCGGGCGGTCAACAACCTGGCCACCCAGGCGCTCGTCGCCGCCTTCTCGTCTTCCAAGGCGATCGTCGACGAGTCCGCGGCACGTCAAGCGGTCGCCGAGGTGACCGCCGAATGAGCGCCCAGGTGGCCGGCTACGAGCTCCCGGCCAGCCCGGGCTGGCCCTGTGCGCCCCACGATGCCGCCTACCAGGGCATGGCCGGCGCCCTCGTGGCCGCCATCGCCCCGCACACCGAGGCCGACCCGGTCGCCGTCCTGGCCCAGCTGCTCATCGCGGCCGGGGCGGTCGTCGGACGCGGCGCCTACGCCCTGGTCGAGGCGACGCGTCATCACCCGAACGAGTTCTGCGTGCTCGTCGGCGACTCCGCCAAGGCCCGCAAGGGCTCTTCGTGGGACCACGTCGCCCGCCTCATGGAGAGGGCCGCACCAGGCTTTTCCCGTCGCTGCGCGACCGGGCTGTCATCGGGGGAGGGTCTCGTCTGGGCGCTGCGCGACCCCGACGGCGCAGATCCGGGAAGCTCGGAGCCCCCGCTGCTCGTGGTCGAGCCCGAGTTCGCCTCGGTCTTGAAGGCGGCCGGGCGCGACGTCTCCAGCCTGTCGCCGGTGCTTCGCTCGGCGTGGGACGGCCGGCCGCTCGCCCTCTTGACCCGCAACGCCCCGGCCCGGGCGGCGGCTCCCCACATCTCGGCCGTCGGCCACATCACCGCCCAAGAGCTGCGCCATCACGTGTCTGCCCTCGAGGTCGCCAACGGCCTGTTGAACCGGTTCTGCTTCGTCGCCTGCCGCAGAGCACGCCTCCTCCCCGACGGCGGCGACCCCGACCCGCTCGAAGGCAGCGGGATGCCCGAGCGCCTCGGTGAGCACCTTCAGGCAGCCGGGCACCTCGGTCACGTCCGCTTCACGACTGCGGCACGGGCCGCCTGGCGGGACACCTACGGACGCCTCTCCGAGCCCAGGGCGGGGATGGCCGGCGGCCTGCTCGCCCGCTCAGAGGCCCACGTGCTGCGGCTCTCGCTCATCTACACGTTGGTCGACGGCGCCTCGGCGATCGGCCTCGAGCACCTGGGCGCCGGGCTCGCCCTGTGGGAGTACTGCCAAGACGGCGTCGAGCTCCTCTTCTCTGACGCGACCGGCGACCCGCTCGCCGAAGCGATCGGCGCCGCGCTCATTCACGCGCCAGCCGGCATGACGCGCACCGAGATCCGCGACCTGCTCGGGCGCAACCGTCCGGGCGCAGCGATCGACGAGGCGCTCGGCGTGCTGGCGGCCTCGGGCAGGGCCCGCCCCGAGCGCGTTACGACGGCCGGACGGCCCGCACAGCGCTGGGTGGCCTCCCGCCTGGCCACTCCGCACTGAGCCGGGGTCAAGATCGAAGGGAACAGCGCACCGACCCGCTGCCCGTCCCCGCCGAGGTGTGACCGGAGCGTCTTGAGACCGGCGGGGCGAACGCGTCCATGAGCGACCATGGCAACGGCCCGGCACCCCAGTGCCGGGCCTGATCGCGCCTTCGCGTGGCTCGGCACGATGGGTACTTCGGTCGTTCGGTCGTGGGCCACCCCCGTGCTCATGATCGGTGACGCCGAGATGGTCATCGGAAGCGTCGGCCAACACGGGTTCTGCGAGATCGCCCGCCGCACGATGAATCCGGGCAGTCGACGTGAGCGTCAGGGAGAACGGCGGACCGGGGCGTAGGCGGTCGAGGAGCGGCATCCAATCCGAGGCGGCACGCGCGCAATGCGCGCGGACGGATGGTCGCAGGGGGTCATGAACGGTCATCGTCGGGCGGAGTCTGGCCCCGCTGACCAGGGCTTTCTTCTTCGTCCCCAGGTGGCGGGACCGCCCCAGGCGAACCGCTAGGTTGAGAGTTCGAGTCTCTCCCCCGGAGCGTTCGAGGTCGCCATCGAAGACCTCCGACGGTTCGTCGGCGTGGCCGGGCTCGCAGCAGTCCTCGTGTTGCCGTCGCCGACGGCCAGTCGGGTGCCGACGTGCCGGGGGCGTGCCTCCACCGATGGATGTCAGGTCCCCGGGAGCGACTCGAACTGCCGGACCTTGCCCGACCACAGGCGGCTGAGTGAACCGACCTCTCGGATGTTGACCTCCGGGTCGGCGAGGCCGGAACGTTCGAGCAGATCCACCATTTCTCGCCGGAGCCGGCGGGTGTCGCACGGACCATTGGTCACCAGCGACACCTCGGCGCCGCGTACCGTCTGGACGGCACGAAGGTCCACCACGCTGGGGGAGGAGAGGAGGATGCCGGCCAGCCCGACGGCGTGGACGGCGGCGCCGCCCGGGTACACGAAGGCGCCGTCGGCCCGCCCGTGGATCTCGGTGATGCGCCGGTGCGCACATCCACACGGGCAGGGCTCGTCGGTGACGGTCATGGCGTCGGTGATCTCGTAGCGGATGAGTGGCTGAACACGGTTGTAGAGGTTCGTGAGCAGCACCCGTGCCGAACGCTGGCCGTACGGCACGACGTTCCCGTCGGCGTCCACCGGTTCGACGATCGTCAGGTCGTCGGGGAGGTGCAGGCCATTGTCGGCGGCGCACGGGAAGGCGTAGATCCCTTCGGTACAGCCCCATACGTCGGTGATCTCGACGCCCCACGCCTCCCGGACCGAGTCGCGCACCTCTTGGGTGCACTGCTCGCCACACGTGCTGACCCAGTCGGGCGCGATGTCCAGCCGACCGGCCAGTGCCTCGATCGCCAGCAGCCGGATGATGCTCGGGTAGCCCTGGACGGCCCCCGGCTGCGCCGCGTTGAGACCGGCCACGATCTCGGGTAGGGGGAGGGTAGCCGAGAGGTGGACCGATCGGCCGGGGCCGGCTGACCCGACGAAGGCGTGCAGCGCGCCGGAGACGTGCCGGGGGCTGGCGGCGAAGACCGATGCCAGCGCGGCGTCGGGGTTGCCGCCTGAACGCGCCCGCCACCGGGTGGCCAGCATGACGAATGTCACCCAGGCCTCCCAACTGTAGACGAGCAGCGCCCTGATGCCCCCCGAGCCCGAGGTGGCGATCACGCGGTACTGCCCGTCGAGATACCGGTCGGTGTCGAGGTGGTCGACATGCTCGTTCACCCGGTCCAGGGTCAATCCGGGGACGGTGACGAAGCGATCGAACTCCTCCATCATCTCGGTCTTGGTCAGGATCGGGAGGGAGGGCAGGTCGGCCTCGGTGAAGGTCGCCGGGTCGATCCCGGCGAGCCTGGCCTTCCAGAACGGCGACCGGTCGGCCGCCCAGCCCAGTAGTTGGCGAAGGAGGCGCTGGCGCTCGGCGGTCAGGCGCTCGGCGTCCCAGCGCAGGCGCCGGGAGCCCTTCAGATAGGCGTCCTGCAGGTCGTCGCGTTGACGTGCGATGAGTTGCTCGTAGGACATCGGGGGCCGCTCGGCCTCCTTGCCGGCAGGCATCCCCACGATGGTAGCGAGGTTGCGACCGGGCATGGTCCGACCGAGCCGGTACCCCGAGGAATCCGTTGCCAGCTCGGACACGTAGGACGTACCGGAGGTGACGCCAGCATGGTGACCGAAGGATCGTTTGAAGCCCACCGACCGGCCCGTGAACCGGCCCGTGAACGAGTCCACCAAACGGCCCGCCAGGGGGTCGACCGGTGGTCCTACCGATGTGCCCGCCGGGGCGCCGCCGGGGACGCCCGGTCGGGCGGTGGGCAGCGCACCGCGTGGCGGGTGGCGGCCAGCGGGGTCATGGTGATGGGTGCCGGGCTCGTCGCCTGGTCGGCCGGCATCCACCTCGATCTGTGGCACGACGGGTACCGCGGCATCGCCACCATCGGGCCGCTCTTCCTGGCTCAGGCGGTGGTCGGGTACGTGCTGGCCGTGACCATCGCCGTCACGCGGCGCGCGCTTCCGGCCCTGGCCGGCGCCGGCTTCCTGGCCGGCACCGCCGGGGCTCTGGTCGTCAGCGCCGAACGCGGCCTCTTCGGCTTCCAGGACAGCTTGGGGGCGCCGTTTGCTCATCTCTCGCTTGCCGTCGAATCGGCCGGGATCGTAGTGCTCGGCGCCGCTGCCACCCTGCGCGTGGTCGTCGGCAATCCGTCCCGCCGTGCCGCACGTAGTGGAAGGGGAGGCGGTCAAGACACCGCCCCGTCGAGAGGGCAGTCGGGCCCGACCCGGCAATCGGCCGAAGGAGGACACCTGTGAGGAGACGACGGCTCTTGTTGTTGGCGCCAAGCTGCGCACTGGGCGTCGCCGCGATCGGCGGGGCGGCCGGCGCCACCACTGCCGCCGGAGCCGGTCAACCGGCGCCCCACGCTGCGGAGGCAGCAAAGGCCGGGCCGGAGGCGTGGGTCCATCTCGCCAAGGTGCCGGGGATGGGACGGGTCCTGGTCGACCCGGCCGGGCGCACCCTGTACGCCTTCAGTCCCGACCGCCGGTCGCGGCCGACCTGCAGCGGTGCCTGCGCGTCGGCCTGGCCCCCCCTGGCGGCGATGGGACGGCCGAGCGCAGGCCATGGTGCGTCCCGGTCGCTGCTCGGCATGGTCAACGACGCTGCCGGCACCATGCAGGTCACCTACGACCGCTGGCCGCTGTACACCTTCGTGGAGGACACCGGCCCGGGACAGGACCATGGTCAGGGCGTCACCGCCTTCGGCGGCAAGTGGTCGACCGTGCCCGCCTCCGGCCGAGTCTTCGCAACGGCGGCCCGACGTTCCACCCCGAACGCCTCGACCGGCACCCGTTCGGGGCACCACTCGAGCCCGCCGTCCACCGGTGCCACCGGCGGTGGCTACGGCTACTGACCGGACCACCGGCCGCACCCTCGTCGATCTAGCGTGTGACGTGCGCCCGATCGGGCTTCCGACCGAGCAGTTGAACGACGAGGCGCTCCTGGCCGGGTTCGGCGCCGGTGACGAGGAGCTGGCGGTGGCGTTCGTGCGACGCTTCCAGACCAGGGTCTTCGGCGTGGCCCTGGCGATCGTCGGTCAACGGAAGACGGCCGAGGACGTCGCCCAGCTGGCGTTCGAGCGGGCGTGGCGTCACGCCGGCGCCTTCGACCCGCTCCGTGGCTCGGTCCAGACGTGGCTCACCACGATCGTCCGCAACCTGGCGATCGACACGGTCCGGGTCCGCGTGCCCCAGCCAGTCGACACGGCCGCACTGGTGGACCGCGTGGTTGGTAGAACGCCCGAACGGCACGGGCCCGAGCATCTGGCCATGGCGGCGGAGTCCGCCGGGCAGCTCCGGGCGGCCCTCCGGCTGCTCCCGGCCGAGCAGGCGCGGGCCGTCGTGCTGGCCAGCATCGCCGGCATGTCGGCCAGCCAGGTGGCGGCCAGCGAAGGGATACCTCTCGGCACGGCCAAGACCCGGATCCGGGCCGCCATGGGCCGGCTGCGCGCCGAGCTGGCGGAGGCGGGGGGCCGATCGTGGACGACATGACCTGCAGCGAGCTTCGATCGATCAGCGGCGAGCTGGCGCTCGGCATCGTCGGGGGTCGGGAACGGGCGGATGCCGCGGCCCATCTCGAAGGATGTCCCACCTGCCGGAGCCGCATGCGTGAGCTGGGGGAGATCTCCGACGGCTTGATCGGTCTCGCTCCGCCGGCCGAGCCCCCGCCGGGGTTCGATGACCGGGTGGTCCGGACCATCACTGCTCGCCGCTCGGTGCGCGGCGGCGGGCCGGTCCATCGGCGGGTGCTCCAGGCCGCCGCGGCCGTGGCCGTCGTCAGCATGGTCGGGGGAGGGGCATGGTTCGCCGGCAGCCAGTCCGGCGCCCAGCCCAGCCAGCCGGGCCTGCCGGCGGGCGGTGGGCGAGCCCTCACGGCTGCGCTCATGGTCGGGCGCCGGGCGGTAGGGCGGGTGGTCGTGACCACCGGTGCCGAACCGTGGATCTCGATGGCCGTCCAGGGGCTGAGCACCGGCGGGATGGTCCGATGCCAGGTCGGCGAGGCCGGAGGGAAGATCGTGACCGTCGGCTCCTTCCGGATCACCGGCGGGTACGGCTACTGGGCCGCCCCGCTTCCGAACCGTTCGCAGGTGCGGTCGGTGCGGTTGGCCAAGGGCGGCGGGACCATCGTGGCGTTCGCTGACGTGCCGCGCGTCTCTCGCTGACGCTGACGCTGTTTGCGACCTTGCCCGCCGGCGTGATGGTGCCGGACCAGCCCTGCTGACGGCGTCTGGTCGACCGCCGGGCTCGGGAGCCCGACCTGCCGGCTCGAGCCGAACCCCGACGTACCCTGCCCGGCGTCTCTGCGGCGTCCCACCGGTCTCCGGGGCGACGGTCGGGGCCGGGGCCGCCTGCCGCCCCAGCCCGTGCCGCCGGCCACCCACCAGTCGATCGTCCGAGGTCAGAGCCTTCTTTTCCTTCATCGCCCCCCTGGTTGTGCCGCCGGGACGTGAGGCAGGCGGCAATGGGACGACGACTTCGTACCGTGCTGCAGAGCGACCGAAGGAGGATTCGCGTGCAGGCGTTGTCGGATACCAGCCCCAGTGACCCGGTTCCCGGGCAGGTCGAGGTTGCCGTCGTCGGGATGGGCCCGTGGGGCCTGGCCGTGCTGGAACGGCTGGTCAGCGGCACCATCGAGCGCGGTGACGGCGCCCCGGGCCTCACGGTGCACGTGATCGAGCCGGGAACGCCCGGGCCCGGCTTGTACGGCGGCGACCAGCCGGACTACCTGATCCTCAACACGCCGTGCGGCCAGCATTCCATGTACCCGTTCCCGGGGCAGGACCGCGGGCGGCGCGGGACCGGCTTCTTCGAATGGGCGGTGTCGGCTGGCTACCAGTGGGTGGATGACCACTGCGAGGTGACGACCGCCGGCCGACCGCTCACCCCGCACGACTTCCTTCCGCGGCGTCTCATGGGGGAGTACCTGGCGTGGTTCTACCGGTGCCTGGTCGAGGAGTCGCCGCCGACGCTGCGCGTCGTCCACCACCGGACCACGGCCGTCGACGTGGTGGCGCTCGGGCGTCGGGAACAGGTCAATCTGGCCAGCGGCGACATGCTCCAGGTGCATCACGTGGTCGTGACCACCGGGCACACCCCCAACCGGACGTCGGAGGCCGCGCCGGTGCTGGCGCCCTACCCGATCTCCGAGATCGACCGGGCCGTGGCACCCGGGTCGTCGGTCGCCGTGCGGGGGATGGGTCTCGTCGCCCTGGACGTCGTCATCGCCCTGACTGTCGGCCGCGGCGGGAGGTTCGTCCGGCGCGACGGGCACCTCCGGTACGAGCCCAGCGGTCGCGAGCCCCGTATCGCCCTCTTCTCCCGCAGTGGCTACCCCTACTGCGCCAAGTCAATGGGAGCCGCCGACATCACCGACGAGCACCGACCGGTCATCTGCACCCCCGAGGCGGTGGCGGCGCTGCGCCGGGCCCCCGAGATCCCCGGGGCGCCCAACAACGTCGCAGCCCCGAGGCGGCTGATCGACGCCCGGCGCGAGCTGCTGCCCCTGGTCCTGGCCGAGATGGTGGCCTGCTTCTACGCCCAGTCGGCCCGCTTGGTCGACGGTCCGGGAGCGGGCCGGGCGATCACCGAGGTCCTTGGCTCGGCCTGGCGGTCCGGTCGCTTCGAGCAGGCGGTGGCGGACCTGGCCGACCGGTACGGGACGTTCGATGCCGGTCAGAACCTCTTCGTGGGTGAGAGCGAGTACTTCGTCAGCTCCAAGGACTACCAGTCCCGGATCGCCGAGGCGATCGAGTCGGACGTAGCCGCCGCCCTGGTCCCCGGCGGCGCCAGCCCGCTCAAGCACGCCTTCGAGGTCCTCCGCGCCCTGCGGGACACGATGCGCCAGGCCGTCGAGTTCGGTGGCTTGAACCCGGCCTCGCATCGTGACTTCCAGGCCAATGTGCGCAACCGCGTTGCCCGGATAGTGGCCGGGCCGCCGGTGCGCCGCTCCGAGGAGCTCCTCGCCCTGGTCGACGCCGAGGTGGTCCGGATGCCGTTCGGGCCGTCGCCGGCGGCCATCTTCGACGGCGAGGGCGTGGTCATGGCCTCCCGTTTCCTCGACCGGCCGCACGCCGAGCGGTTCGACCACCTGATCGGCGCCCACATCGACCAGCCGACGGTGCACGACTCGGCCTCGCCCGTGCTGGCGCGGCTCTTCGAGCGCGGCCGCCTCCGCCAGCTCCGGGTCGACGGCGAGGAGCTGGGATCGGTGGACCTGACCGATGACTTCCACCCGGTGGCGGCATCGGGCCGGCCACAGGAGACCCTCTGGCTGTACGGCGCATTGACCGAGGGTGCTCGCTACTACACCGCCTACCTCCCGTCGCCGTCGAGCCGGGTGCGGGCGTTCCTCGACGCCCAGGTCTGCGCCGACTGCGTCCTCGGAGCAGGATCGTGACGATCGGGCGGCCACGACCGGGGCGCCCGGTCGTGGTGGTGCCCCACGGGCACCGATCGGTGCCGCCGCTCCAGCTGGTGGCGGCGGCGGAAGGGCTCTGCGACCTGGTGTGGCTCGTCCGGTCGGACGACCCCGAGACCGCCGCCGTCGGCCGCCTGCTGCAGCGCACGGGCGCGGTGGTCGACACGGTGGGGATGGACGCCGCCCGCCTGGCCTCGACCGTCGCCGCCTTCGGGCCCCACGGGGTGGTCGCCTTTCGTGACCAGGATCTGGTGGCAATGGCCGAGCTGGCCGCTCGCCTCGAGCTCCCGTTCCACCGGCCCGAGGTGGCCCGCCGGCTGGCCGACAAGCTCGACCAGCGTCACGCCCTACGAGACGGTGGCGTCCCGGTCCCCGAGATCTGGGAGATACCGTCTCCGAGCGACCCGGCCCAGGTCGCCGCGGTGGCCGCCGACGTCACCTACCCGGCGGTGCTCAAGCCCCGGTGCGGGTCAGGCAGCCGGCACACGTTGGCTGTCCATGACCGATCGGAGCTCGTCTCCGCCCTTGCTCGCCTGGCCTGCGTGCCCGCCGACGCCGAGCCGATGATCGTCGAGGGCTTCCTGCCGAGCATGCCGGGAGCCGGGAAGCGCCCGTTCGCCGACTACGTCTCGGTCGAGACCCTGGTCGACGGGCGCCGCCGTCATCATCTCGCCGTCACCGGCCGCCTTCACCCGGCCGAACCGTTCCGGGAGACGGGGTTCTTCATGCCGAGCGACCTCGGTCCGGCCGAGCGGGAGGCGGTCCTGGCGACCGCCACCGAGGCCCTCGACGCCCTCGGTGTCCGGACCGGGTGCGTCCACACCGAGGTCAAGCTCACCCCCGGCGGCCCCCGCGTCATCGAGGTGAACGGCCGCATGGGCGGGGGCGTCCCCGACATCCTGGCGGCGGCGGGCGGCCCGGACCTTCTGGCCCTCCACCTGGGTGCTGCCCTCGGTCGCCCGGTCGGCCTCGACGGCCCGGTCCGTACCCAGAGGATCGGGTACCGGCTGTTCCTGCAGCCCCCCGTGTCGGCCCGCCGCCTGTGCTCGGTCGGCGGTCTACGCCAACTCGGCGAGATCCCCGGCGTCGAATCGGTCTCCCTCCACCTGCGCCCGGGCGACGCCATCGACCCTCAGGGTGGGACGAGGTCCTTTGTGCTGGCCATCGTGGGCCACGCCGACCGACCCGACGAGGTGCGAAGGGCCAGCCAGCTTATGGAGGAACTGGCCGACGTCGTCTACGAGCACGCCACCGCCGAGCACGCCACCGCCGAGCACGCCGCCGCCGAGCACGCCACCGATGGTGCGGCGCCGCTGGCCACCGTCTCGATGGCGGTCGCATGACGGTGACGGCGGCCCGGGGCCGCTGGGGGGCGACGGCGGTCGCCGCGGATCCGCCCATCGAGGTGGCCCTGGTCAACAACATGCCGGACGCCGCCTTCGCGGAGACCGAGCGCCAGTTCCTCCGGTTGGTACAGGCCGGGTCGGCGGAGCGGAGGGTCACCGTCCGGCTGTCCGCTGTCCCCGAACCGGGCCGGGGGGAGGAGGTGCAGCGGATCCTGGCCGACCGCTACGAGCGCCTCGAGGTGCTCTACCGATCCCCGCCGGACGCCGTGGTCGTCACCGGCAGCGAGCCTCGCCACGCCGATCTCCGGGAGGAGGTCACGTGGCGCGACCTCTCCGAGCTGTGCCGTTGGTCGGTCCGGTCGACCTCCGCCGTCGCCTTCTCGTGCTTGGCCTCCCACTGCGCCCTCCTGGCCGACGAGGGGATCGAGCGCCGGCGGCTGGCCGCCAAGCTGAGCGGCGTGTACGTCCAGGCGGTCGGCGCCCATCCCCTGGTGGCCGGGTTGGGCCCGGTCGTGCCCTGCCCCCACTCCCGGCTGCACGACGTGCCGGCTCGGACGATCGAGGAGCACGGGTACTCGGTGGCCCTCGCCGCGCCGGCATCCGGATGGTCGGTGGCGGTTCGTGACGGCGCCTGCCTGACGATGCTCCTCCAGGGCCACCCCGAGTACGCCCCGACCACCCTGCTCCGCGAGTACCGCCGCGACGTCCGCCGGTACCTGAGCGGCGAGATGGCGAGCTACCCGCGGGTGCCGGCCGGCTATCTCGACGTCGAGGGAGTAGCCCTGCTCGATCGGTTCCGGGACGCCGTCACCGGCGGGCGCCCGGACGCTGCCAGCCTGGAGCGGTTCCCCTTTGCCGCCTGCGCCGACCGCATCGCCGCCGACTGGCAAGCTCCTATGGAGCACCTCTTTGCCAACTGGCTCGCCCAGGTGGGCGAGCGCAAGCTGCGCCGCACCCTGCGGCGAGCCGGGTGACCGGAGGGGAGCCGGAAAGGAGCACCATGCACGACGAGACCATCGCCATCCATGGCGGCCACCGTGGCGACTCGACCCGTTCGTCGGCGGTGCCGATCTACCAGACGGTGACCCACGAGCTCGAGAGCGCGGCCCAGGCCGGTCGCATCTTCGACCTCGAGGCCCCCGGCTTCCACTACAACCGGATCAACAACCCGACCAACGACGTGCTCGAGCAGCGCATGGCCTCCCTCGAACGCGGGGTCGGTGCCCTGACCGTGAGCTCGGGAGCGGCGGCCGTGTACCAGTCGGTACGCAACCTGGCGACCGCCGGGTCCAACATCGTCACCGCACCCCAGCTCTACGGCGCCACCTACACCCTCTTCGCCCACGGGCTCGCCGAGGAGGGGATCGAGGCTCGCTTCGCCCGAGACTGCCGTCCGGAGTCGATGGCCGCCCTGATCGACGAGAACACCCGGGCCGTCTTCTGCGAGAGCATCACGAACCCGGCCGGCAACGTCATGGACCTCGACGAGCTGTGCAGCCTGGCCCACGCCCGCGGCGTCCCGGTGGTGGTCGACAACACGATCGCCACCCCGCTGCTCTTGAAGCCCGTCGACCACGGTGCGGACGTGGTGGTCCACTCGCTCACCAAGTTCATCGGAGGCCACGGGACGACCCTGGGCGGCGTCGTCATCGACGGCGGCAGGTTCCCCTGGGCTGACCACCCGGACCGGTTCCCGATGTTCAACCAGCCCGAGGTCGCCTTCCACGGCGTGATCTACGCCGTCGACTTCCCCGAGAGCTCTTACATCGTGCGGTGTCGCACGGTCGGGCTCCGCAACGGCGGCGCCACCCTGTCGCCGTTCAATGCCTTCCTGGTCCTCCAGGGCCTCGAGACCCTGGGCGTCCGCCTCGAGCGCCAGATGGCCAATGCCCGGGCCGTGGCCGAGTACCTGGTCGGCGACCCGAGGGTGGCGTGGGTGCGCTACACCGGGTTCCCGGACCATCCGTCGCACGACTTGGTCCAGCGGTACCTGGGCGGACGGTGCCCGTCGATCCTCACCTTCGGCGTCGCCGGGGGTTACGAGCCCGGCATCCGGTTCTTCGACTCCGTCCGGCTGATCAAGCGGGCGCTCAACATGGGCGATACCCGCTCTCTCGTCGTGCATCCGGCCTCGACCACTCACCGCCAGCTCAGCGCGGAGGATCTCGTGTCGGCGGGCATCACCCCCGACATGATCCGGCTCTCGATCGGGATCGAGCACATCGACGATCTCCTGGAGGACCTGGACCAGGCGCTCGACGCCGCGGTGGCGACCGGGGGTACCGGTGCGCCGGGTGGACGATCGGTGGCGTCGATGAGCTAGCCGGGTGGGCGGTGGCTGGTGGCGCCGCCGCACGGCCGGTCAGGGCAGCGCCGGCACCTCGGCCGCCACGGCATGGAGGGCGCCGCGGCGC